>JAPVWK010000089.1 GCA_028572065.1 Candidatus Methanophagales archaeon
ATCGGTAAGATACCTCGGCAGCGTGACTTAGGCATCTCTATGCGGCATCTCGGCTTGATTACCGCTACGGAATGTGAATATAGAGAGGCTACTTTTGACAGCGTACTGAAAAAGATAAAAGCATCGGTAGAGACGAATGTTGATCTGAATAGGCTATTAGAAGTTGCAAAGTCGGCACCTGCCCTGAACTTGCCCGTGGCGAAAATTTTCCAGCCGCGTAAACGAGAATGTGGGTATGTCAAGATTGCTGTTGCTTTTGACGAGGCGTTCAATTTTTACTATCAGGATACGTTAGATTTACTTATGCAGGAAGGCGCGGAACTCGTATTCTTCAGCCCTATTCGGGATAAACAGTTGCCGGACGGTGTGGACGCTGTTTATATCGGTGGTGGCTTCCCGGAGATTTACGGCGCGGAATTATCCGCAAACACGCAGATGCGCCTGGACATTAAGGGCTTTTACGATAAATACGGCGTTATCTATGCGGAATGCGGCGGGTTGATGTATTTGATGGACGAATTGGAATATGCACCTGTACAGGGTTTACGGGGTCGTGATACAGAACCGCAAGAAAGCAATAGTTACGAGATGTGCGGTGTGCTAAGTGGCAGGGTAAAATTTGGCGAGAAGAGAGTGGTGAATTATGTAATCGGCGAGTTCCGAAACGATTGTATCATAGGACGAAGCGGTGACAGGTTCAAGGGGCATGAATTCCATCACTCAGAAATAACGCTTGAAGATGATGTTGAGTTCGCATACACAATGTTGAGAGGCGAAGGAATAAAAGGCGGTATGGATGGTATTATCACGAAGAACTGTCTCGCTGCGTACGCACATCTGCATGCTGCTTCGTATACGGGCTTCGCGGAAAAATTTGTTGAGAGTGCGAGAAGGGATTAATTTGTTTAGCTTTTCTTCTAACCACAAGACCACACATCGTGGGCTCCGCCCACATTCCCGAAAACCCTGAAAGGGTTTATTTTAAAACAAAAAACTTTAAATGTGACAAAGGAATAAGAAAATAGTAAGGACGAACTTAACATAGGTGTATAGCTAAGGTAAAAAACGCGCGATTTCACAACAGTTTTCTTTTCCCGAAACACTTTCTTTTCTAGAAAAGGTTTGTGCTAACTCAACGAATTTTCCCTTCTATAATGTAAACTATAACGAAAGCAATTACACCAGTAACGAGCAGAAACATGCTTACCAATATGAAAAATCCAAAAATGCGGGTAAACCAGTTATCCGTGAGGCCTTCAAAAGAGATCAAGAGCGCTACAACGACACCTGCTGTCATGCCAATGAGCACATCACTATATATCCTTTTTGTTATTTCTTGGTTCTTTTTTGAACAAATGCTTAATAGAATAGATCCAACAATAGCTAAAGACACCAAAATTAGTAAAAGCCCTCCTAATTCCCAAAACATGCACATCCCTCCCGTTCTAAACACATGTTACTGTTACCTCTCATAAAAGACTTATGATATATAAAGAAACCAGCATGACTCAAAGGAACACTCCTGAGCGTGAAGATAATACTCTATTTTCATACTAAAAAGTTATGGGAAAATTTGGTTTAATCTTGAGAATTCCCTGTGGCTTGCCGCAGGGTATCATTAAAGAACGATATAATACTATCCCTCTTCACTCCCTTTTCCCCCTTCTCTACTGCTAACTCCTCCTCACGGAGATAGTGCATAAACTTGAGTTCCAATGCGATATGGTCTTAGGGCTCTGCATAATCCATTGCTTTGACGATACCCTCATTCATCAGGTCTTCATGTAATTCATCACTGGATTTGCTTTTGTTCATTCCGCTATACAAGTACGAAGCAAAAATGGGGTCGGTGCGATTTGAACGCACGGTCGGCGAGTCTGGAGCCCGCTGCCCTTCCGGACTAGGCCACGACCCCTATATGATACACATCGCACTTATAAATAATACGCTTTCAACATATAGTCTTTACCTTCTCTCGCGCTTCCTTCATGACCTCGCGTAATATCACTGTTGTTTCGTCCATTGTGCGCCGGTCAACAGGATACGGCACGCCGTCCTTACCGCCAAACGCAAACGAGTACTTGACCGGGTCACGCCAACTAGGTTTCTCGCCATATATCAATTCCGAGATAAGCGACAATGCCCTTACCGCTGCAGGTCCCACACCGCGTACGCCCAGGAACTGCTCATAATTCGCCGGTTGTCTATCGTATGCCACGCGAAAAGCATCCCAGTTCACTCGTTTCGGTAACTTGTACACCTTCGACTTTTCGTATTCCACGTTAACCGCATCTTTCGTAGCGTCCTCGAAATTGAATAGCGTTCTCTGTCCGGCTCTTATCCTTTTACCACCACCGAGCTCTTTATATAAGCGTTCTAATTCGCCCGTGCCGGCATGAACAAGGTCAAGCGAAGTTTCTTTGCAGCCCCTGCTAGCTTTTGACGTCATATCCAGCACTTCCTCTTCCTGTCGCACACCAACAATGCCCTTATGCGGCTCCTCTTCATAGCGCTTTACCGCGGAAGAGAGCCAGTGGTACCGTCTCGCAAACTGGTTACGTGGATTCATACCCTGCTGAATCACCGCCCACTCGCCCTTCTCCGAGATAATCATCGAATGGTGGTAAAGTTGATAGCCATCCTGTACGCATGCGTTATCCACCTTTGCCGATATTCGACTTGCGTATTTCAGCTCTGCTATTTTGCTATCGCTAAATCCCATTTTATCGCCTATTGTGTCTATATCAGACAGCGTGTTCTTTAAGGCTTTACCTTTACCGCCGGCAATGCCGATACCGAATTCTTCGGGCACGATAACCGATTTTAACACGCCGCAGACTACGGTTGTAGTCCCGCTACTGTGCCAGTCATAAGCCAAAACACATGAAAGCGACTGAAACCAGAGCGGGTCCGCCAACTTCTCTATCAAGCCATCCACGCCATGCTCATCTACTATCAGCCCAAACATAGCATGCGCTAAGCCCTTCATACGCTTTACTAGCCAATACGGTGCTGATCCACCGTGAAGTGGTAAATCAACCACGCCCGACCTGTTCATGCTTAATTCAAACTAACCCTCTGCCCTTTTTCCCGGCTGAGGTCATGCCTCGGAATACCCGGCCCTTATGAGTACTGTGACAAACCCAATTAAGAGTCTTATCTGCCTTTATCACCGGGTTTACAGGTTCAACTAAGATTATCTCGAACCATTTTCTTTTACCATCCTCAGCTACCCAATAAGAATTAAGAACCTCCATATTTGGATACCGCCTCGCCGCGCGCTCCTCGGCTATCCGCTGCAAACTTTTTGATGGCTTTATTTTGTGCACACCCATCCTCTTTGGTCTTCTGCCGTGCTTCGGTCGGGTCTTTCTTCTATCGCCCCGCCTTACCTTTGCTCTCACTACGATGATCCCCTGTTTCGCTTTATAGCCTAAAGAACGTGCACGGTCCAACCTAGTCGGTCTATTTAGCTTTACAACTGCGGGCTCGCGCCGCCATTTCATTAACCTTTCCCGCCTGAGTTCGCCCACATATGATTCTTTTGGACTCTTCCAAGCATCCCCTATGTATCCATAAAAAGACTTAGCCATTTTTCGTGTTCTCCATCCATGATTGATTTACTCTGAAGATAAATAAAAACCAAACAAAAATAAAGATATAAGCTATGCTATTAATCTATTCAAAGCAACATTATAAAATACGAAGGTACGTATAAGCAAGTTAACACAGTAAAGAAGAAGGACGTAATGAACATGGTAGATAGATCAAAGCCGTTGGACGTATTGAACAAATCGTTGAAATCGTCAGTTATAGTGAAACTAAGAGGTGGCCGAGAATTCAGAGGGGTATTAGACGGGTACGACCTGCACATGAACTTAGTACTGAGTACAGCAGAGGAGTTGGGCGCCGATATGTCGGTTACGAACGTTATGGGTGAGATTTTGGTGCGGGGCGATAATGTGGTGTACATCTCTCCAACCGAGCTAAAGGAGCAGGAAACGAGTAAAGGAGAGGTTAAAACTAAAGAGCACGGTGAAAAGGAAACATGGTAAAAGGTACTCCGTCAAAGGGTAAAAGGCAGAAGAAGTCGCACCTTAGGTGCAGAAGATGTGGAAGTCGCTCATTTGGCATACATGCGAAATACTGCGTGGCATGTGGCTTTGGCAGATCGAGCAAAATGCGTAAATCCTACGGGTGGGGTAAAAAGAAGCCCTAGAGCCCTATCCTAAATGGGCCGAGGTAGCTTAGCGGACTAAAGCGCCGGCCTTGAGAGCCGGTGTCCCATCGGGACACAGGGGTTCGAATCCCTTCCTCGGCGCTCATTGTAGTAAAATTGTTAGAGGTGTCAACTCGAAATGGAAGAATACAACTATGAAATGTTATTAGATCGGGCTTTGTCTCGATTACCAAGTACAAAGGCGTCGGATTCGCGTTTTGTTATACCCCGCGTAAAGGTGTTTATCGAGGGTAAGACTACGATATTCGAGAATTTTGACGCTGTCTGCAGCTATATAAATCGCGAATCCGGATATGTGATGAAGTTCCTGCTGAACGAACTCGGTACCGCCGGGAAGAGTGAAGGTACCAGGGCAATCTTTCAGGGCCGATTCTCGCCGGATGATGTGGCACACCAAATTCAGCGATTCGTGGATGAATACGTGCTATGCTGGGAGTGTCAGAAACCGGACACGCATATTATTAAGATGGACCGTGTCTGGGTAGTGAAATGTGACGCATGTGGTGCGATTCGCCCCACTATGAAGCGAAAGGGCGGAAAGGGCAAGAAGTAGTAAAATTATGGTGCAACACTTTCGCTTCTTATACTTTTATTCTACTTCTATACCCAGTATGTTCGTAGCGCCGTGAAAAACGTCCTCTGCAATCTCCGCACATCCTATCGCAGCACTATACCGAGTTAGAGTCTTAGTTTTAACGCCTAATAGATTATCTATTTTACTCTTCATCTCTTGACTATCTCCTGCCGAGCCGGTCAAGAAAACTTCGTATGTAGATTTACCGTAATCATTAATAAGAACGCACATCGCCGATATTTCCATCGCAACAAACAAAGCTAGTGCATCGAGAGCCAATTCATCATCCTTTCCCTTCAACCAGCTCTTACGTAATACCCCTGCACTTGAAAAGGCTTCGTTTGCGCTCAGCTTTCCACAATCAATATCTCTTAATAACTGGAGGTCAATCGGGCCATGATACAACCCCGGCGAACCCAAACAAGCATCTATTGCACCTAATATTACACCTCCCGCCACACACATCGTAACCGTGTTAGAGCTAACGTCAGAGAAGATAAAATGCTCGAAACCTTTTTTGTATATGTGATATGCAACACCCACCTTTTCCGGGCTTGCACAATGCGAGAAGAACTTCATCCTGTGGTCTATTCGTTCAGTGCCTGCATGTAGCCCTGGTATCATGATAGTAGGAATGTTCGCGGTCATTATCGCATTAAACACTTTTGTACCACCACCGACCTTTGCGCCCGCCCCTTCTACACTTACTACACCACGATTCCGCACAGTTCTTATATCCTTTATCGTTGAGAAACCATCGCCCATCGAATAAGTCAGTGCAGCCAGTTCGATCTCTTCTGTTTTTATTTCCAGACTTTCTTCTACTTCTCTTAAAATATCATTGCCGTCCATCCCCGCCGCTTCCTTCCTCGCCAGCACAAAAACTCGTACTTCTCCGGCATCTCGCACTGCAAATCGTATTCCAACGGTTCCGTGATCTACACCTACAAACATTTTGTATTGTATTTACCACTAAGGACACGGAGAGAGAGCGTTAAGATGAGTCAAATGCGTTTTGAGTGCCGCTGTGTTCTCTCGGGCTTCGCGATAAACCGCTACCGTCTCTCTTTTCATTTCGCTTCTCTCTGTACTTCAACCATTTTCAGGCCCTTCTTTTCGCCCATTATATCGTCTATTACGTTCAGAATAGTGCATCTATCGCCCTCTTTTAGGCCCATAGGATGGCATAAATCAAATAGTTCCGGTAGTTCGCAATCAACAGGCGCAAAAACTATTTTGAAGCCTTTCATAGCTTGTTTAGCATCAATAGCTACTTTTATTGGCGGTTCTATCACTTCTACCACTCGCACACCGTCTTCGTGGATATGACAATCGTGCTTTATCTCTTCTCGCACCTTCACTATCCTGTATCTTCTACCCACATCGAGATTGATACACGACTTTTTTAATTTACACTCTTCACACTCAGTCGCAGCACCCGAAAAGATGAACTCTTCACCTACATTCGCCAACTTGGCGCCTATCAACGTTACGACTCTACCTGTCTCCATGCCCACATATCACATCCTTAATTTATTACGCCTGTAGCCAGCGCAAGCCTTTCCGCTGCTTCTCGTGTTAGTCCTGATTCGCCTAATATTGTGTATCTGTCCGGGTTAATCCGGTGTGCTAAGGTAAGTGCGTCTATTATATATTCATCTTTTATACCTAAATCCTTTGCCGTTGTAGGCGCGCCAATATCTTTTAGCACTTCTCGAATCCGCTGCCAATCCTCGCCATACAGGTATGTCATCATTATAGTTCCAACACCACATTGCTCACCATGCAACGCGGGTTTATCGGCAACTATATTTAGAGCATGGCTGAATTTATGTTCAGAGCCAGAAGCCGGAGCTGAGGAGCCTGCAATACTTATTGCAACACCACTGGACACCAGTGCAGTTATTACCGTCCATGCCGTCCTTTGGTTTCCCCGCCGTATCTCCTTAAAATTCGATAGTATCATATCCGCAGTCATCTCAGAAAGAGCGGCTGCGTAACCGCTGAACTCGACATTCTTCAACCGTTCTGCAAGTCGCCAATCGCGTACCGCGGTATAGTTGGCGATGATGTCACCACAACCGGCAGCGGTAAACCGGTAAGGCGCCGACGATATTATCCCCGTGTCCGCGACAACAGCAAGAGGTGCATGCGTCTGTATGGAAACAGGACTGCCACCTTCTGGATCCTTTACCGAAGCACGCGATGACGCTATACCATCGTGCGATGCGATAGTAGGCGCAGAAATGAAAGGAATGTCCATCTCAAAAGAAGCGATCTTGCCCGTATCTATGACCGTTCCACCACCAACACTGAGTATGAACTTCGCACCTATTGCCTCCGCTTTCACCTGCTCTATACTTTCTCTGTTTATCGCTCGCACTTCTACCAACTGGGCTTCGTATCCCGCATCAGATAAAACCTCATATGCTTTCTCGCCTGCTATTTTTCTTGTATAATGCGCACCTGTAACTATCGTTGCCTCTTTTCCCACTCCTAAGTGTTTGCACACCGTACCTATCTCAACCAGGACGTTAGAGCCAATCACTATATTCCTTGGCAATTGCATCCATTTCACTTTTTCAAACAATTCCATATTTACACCACCTTCACCGTCCCTGCCTCAGGTTCATAGCATTGCCCCTCTCCTATTAACTCCTCGATTATTTCCTCTATCCATTCTTCCAAAAGTCCCCTCTTTTCTAACTCACTAGTTAACTCCATGCGGTCCATACTACTATTCCCTGCTTTTCCCAACACATCTAAAACCAGTTCCTTTGTCGTTTTACTGTGATGCTGCCACACACCCTTAACTGCGTTTATTGCCATCTCCGCTAAGGCATCCAGCTTATCATCATCAATCGCGTAGTGCTTTACCGGTTCCCTCAACACATTTTCGGCATGATCCACACCATTAGATAACTCATTCTTAGTTAATGTAAGGTTTCGCAACAGTTCTACCCGCTCCATTGTCCTCTTCGCTGTTGTTAATATCTCCGTATCTCTCACATATTCTGCTACCGGTGCCGCTTCCTCCACGATCATGAGAATACCTTTACCCGTATTCGCACGCACATGCAGTTTAGCAACAAAAGCCAGGAAAACGCCTGATTCCACGTGAAATGCTTTAGCCGTATAGATATTAAGCGTAGCCGTCATGTCACTTATTTTTATCTTCGTTATCTTCCCTCTTTTCTCTGCCTCTTTTACTACACCCACCCCGAAGATTTTATTGCAGCTTGCACCTGTGGGTGTGACGAGAACGCTACTGCCATCGGTATTCATGAATAAGTTGCTCTGTAATAACTCCTTGAAGAATATACGGCATGCAACTGTGTTCCGGAGTTCTTTTTGCGGTTTCATCGGGCTGTGTGTGATAGTGTATGTAGTGTAATTATTATGTAATGATTTACTCAACGGATTATGATGCCGCCATATCCCACGACACTTGACCTATCACCAGTGCTGTCGCCACTCGTTGCGTAGCTTATCAACTTGCCCTTGGTTGCCCCAAGTTTCTTCGCCGCGTACATCACCGCTGCTATCGGACCAAGACCACACACGGA
>JAPVWK010000090.1 GCA_028572065.1 Candidatus Methanophagales archaeon
AATCCGGGATTAGGCTTCCGATAGGATAGTCATCTCGGACTTCTTGTATTTGTATGCGGATGTTAAAGAAGAAAAGCACAAGATTGAGACGAAGAAACACCAAAAACCGATTCTTTGATCATAATTTAATTATAACAGTTTAGAAACGCTTCGTACAAAACACGGTTGTGCGTACTCTTGTGCGACTTCCTTTTTATTTTTAGTTGAATATACAAACTACCTTCGGAATACTGAGTATCGAGACGTAAAGGACCAATTTGCCCTTTCTTGGTGCAATGGTGTTTTAGTCCGCAAATTCCGATTCTAGCTCCTCTTTGCAACTCTCGCATACCATCAGTCCGTCTGTCAATATCAGATCATTTGAGAAGCTACCGCATTTCTCGCATATACCTTGGCCTATTTCTTCCCCTTCTATCTCCGTGCCTATTATGTCCCGTTCAACGTTCATCTCGATTAAATCTTCTAGTATCGAGTTCATCTGTGACGAAACAGAGAGTATATCAACATCCGCAACGATGCCCACCAACTTATCATTCTCTACTATTGGCACCTTTCGTATCTTCTCCGTCGCCATCTTCGTTGCAATATCCGAAAGACGATCGTCTGGAGACGCTGTTACCAATGGCGTTGTCATTACATCCTTCAACTTCACTGTGCTCGGTGTTGTATCTTTGCTTACCAGTTCGCCTATTATATCCCCTTGTGTCACTATACCCACAGGATCTCCGTCATTAAGCACAACTATGCTATCCACATCGTATTTCTTCATTATCTTCGCCGCTTCTCGAACATTCAGGTTTTCATCACCCGTCACTACCTCGCGCACCATTATTTCCCTCAGCGGTATATCTGTCTCCATTTATCTTCACTTAATAACTATTATGTATGCTTAACTTAAATATTAATGAGTATGGGTATGAAACACGTAATTTTAATTGGAGATGGAATGGCTGATTATCCTATTCCTGAACGTGAGAGCAAGACAGTTTTGCAGATAGCAAATACGCCGAATCTTGATTTCATCGCTACTGCGGGTATGTGCAGCCGGGTAAAGACAATACCAGAAGGCATGGCAGCGGGAAGCGACATTGCCACTCTATCAATTCTTGGATATGACCCTGCGAGATATTACACCGGCAGGGGTCCGCTGGAAGCGATGGGGATGCACATACCTCTTGAAGAGGGGGATATAGCGTTTAGATGCAATCTCATAACCGAGGAAGAAGGAAGAATAGCGGATTACAGTGGCGGGCACATAACTGATGAAGAGGCGCGAGATCTAATAGATGCACTTAATAAAGCTTTTCGAGCGGACGGTGAAGTAATTGAGTTTTATCCAGGGGTTAGCTATCGAAACGTTCTGGTTCTCAAATCTGAGTCGGGTGATAAAGGTAAAGGCGAGATAGATATGGGTTGTGCGCCCCCACATGACATCCTTGGTGCGTTATTAGACGATTCGCTACCAAATGACGAGTTATTACGGCATATTATCATCACCTCGAAGAAGATACTGAATGACCACGAGATAAATGTGCGAAGGGTAGCGAGTAATAAGAGGCGTGCGAATATGGTTTGGCTCTGGAGCGGCGGCAGGAAGCCTACAATGCCCGAGTTCCGTGAGCTGTACGGAGTAAGTGGTTCGGTGATTTCGGGTGTTTATCTTGTGAAAGGAATTGGAACGTGTGCAGGTCTGGATGTGATAGACGTGCCGGGTGCTACGGGGTATATAGACACGAATTACGAAGGCAAGGCGGACTACGCATTACGCAGCTTGAAAGAGCATGATTTTGTGATGGTCCATGTCGAAGCGCCGGATGAAGCAGCACATATTGGCGATATAGAGATGAAAGTGAAAGCGATAGAGGATTTCGATGCTTTCGTGGTGGGTAAGATGTTAAAGGGCTTAGAGGCTGAATATTGTGATGGGGGCTATAGAATATTGGCCTTACCGGACCATTACACGCCGGTGTCGTTGAAAGTACATACAAAGGAGCCCGTGCCTTTTGCAATCTATGATTCGCAGGTACATGCAGACCACAAAAAGGAAGCCGGTAGTTTTTGTGAATCGTTCGCACTGAAAAGCGACTTAGGCGTGCTGGATGCACGAGCACAAGATTTGATGCGTTTCTTCTTCGGGTACGGCAATAAATAGTTCAAAACAACTCAAAACTCGAATTTCACAGTGATTTCCTTACCCGCAAGTCGTTCCAAAGTTTCTAACAAAAGCCGCTCTTTCCTTGTACGTTCTTCCTTCAGCGAAACTATGTGCCTCTTCGATCTGGCGGTGCCTTCCTGTAATCGCGATAGTTGCCCCTTAGCGTGAGTAATTGACTGCATAATCTCGATTCTATCTTCGTGTATCGTCATATCCGCTAACTTAGTTCTTGTCTCTTCGATTCGTGATTCTAAAAGCACATGTTTTCCTTTTAGCGCGGATGGCTCAGAGCTTAACAGGTGGTCTATCCAGTTCAGTGTCTTGTCACGCTTTCGATCCTTCAGGATTGTTGTGTCTCCTTCCACGACATTCCGTATCGCGATTAAAAACGCATTTATATCTTCTGCGAGTGCTTGAATTGGAGATGCCAGAATAGAAGAAATCGCTATTCGCTCTTCCGAAGTGAGTGTATGCCGCCCGGTCTCATCCTGCTTCTGTAATAGCTTTAGTTCTTTGTTAATAGGCGAGAACAAATTACGAATCTCCGATTCGAGTGCACTTAAATCCGCTTTTGATGTGGATAACTCAGTTTCGAGTTCTTTGAACCGTATCCAATCTTCTCCCACTTCTATCGCCCTAAATCTTTTCTCCTCTGATTCTATGCGCCTTTCGTCTGTCGAGCACTCTTCTTCTTGTTTATGAACATTCTCGTTTTCCTTCTCTATCTCCGAGTTTATAGCTTTTATATCCTGTACTAGCTCTGGTACCCGCTCTAGATTCATGATTTTGCTTTCTTTGCCCTTTAGTGGTGTGACAAGCAAATTAAGACTAGTTCTCAGCCGGTTAATTTCTGCAACTACTTCCTTTATCTCATCGGGAAAGAGAGATCGAACATGGTAGAGGGTCTTCGCGGATTTATCAAGCACGAATTTTATGTTGGATGCTGTTGTGTCGTAAAAGGCTAAAACTGTTTTATAATCGGTTTTGGTTGGGATCGTAATCTTTTCTGTCAGTGAGTACAGATTCTTTACCAGTTTATTGCGGTTTGGCAAGCCGATCTTTACGATAGCGTCAGGTATATCCGCTTTTGGTTTGGCATCCTGAAGTTTGGACGTTTTTTGCTTGAGTTTATCGCGCATCGCCCCTATCTCGCCATATAACTTGTCAGCAGTCGTGCTCAGACCACGAAATAGCGAGTTCGATACCAGGTCCAACCAGCCATCTATTTCATCAAATGCGACGGTGGACGGTAGTTCTTCCTTACTAATGATTCTTTTTAGCCACTTCACCTAGTTATGTAGGAGATAGTTAGGTTTATAGTTTTGCGTTCGCTATGTACCAAGGGTGAATACAGAGTAGAGTAAAGTCAAAGCAAGTGCTGAGGTGTGGTATAGAACGTAGCCAAGCGCACCGAATCGCCATAGAACTAATAAATAAGGCCTGATAAAAATATTGAATACGTAATAAATAGAAGGACTTTTGTTTAATACAATAATGGTATTTGTATACCAGGGGAAAAAAACCACGAGATTTCACTAGATTAGCACAAGATTTTTGGGTTAACAAGGGATAAAAAACCAATAGTGTCTAAGCAGGATCCAGAGTATTATCTTCTCGTGAAAATCTGTGTAATCTGTGGTTAGCTAAACAAACACCAATAATGTAATATACTGTACGGTATCCCACAGAGATGAAAATAGAGCAACTCGGTGAAATAGGATTAATAGAACGAATAACAAAGAAATTCAGGGTGAGCACAGAAAGCATAGCCGTAGGAGCAGGCGAGGATGACTGCGCGGTTATAGAGTTAGCACGAGCAGACTACAAATATCTCGTTGCCACTACGGACATGCTACAAGAATCCACGCATTTGCCCGTGGGTATCTCGCCTTTTCAGATAGGTTGGAGTGCGGTTGCCGTGAATCTAAGTGATATTGCTGCGATGGGTGCTCGTCCTTATGCTTTCACAATTGCAATGGGCATTCCTGCGCACACCGAGACTGCGTTTGTGGATGCGATGGTGGAAGGAATAGCAGATTGCGCGTCGGCCTATGATACCGCAGTAGTTGGGGGCGACATAACGAGAAGCAAGGAGCTTATCTTAACCGGTACCTGCTTCGGGTTTGCAGATAAGCCGGTAAGGCGAGCAGGAGCAAAAGTCGGTGACTTAGTATGCGTGACCGGTTCGGTTGGCAACGCAGCGCTTGGCTTAAAAATACTAAAAGAAGGGTTGACGGTGCCGAAGAAAGTGGAGGAAACAGCGAAAAAAGCACTTTTTCAGCCGGTACCGAGAATACCGGAAGGTATTACTCTCGCGGACTCAGGATTGGTTACCTCTATGCTTGATATTAGTGATGGTCTCGCGCTTTCTCTAGCTGAACTTGCAAGAAGTAGCAAAGTCGGTTTTGAGATCTATGAGGCTAAAGTGCCTGTACTGTGCGAAGCGATGAGGGCTGCAGTGCGTGACGTTGATCTTCGTGAGCTTGCATTCTTTTACGGTGGTGATTACGAATTGCTGTTTACCGTGGATGCGGATGTATTAGCAGATGAATTTGCAACGCTGCAAAAAAAAGTTGGTATTAGCGTTATCGGTGTGGTTGTGCCGTCTGAAGAAAGTATTTGTTTTAAAACCGGGCAAGGGAAGGAGCAGCTAAAAATAAAAGGGTATCAGCATTTTTAGTTATTGCAATTCCTTTTTGGGGTGTACGGGAAATTAAAAAATGCTAAAAAATCGAAAACTTTATAAACCTATGACAAAAAGGTAGTTTAAGTCACCGGCACTCGTGCTTACAGGCAGGCCTTGTACTTAAGATGCTGTCTCACAATTGGTTTTGGGAACAAAAACATACATTCTTTTTAGGTTTAGAGCGTTATCTGTCTTTTTTCCCCGATCAGTTTTTAATTGTGGGACAGCCTCTATATATTAGAAATTAATGTATCTTTATTTAAGAGCACATAAAAGAATGGTATGCGGAGATGAACTCAATAGTCCAGGTAGCAGGAGGATATGAGCAATGAAAGACCTAAAACCGAATTTGCCAAGTAGTACGAAAGATCTTGATTTTTATATATTACTTACTCTTGCAATTTCTGTAGTTTCTACTGGTACTGTCGTATTCCATATATTAGAAAAGTGGAGTTGGGTAGATTCGTTATATTTCACTGTTATCACATTAGCAACTGTCGGTTATGGCGATCTAACGCCGACTACGCAACTAGGTAAATTAGTTACCGTGTTATTCGTAATCACCGGGGTAGGTATTTTTTTTGCCTTTCTTAATAAAGTGATGGAAAGACGTATGGCGCGGCGCAACGAACGATTTGAGGCACGAAGGAGTAAAAAAAGGTGATTGTTTAACTAACCACAGGACTACGCAGATTCCCACGAGAAAGTAATAATAAGGATCAGACTTAAGCACTCTATTGGCTCTTTTATCCCATGTTAATCCCAAAATCTTGTGCTAATCTCGTGTAATCTTGCGGGTTTTTAGATTCGCCATACAAATACAAAAAAAGAATTGAATAAGGCTGGAAAACGTATCATCAATTGTTGCATCCCCTTATCCAGTGGACAAAAAACATTTCCGCTTTTCCCCGCAAATCATAAATTCCAAATCCTAAACACTATCAAGTACCAAAATCACAATGACAAAAACAGCGCGAAGAGTTTGTTTTGGCTTTTGTGTTTAGTTATTAGAATTTGTTTAGAATTTGATGCTTATGAGTTCTCGCAGCTAAGGCGGAAATGATTTTTGTCCTTTCTTCTTCTATTGCAACAATTGATGTTTATAATATGAAAAGGTATGGTAAATTTAGTTAAGTCATAGGCACCAGTGCTTAAGCGCAGATCATGTACTTAAAGTATAGAGTGCATTAGTGATGAGTATGGAGACTACTATGGTGACGAAGCGTCACTATCGAACGTGGACCCTTGCATTGTTAATCGTAATAGCCGTGTGTCTGACGATTTGTGTCACATTGGTCCACGCCAAAGACGGTGGCGCGGTCCAAGAGTTGAGTGGACGTATCGAAACGGAGGGCGGTGCTTTTTATACTCTGCCGGACCTCGGACAGGGGGAGACGCTCTACGTTTATGCGGAAGGAGTGTCTGGTAACTTGGATCCTTTTATCGGGCTGGCAGATCATATGCTCACGGGTGCTGCCCTTTCGGAATCGTTTTGGGGCCAGGTGAACCAGGTGATGGTCAAGGGGCGCGATCCGCTGGCGGCTCTGCCCGAGATCTATAACAGTTCTTTCACCATCTGGGATGATGACAGTGGCGTGGGATACGATGCCGCTTTTGCATTTGTCGTTCCTGCGGATGGAGAGTATCAACTCTTGGTTGCCGGCACTCCGACAAAGAAAACATTTGGTGATTTCCGTCTACTGGTTGGACTCGATGCTCCGGATGTTCTGAGTGGTGATGCCAGACCGACAGGTGACGAGATTGCTTTTCTTAACGAGACGGCGATCCGACAGGGGGTGGCAGTCCAGGAGATCACTGGAACCTTCACCGCGAAAAAACCTGACGTAATTCTGACCCTGAAACCTCTCAAGGCAGGCGACACTTTCTATGCCTTCATAGAAGCGGCCTCAGACGATTTCGCACCCGTATTTGTCTTGCGTGATTACGGCGCGAAGCCGCTTCGCAGTGCTAAGCTGTCTGGCGCAAAGACCAATGCCACATTGTACTATCACTTTGATGAGTATAGTAGCAATGATAAGCTGCATATCACTGCAGATGGGGCAGAGGGCGACTATCGCTTGCTGGTAGGGGTCAATGCCCCTGAGGTACTGACGGGTGATGCCGAGGCCCGAGGTGAACCAGTGCTGCAGGACCCCATCCGAGTACAGATTGGGGTTACACTCTACCAGTTCAATATGGATCAGAAAAGTGAAAAATTTATCGCGGTGGCCGTTCTACAAATGAAATGGCAAGATCCGGTACTGGCCTTTAGTCCTGACACGTGTCAGTGCAATTTCAAGACATTTACCGGTGATGAGTTTAGCGACTTTGCCGCGGCAAACGAGATCAGGTGGCCCCAATTCTCACTCTTTAACCAGCAAGGCAACCGCTGGACGCAGAATCGGAACGTTGTCGTCTGGCCAGATGGTCGAGCCTACTACTTTGAACGTTTCACGACTGATTTTCAAGCACCCCTCTTGGATTTCACCGAGTTCCCCTTTGACACTCAACACCTTTTTATTCGTGCTAATTCGCTCTATCCCGAACAGTTTTTCATCTTTAGCGACCTTGAAGAATTCAGCGGGATCGGGGACAAACTGGGTGAGGAGGAGTGGTCTGTCATAGATTCCAACATTTCGACCAGCATTCAAGATTCAAAGTCCCGTTTCTCCTTAGATTTCATGGTCCATCGGCATCTTACTTTTTACATCTTTCGTATCTTCATTCCTATTATCTTAATCATCATAGTGTCCTGGTTTACGTTTTTCTTAAAGGACTATGGTAAGCGGGTTGACGTATCCTCGGCCAACCTGTTGATCTTTGTTGCCTTTAACTTTACCATTTCCGGGGAGTTACCCCGGCTAGGCTACCTGACTTTTATGGATCAGGTATTGATCGGCACATTTGTGATGAGTGCCCTGGCCGTGGCATTTAACGTGGTTCTGAAGCGGTTAGTAGTCATCGGCAAGCAGGACTTGGCCGATCGGATCGACAAGTACCTGATTTGGGTCTATCCCATGACCTACTGCGTAGGGGGGGTTTTGCTGTACCTGCTCTTCCTGCGTTAGAGAAGAGAAAAGCGGTCTTAAATTCCAGACCAAATATTCATCTCTCCGCAGTGAACGCGGTTTCGAGGCGATTGAAAAATGCCATACGATTGTGCCAAAGGCAATTTACAATGAGGTAGTTAGGTTGAGGGGACCGATATAACCACAGGGATGCCCTTGCAATTCAATTCAGAATTTATGTATAAAGATTTATCCTAACGTATTGGTATACTCACGATGAAGATGCCTGATTCATGGGTGGTGTCCTAAATTTCATGACCCACCCTTAAACATCAAAAATTCACTCCACGTCCATGGATGGTTGGTGATCCCTTCAGCCATACATGGAGTCCTCTCGATGTTTCTGACCCCTTTGGGAGTTTCAATCGCAAGTG
>JAPVWK010000091.1 GCA_028572065.1 Candidatus Methanophagales archaeon
GATGCCGCCATATCCCACGACACTTGACCTATCACCAGTGCTGTCGCCACTCGTTGCGTAGCTTATCAACTTGCCCTTGGTTGCCCCAAGTTTCTTCGCCGCGTACATCACCGCTGCTATCGGACCAAGACCACACACGGACACATTCCGCTCGTATATCCTGTTATAGAACTTAGCAACATTCAACTCGGTTATCGCTTCTATCACGTATTCATCCTTGGATCTCGCAATCTCATAGGGTTCGTAATGCGTGAAATCAGACGATGCAATCAGTACTACCTTCTTATCTGTTTGGGCAATCGTATCCGCCAGGTCTTCACCCACCTCGCGCGTTGTTTCTTCATCGTATAAACCCATGCAGATAGGGACGAATAGGAACGTTTTATCGAATAGGAATTGAAGAAAAGGGAGCTGAACTTCTATGGAATGCTCGTACTTATGTGCTTTTTCGTCCAGGTCAATAATCCGTTTTGGCAGTGCTTCTACAAAGGTTTTGTCCACTTCCACTTCGCCCAATGGCATTTTCCAGGTGTCTTGGGCAACCGCAATAAGGGACCCCACACCTTGGTGATTAGGACCAAGGATGACGTACGTATCTGCTTTAGGCAGTTGTGCGTAAACGCTCGCAGCCACCGTGCCAGAATACATGTACCCCGCGTGCGGCACCACAGCGCCGATAATATCCGCATTTTCTTCCCGTGGCACACCCGAGAAACATTCGTTCAGTTGCTCTTCCAACAGGTTCCTTTCTGCTTCGTAAAAGCCACCTGCCACTACTGTACTCCTCATTTCACACCCCTCACATACGCTAACTAACTACTTTAAATAAGCTACTATAGTTCCGCTTCGAAATCGTCCACGGCGTAATTGAATGTAAATTCTTCTTCGTTTCCCGCTTTGCTGTGTCGCTCCCGTGACAACTCACGCGCAAGTAGCCAATAAATAGTAGCAAGCGCTTTTCTACCATGGTTATTCGTAGGAATGACAAAATCTACGTCAGATGTGGAGTTATTTGTATCACATAACGCCACTATGGGGACACCCGTACTCACTCCTTCCCTCAACGCCTGCACATCCGTCAGAGGGTCAGTTAAGACAATAATAGAAGGTTCAACGAAGTAGTCACAACCCTGATTCGTCAAGGTCCCGGGGATAAATCGTCCGACAATTGGGTACGCATCCGTCGCCTTCGCGAACATTGTCACGGGATGATGCCCATATTCTCTCGCGGAGACCACTAATATAGAGGATGGTTCATAATTCGCTAAAAACCGTGCCGCTATCCTCAACCTCAAATCCATTGTTTCTATGTCTAACAGATATAACCCATCCGGTCTCGCCTGGTAAATGAATCTCTTCATATCCCCCGTCTTTTGCTGCGTCCCTATGTGGACACCACTCGCTAAGTAATCGGGACCTGGTATTAACGTATTCACATTCGCCGCTTTATATTCCGCTTCTTCTGCCATGTCTTATATCCTCTCTTCTATTTCTTAACTACCTTATTCATATTATTTTTATCTGTTTTTGAGCTACCATATATTTATGGGCGAGGGAGAACGGAAAGAGGCCTCAGATGGGCGTATCGAGGAACTGAGGAAGAAGATACACTATCACAATTACCGATATTATGTGTTGAACGAGCCTGAGATCTCGGATGCGGAATATGACCGGTTGTTTAAAGCTTTAGAGGAACTTGAGGCTAAGTATCCAAAGTTGATAACACTGGATTCGCCTACGCAAAGGGTAGGTGCGAAGCCTCTAACGGAATTTGGTACCTACGAACACAGCATACCTATGTTGAGTTTAAGCAGTGTTACTACGGCAAGCGAGGTACGAGAATTCGACAAACGGGTAACGCGGACTCTTGGTAGTGAAGAGGAGATAGAGTATGTAGTAGAGCCGAAGATAGACGGCTTGGCTATGGAACTTGTTTATCGGAATGGCGTTTTCCACGCGGGAAGCACGCGAGGAGATGGAAAGACAGGCGAGAATATAACGCAGAATCTGCGGACGGTAAAGACGATACCACTGCGTATTATCTCGGATGCGCCACCTTTACCTTTACTGGAAGTTAGGGGCGAGGTGTTCATGCCAGTAGGCAAGTTCAAAGAACTGAATACCGAGTTGGGCAGAAGGGGCATGAAGATGTTTGCAAACCCGAGGAATGCTGCGGCTGGCTCCGTAAGGCAGCTTGATCCGAAGGTTACCGCGGCACGGCCCCTCGATTTCTTCACGTATGGGCTTGGCCGGGTGGAAGGGCAAGAGTTTTCAACACATTGGGATATACTGGAGTATCTACGGAAGATAGGATTTAAGGTAAGTCCGTTAGTAAGACGTTTTAATGCGCTTGAAGACGTGATTAAATACCATGAAGACGTGAATGCGCGAAGGGATGAGTTGGATTATGAAATTGATGGGATAGTTATGAAGGTAAATAGCATAGCGCAACAAGAGCGGCTGGGCACGATTTCAAGGAGTCCCCGGTGGGCAATTGCATACAAGTTCCCGGCAAGGGAAGAATTCACGCGGGTGAATGATATAGTGGTACAGGTAGGGCGAACAGGCGCTTTAACGCCCGTTGCCGTATTGGAACCGGTGCAGATAGGTGGTGTAACCGTGAGCCGGGCAACATTGCATAACGAAGATGAATTGCAGAGGAAGAAAGTCCGGATTGGAGATACGGTCGTTGTGGAACGTGCGGGCGATGTTATACCCGAAGTTGTGAGCGTGATAAAATCGAAGAGGACGGGCGCGGAGAGAGAATTCAAGATGCCCGACAGTTGCCCTGTATGTGGCGCGGCGGTATTGAAAGAGGGCCCGGTTGTGCGGTGTATCGGGGTTGCTTGCAGTGCGCAGTTGAAGGAGCGGATAAACCATTTCGCTTCGTTACGCGCAATGAACATAGAAGGTTTGGGCGAGAAAGTAATAGAGCAGTTAGTGGATAAAAAAGCGGTTTCTGATGCTGCGGATTTGTTCTTCTTAACGAGAAGAGACTTATTGAAGCTGGAGCGGATGGGCGATAAATCTGCACGGAACTTATTGAAAGCATTAGAAAAGAGCAAACAAACTACATTTTCGCGATTCATTCACGCTTTGGGGATAAGACATGTAGGGGTGCATACGGCATCTTTGCTCGCGGATACTTTTAGGGATCTGGAATCGTTACGGGATGCGAGTTATGATGATTTGGTACTCATACAGGATATAGGACCGGAAGTAGCGAAAAGCATTCTTCTATTTTTCGAGCAGGAAGGTACGAAAGAATTGTTAGAGAAGCTGGAAAGAGCGGATGTGTGGTACGATAAGACGGAAAAAGTAGCAGAGGAAGAGATGGTTCTGGCAGGAAAGACGTTTGTTTTTAGCGGTCGGATTTCTATGTCGCGGGAAGATGCGAAGAGCGTAGTAGAGCGGTTAGGTGGGAAAGTGGCTTCGAGCGTGTCGAAGAAGACAGATTATGTGGTGGCGGGAGCAGAAGCTGGTTCTAAGTTAGAAAAGGCAGTGCAGCTTGGTGTGAAGGTAATAGATGAGCAGGAGTTCAGGGCGATAGTGAAAGCGTAATTGTGAGTATAAGTACGCACGGATTTTGCTGATATTGAGAAATAGCGTGTTTTTTTACGTCTGTGCCTTTACCATGCGTTTTAGAAGACTGGGATATATTAGCCCCCTCCAAAACATTACCACTCGGCAAGCTTTTGCAGACTTTCTTTGTCCCCAAAGCCCAATGAAATAGAGATGGCGGCCAAAACTACACCCAAAGAAGCAATCTTTGTTACCGATGCCAGTGTAAATCTATGTATCTTAGCTAAAGAGAACGTACCTTTTATTACTTTAATAACATCCCATATTAAAGACCTTTTCGGCTTAAGTTGCTTCCAATTGAGGATATAATGCTTGAACTCTGAAAGAATAGTCTCTAAATGCCGTATTTTCTCCTTTACACGACTTGACTTCTCATCAAAGAATTTTAAGGGGAGTTGTATGTAATTCAACACCTTCTCGTGCTTGAAAATAATCCGTGGAAATATCAGTGGTACGATGCCGTACTCAGTTAAACCTTCGATATAATGTCTGTAAGCGTAAAACCCCTTGTCTAACACTAGAGAATCCCCTTTCCTCAATATTTTACGTCTCATTAGCTCAGTCACAATTTCATCAAATATTTTTGAGTCGCTAATCACGAAGGATATGTCCGTCTCGAAGCACATGGCAATAATTACAATCTTCAGCATCTTTATAGTCCTATCTAACAGCTTTATTCTAAATTTAGACACTATTTTTCGCACTTCTCGTTGATCGAATGTCCCTAGTGTTTTTCGCACTAAATCCCATTTTATATCTCCTTCTTCTGGTACAAGTGGTGTTTTCATTTGAATTACATAAATAAATTATAAAACACATCAGTTTAATTTTTTCGGTTTTTAAGTCCTTATTTTAGGTACAGGCTCATGATACGTTGTCGTTTTGGGTGGCAACTATATAAAATGTCGTTCAGGTTGATTGGAGGGTGATAGAGTTGTATTTTGCGGGTGGTTAGTGGAGGGGGCTAATTATCTGGCGGGAAGAGGGTTGTTGCAGGAACCGTTTTATAAGTAGAAATAAGATATAATTCATCTATTAAAATTCCCGAAAAGAAGAATATACATCCCCAAAAACCAATAAACATCATATTGGGCTGAAGAGCAATAAGACTGATCCACAAGAAGATATTTGGAGTTGAATGCGTCACGTAAAGGTCAGTAATATAAGGTCTGTCTTTCCGATCAAGTCTACTTGCAATTAATGCAAAAATTTTAACAAATGCGAAGGCTATGAATACTTCTATTCCTTGCTCAATAAAGATGAGACTCTCTTTTGACCTGTTGAGGAAGAGATCAATCATATCTGCTTGTGTGAAGTAATATGTGCCTACAAACGCTAAGGCGACCACGGCAAGTACACCCAACCACCTCCAGTGTTCTACAAATTTGCCAGTTTCAATTGGTTTTCGCATACGAATCTGCTGTGCAAGGAACGCTGGAAGAATCATGGAGGTAATTAAGATAGTTATAAATGGAATAAACAATGCACCAAAACTGCTTGCACTGAAAAGAAGCAC
The DNA here is from genome assembly GCA_028572065.1 of Candidatus Methanophagales archaeon. Classification (GTDB taxonomy): domain Archaea; phylum Halobacteriota; class Syntropharchaeia; order Alkanophagales; family Methanospirareceae; genus QENJ01. Next base: position 5,099 of record JAPVWK010000091.1, read on the forward strand.
CCCGCACATGAAAAAAGGAGCCAGGCAGGACAATAAAATTGTTTTTTCAATAGCAGTATACAGTCGCCCACCCCACAGTGAGGAGAGTACTGGAACCGTCAAAGCCGGTGGCATAAGAAATAGCATTGCTAAAATAGAGATTATGTCACTTTCGATTAGAATAAACAAGCATCCTGCAATTATGAATTTTAAATACCAGGGTAGCAAGTCGCGCTGTACTATCCGAAAAGACCTGACAATTCTATTTGTATTTAAGCTCAGCATTACAAAAAAGGTGCTAATTGCCAGAAGTAGGCATAGTGACAACAGAAAAACTGAATGGTTTAATGGTATCTCAAGACAAATTTTTGCAAAAAACCCTAAGATCAATCCCGCGAAGATAATCCAGGATGAGTGGTAGATTATTCGGTCACCGATTTCTTTAAGAATTCTTGATTCTTTTTTGATGTATGTTTTCAGTTCCTCCTCACTCATTGGCATCGCATTCGGTAAACGAAAATCAAAATAGACCTCGGGGGAAATTCTAGCAATATTTAAGGCAAACATTTCAAGGACATATTTGTGACATACGACCAGGATGGATTTTCCTGATTCAGCACGAGGGATTAAGACGTTTCGATAGTATCTGTCAACTCGTTCATACAGCTCTATGAGTCCTTCAGCGGAAACGGGTCTTTCGGATGAAGAATGAAGATTTTTTTCATAGAAATTGTATCCATATGTTTTTTTCAGTATGTTTTTGTTATGACCCGTAAAAGCACCAAAATCCCGTTCTACCAGACGTGAATCTTCAATAAAAGGAATATCTTCCTGATTGCATTCTCTTAAAGCTAAAACTGCCGTGGCTTTGGTCCTGTTGAGAGTGGAAACATGGACTTCATCAAATTTTATCCCCTCTTTTCGAATAATTTGACCCGCTTCTTTTGCCTGCTGCATACCAAGCTCAGTCAAGGGGACATCAAGATTGCCCGAAAGAATATTCTGCTCATTTGCGGTTGTTTCGCCATGCCTGAGAAAATAAATTGGTTCCCGCATTTTTTTATTCACGTTGACTGTGTTTACCCTTCTCGTTCACGAAAATGGCGCCTAGCATTGTCGCGGATAACGTACGATAAATAAGAATATATCATAGTTTAATAGTATCTATTCAAATTTTTAAAGTTATTCCCTTTTGGCAAAATAGTAGTTGCGAAGAATATCTCGGTTCAAAATGAAAAATAATGTGTGAAAATCGTAAAAAACAGAAAATCATAAAACTAATGAACACGAATTGAAAATGCAGAATGTACGATGGCTACATAGTGATTATGGAGGATTTGCAGAGAGAAAACAGAGAACTAAGAGAAGAAGTCAATCGTCTGCGTAAAGGACTTGAAGAGTAGGAATCAAAGAACAAAGACCTGCAAGAAGAGGTCAACAAGCAGAAAGAAGAGATTGACGAATTAAAAGAGGCGAATCAAAAGTTAAGACAGACTATTTTCGGCTTAAAAACATCCAAAAAGAGAGGACCACCTTTTGGACACAAGGGTACTTCACGCAAGCGACCGGATAGAGTGGACACGACCATTGTCCTCGAACTCGAGTTCAAGGAGTGCCCTTACTGCGGTGGGGTGCTCAAAGAATTAGAGGACGTGAGGGTGAGATAGGAGGAAGAAATCATCCCTGTCCCCCTTTATGTGATCAAATACGTCATCAAGCAGGGATATTGCAAGCACTGTGACAAGGTTGTTTATCCCGAAGTCCCTGAGACAATTGGTAATCGCCATTTTGGCGTTCGTTTCCGCCTTTATATCGCTTACCTGAGGTATGTCATGAATTTGCCTGAAGGCAAGATTGCAACGCTCCCGAATGATACTTACAATACTCACGTCTCGGTAGGAACGGTGGTTGACTACCTCAAAAAGGCTGCTGAATTGTTCGGTGATGAATACGAGCGAATAAAGCAAGAAATGCGAGAATCGCACATTTGCAACTACGATGACACAGGGCAGCGGGTGGACGGAGAGAACCAATGGCTCTGGACTTTTATATCGAAAGAAGCCAACATTGTTCTTGACGAGGAAGAACATGGGTAAGAAAGTGGTGGTTGAGGTCCTTGGTAAGGATTACGATGGCGTAAGCACGCAAGACTTCTATCCATCTTATGACGGTGCTCCGGGGCGTAAACAGAAGTGCTGGTCGCATTTAATAGTGGCGGCAAGGGAACTCGTTGAGAAAAAACAGCCACCACCGGAATCGCTCGAATTCTACGAAGGAATATCGCAGATTTTTGAGGATGCAAAGGCGGTGGAGAAGACGCTGAAAAACAGCAAGGATATGGCGACAGAAGGGAAGCTAAAGCGAGTTATGAATGTACGTGAATATTTCTACGTGGTGGCTGAGAGAGTAGGGAAGGATTTTATTAGCACTAGCAATACGGAAATTCAAGCAAGTGCGTCTAGCGAAGCAATAGCAAGATGAGGGAAGAACCAAACGGAAGCCCTGTCCGAAGAATCATAAGTAAACCATATAAGAACCGAGTTTTCCAAAAAAACCACTCTAGCCCCCCCTGCACCATAACTCTACGCTACACTCCATAAGGCATATAATCCAAGATTCTAACGCTTCGCTTAGAATGAAGAGTATAACACTTAGCAGCCATAAACTAAAGATTATACCGCTTTGTGGGCTTACTCTCTCTTGATTATATAAGGGCACTATATGACACGGTTCAAATGATTGTGCAAAGATAGCCACCGTGTCATATACTGTCTTGCCCCCACGCTTGCCCCTCTTCACTCAATACCATATGCGCCATTGAAGTGGGTTTTCTGTCCCCAAGCTTCACCCAAAACCCACGTAAAGAAGATAGTAGCCTCTCCGATGCTATGAGCACAGCTATGTAAAGTAGGGTCTTACGTTTCTCTTACTTCTTTACGATCCTACCGACAGGCCCGATGGATGGGTGGTGTCCTATAAACCGTGACCTTTATATACCCCGAACCACATAATAGATTCTATGACCGGGGCAAAACCAAATGACCAGATATGTTTGAATCCAGACTGTCCGGACTACCGGAAGAAGAACACAGGACAAATCA
>JAPVWK010000092.1 GCA_028572065.1 Candidatus Methanophagales archaeon
TATGAGAATAGCTAACGGTGCTGCGTACTTGCTTATGCGACTGTTCTTTGAACTGCTCAGTGTTAGATTCAGTAACAGTCCGAAACCCAGGTATAAAAGCATGTGAACGAACTTGTCGGGGTATTGGTACACGTAGTAAAGAGGATACAGGAGGAACTGAAGGCCCCAAGCTTCGAGTTGACGTGCGAACTCATACAAAAAACCGGGTGTCGGAGGTTCTGGTGTTATAGATAATGACGATAGATAAAAGATGAATGCGGCATACAAACACGTAAAAGTCAGGAATATGTGTGTTTTATTCAGCTTTGCCATATCAGTAAAAAAAAGGTTTCAAATTTAAATACTTTTCGCGACTCGTCACATCAGGAAGTTCTTTGTGCTTAGCTAAAACTTCCACCATCAGCCAGTTCACGCCTTCTTCGTTTTCTGTTACATGCAAAAGCTCGTGTTTGATGTTTAAATAAATAACGCCTTCCGTGCATTAAAATGTAACGGCTAAAACGCGATAACATAGGTGCATTTATATACAACCAAGCAGGTATCAACAATTGATCCGGCCAGTCGCAATTTTTCGCATTTACATATACACATCAGTACTGTTCAATATAGGAATCCTTTAATAGTTGGTACACCTAATGGTATAAAATCTGTGTAGTCAGAGGTTAATAAAAGAGGAGATAAAAAATGGAACTCGAAGTAAACACATTCCCGAAACTGCTTGTTCGGCCGGTAGTAGTCATTACGACAATATCAGAGAAGGGTATCCCAAATGCAGCGCCATTCAGTTTGAATACACCGGTTAGCTTTGAACCGCCGTTGTACGGGTTCTCGTGCAACCCCGCACACGATACGTGGAAGAACATCCAGGAAAATGGTGAGTTTGTGGTGAACGTGGCAGGGAAAGACTTTGGAGACCTGATGCACGTTCTGGAAACTGATTATCCATATGAGGACAATGAAATAGAACATGCAGGGCTAACAGCAGAGAAAGCGAAGATGGTGAAGCCGCCTCGTATAAAAGAGGCAAAAGCATGGATAGAGTGTAAACAGGAGAAGAGCATAGAGCTTGGGAATCATATATGGATAGTTGGCAGAGTAATGGCAGTGGGAGTACAGGAAGAGTCTTGGAATGATGTGATAGCGGCGCAGGATTTATTGGGGCACATAGCAGGACCAACCTTTGCCGTGGATATGAAAGCGGTGAACTATAAAAGAGCGAAATGAAGAAAGTAGTGCTTGCCTATTCCGGTGGATTGGACACTTCGGTCTGCATCCCGTTGCTAAGAGAGCATTACGGGTACGACGAAGTGGTTGCAGTAATGGTGGATGTAGGACAGCCGGAAGCGGACATAAAAGAAGCGAAGGCCCGGGCAGAGAAGCTGAGTGATAGGCACAAAGTACTAGATGCCCTGGACGAGTTCGTGACTGATTATATCTTTCGGTTGATAAAAGCGAACGGTAATTACGAGGGATACGTGCTTGGCACTGCGATCGCGAGACCATTGATAGCGAATAAAGTGGTGGAAGTTGCGAACGACGAAAGAGCAGATGCCGTAGCGCATGGCTGCACAGGTAAGGGCAACGACCAGCTCAGGTTTGACGCGGTATTCAGAACATCGGAGTTTGATGTAATCGCACCAATGAGAGAGCTGAATTTGACGCGGGAAGAGGAGCAGAAATACGCACAGGCGCATGGCATTTCATTTGAAACCGAGAAGCGATGGAGCGTGGACGAGAACATATGGAGCAGGAGCATAGAAGGTAGTGAGTTAGAAGAGCCTTCTTTCATTCCGCCGGAAGAGATATACCAGTGGACGGTTTCTGTGGCTAAGGCGCCCGAAACGGCCGAGCTCATAAAAATCGGATTTGAACAAGGACTGCCCGTTTCGCTGAATGGTACGAAGATGGACGGTATTTCGCTGATACAGAAACTGAACGAGATAGGCGGCAAACACGGGATTGGTAGGACAGATATGATCGAAGATCGAGTTCTTGGCTACAAAGCGAGGGAGACATACGAGCATCCCGCAGCTACGATATTGTTGCGTGCGCATCGAGACCTCGAGCAGCTAGTTTTAACTCGGAACGAGCTCAGGTTCAAGGATTTCGCGGATAAAACGTGGAGTGAGCTGGTATATCAAGGTTTGGTCATGGACCCGCTTTTTGAGTGTCTCAATGCCTTCGTGGATAAGACACAGGAAAGAGTGAACGGCACGGAATATGTGAAATTGGAGAAGGGAGTTGCAAGTGTAGTGGGGCGAGAATCACCAGACGGAATATATTCTAAGGACGTTTCGTTTGATGTGAAACTTGAGCAGGAAGGAGCAGAAGGCTTCTCGGCGTACCACGGGTTCCAGTCGAGGCTAGCTTCAAAAATCCGTACTGCTACAAAAAAGGAATAAAAAAAGGAGTAAGAAACTATGAGTGAAGATGTAAAAGGCGAGAAAATAAATGTATTTAAAATTGGGGATTTGTGGTGCTTCAAATACTTTTTCGGAGACCGCGAACTGTTTGATGGGTTGTCGGAATACTACAACCGACCGAAATACAGGTTTGAGCTTAAAGACGAAGGCGAACGGAGTAAAGTAACGAGTTATCTAAAGGAGAATGGCTTTGATACTGTCACAATTGAGGATACAGCCGAGTACACAGTAAAAATAGACCGGTTTAAGAAGTATGCACCAATACTGAGAAATTCGATTGACTCATCAGAAGGAGAAAAGGAGCGAGTATTTATAATGAAGGATCTGGCGTCTGTGGAAGAGGCAGTTGATAGGGGCGCGGAGAAAGTATAGGTATTGAACCTTCTGTTGTAGGGGTACCGGGTAAATAACTACCGATTCTGTGTTGCCTGGTAGCGCTTAGTAACCACCAGCCCGAGGCCGTATGGGCAAGTTATCAGAATCGGACTGGTGGTTTTTCCGCATTCTGCACTTCAGGGAAACCTGCGTGATCGTTTAGTGGATAGTTAATCCGTCTCTTGGAGTGGTGGATGTTTCCTTGTCACCGTGGATCAACAGTTAGCCCCTTTTTTCCACATGCATTTCAGAACTTCAGTATTCCATCTTGCAACATCAAATGAGGATTATAAGCCATAATATCACCGATACAAACCTTTCGAAATAAGAGCGAAGAGCATCCTTTATCCCCCAACTATGTGTTATTGGCTCTGGTTCATACAGCGAGACTGAGATGGTTGCAAAGCACCTCCTATGTGGCAAGCTTCCTCAACAACATCAGCGGGGTATGGTATGCACTGGGCGATTCAAGAGATGCAAAAAAAAAAATCTGCTGGCTTACAGTATATTCCAGGAATTCTATGGCAATGAGCTTCCAGATACCAGGACTGTTAAAGAATGGCTGGGTAGCCTAAAAAGATAATTAATAAATGTTTAAAAGGAGTAATAACCTATAGTAAATAGAAAAAAATGCCCATCTACACCAGATGCATACAACCCCAAAGTATAGACCCAAAATTGTTCACTAACCGAGAAGGAGAATACCGCCATCTTAAAGATGTTTTAAAAGGCATTATCCTCGCGAAGGAAGAGGAAGAAAGAAGGCTGCTTATTTATGGTGAACGTGGAATGGGCAAATCTATACTCCTCAGAAAAGTCATATCTCATTTGAAACAGGAGATTGATTTTATTTGCGTTATCATAGATGGTAGGACTAGCGAGAATGCCGAGGATTTGCTGCGTGACATCTGTGAAAAACTCGCTTCACAACTGAGGGCTGAATATAGAGGAGAAGAAAAAGCAATCAGTGAAATAAGCTATCTGGATGAAGTATCCCGTGTGGGTACGATAACCCGGAGCTGGGCAAGAAGCACTGCGACAGAGATCGAGAATAAGAAAGGCGCGGAAATAGGCTTACTTAGCTTCTTTAAATTAAGCTTTGGGGTCGGAGGTAAAGAGACAGAGGTAGAAGAGGAGATCAAAACCACCGGAACAGAAATCAATTCCAGATTTTTGAGGCAATTGCTCAGCAGTGTTATCAAAACAGTATCTTCTGATAGGGCTAAGGAGGTCGTCATTGCAATAGACGGTCTCGACCAAATCCATAGCAAGAATCAGATTGCTGAGTTCGTTCGTGAGATATTTAAGCATAAAGAATCGCTGATAATTGCTGCACTCAGAAGCGAAGCCATAACTGTTGAATTTAGCCGCAGTTTCCGAGAATCTGTTGTAATCAAAGATTTATCGGAAGACGCACTCATGGACATTTTAGATAAACGAATGGAGAACTGCCCTGAAAAGGACCTTCTGGATAAAAAATTAATTCCTATCGCGGACAAACTGAAGCCAATAACAGGTAATCCGCTTTCTTTCCTTACCTGGATTCACTTCCTCTGCACTAACAGTGAGTTAAGTCCTGCAACTCTGCTGAACGACCTTAAAGAATTTATATTGCATTCTTATAGCTTAGATCCCGAAAAAGTATCCCGTATCAGTAAGTTCTTCCTGACAAAGGATAATCCCTTTTTAGCCAGAGAAGAAATCCTCGATCAAGCGAAAATCTCAGAAGGCGATTATGAAGTGTTAACCGAAAATGGTATCCTCGTGCCAGATGACCTTTATAATCCACAAAAGTACAGCCTTTCGCCAGACTTTGCCTTTTTCAAACTGGACCTATAAAACGACTGACAATGAAATTATTCCAAACTCCAGTGTTGAGGAATTTTCAGATAAACCCTTCTCTGTTAGAGAAGCCGCAAACGTTGCCTTTTGATATGTCGGCAACCAAAAAGGAGAAGATATTAAGTCTCTTACTGTGGGGTTTGAACGCATCCCAGCCCGATTTTTTAGCTCTGGATTATGAAGAAATTAAGAGCACTGCCGGGAATAGACACGTAGATAGCATAAATGGTGTAAAGGTAGATAAAAGGACTGTTCTCTCTGTTTCGATCAGAAGTGAGGAGGAGTTGAGAGACGTATTGAAATTCGGAAGACGGATTCCATCACTGATGATGGTGATTAACATCTTAGATCCCGGGGTATCGGCATCGCGGAGATGGCTGTTTCAATTGAAAAACGAAGCATCAGACGCAATTAGAAAGACGATTTATGAAGATAAAAGGATAGATGAGAAACTTTTGGATGGACGTCCTTTTGACTTCTGTCTTAAGAATTTTGAAGACCCGATAGATGTAATTGAATTTTTAGATCTGACGATTTCAGTCAGGTTACAGAATAAAGAAATGGCGGATGCGATTGATAAAGCATTTATTAAGATAGTTCGCAATAAAATTTCGGCATTGAAACCCAATCACTTAAAAGTCCTAATATCTCGTATTTTTGCGGATGACATTCCGGATATAGAAAAAATGACTTCTCTTTCCGAAGAAGAAATTGGTGATGCAATTAAGGAATTGCAGATAGCAGGTATGGTTCATCGTCGTGGTGGGACAACTGATTTACCCCTTTACCTGAAGTATCTTAAAAAACCGGGCTTGCTTGTCGGTGTAATCGAGCAGATGAAGGGTAAAATAGATAAGGAAGGATTTGACGAAATAGAGGATTTTTATTTCAAGATAGCAAAGGAACTCAAACCGAAGGATATGATTGAGCGACCCGTGGCGGTACCAGAAAGTATAAGTGTAGTTAGCTATCCATTTCTGGAAATAGAGGAACTTGATAAGTTCGTTCTCGCTCTTAAGGCACCATTTATAGAAGAAGTATCAAAGAAAATCGAGAACCCTAATAGAATGATAGAGATAAGCAACGAGGTGTTGTTTGAAACCATAGAAGAACGAATACGTGGTATTGCTTTGTGCGTCAGGGCGCTGGCATATATGAAGAAAGGTAATTTAGAAGAATCAAGAAGGGATATTGATGATGCTTCTAAGGTAAATCAAGAGATTTCAAAGTTTTCTGCACGTTTTTATCTTAGTTACGGTGACCTCTATCGAGAAAGGGCAAATTATGAAGACGCGATAGAATGCTATGATACAGCACGAAAATTAGCAGATAAATCGGGAGAGAAATTATGGATTGCTCTGGCAATGATAGGCATTGCAGAAGTTCATACTGAGCTGGCTAACTATGAAGCAGCAGAGAAACTCTGCAGAGAAGGATTAAAAATTGCTGATGAATTGGGGGAACAGGGTAAAAGTGGAGTTGCGCGAGCTATTGATTTGCTGGGCAATATTCAGCACTATATTGGAGATGCCAGACAGGCGCTAGGTTATTACGAGCAGGCGCTATCGATAGACAAGGAAGTGTATGGCAACAGACATCCGAACGTGGCAACAAGGCTCAACAACATCGGCTCGGCATGGAAAGCACTGGGGGTGCAGAAGAAGGCGATAGAGTATTACGAGCAGGCGCTATCGATAGACAAGGAAGTGTATGGCGACAGACATCCGAACGTGGCAACAAGGCTCAACAACATCGGCTCGGCATGGGATGCACTAGGCGAGCAGAAGAAGGCGATAGAGTATTACGAGCAGGCGCTTGACATAGATAAGGAAATGTATGGCGAGAGACATCCTGACGTGGCAATAGACCTCAACAACATCGGCTCGGCATGGGATGCACTAGGGGAGCCGAAGAAGGCGATAGAGTGTTTAGAGCAGGCACTTGGCATAGACAAGGAAGTGTATGGCGAGAGACATCCGAACGTGGCAAGAGATCTCAACAACATCGGCTCGGCATGGAAAGCACTGGGGGAGCCGAAGAAGGCGATAGAGTATTACGAGCAGGCGCTATCGATAGCTAAGGAAGTGTATGGCGAGAGACATCCGAACGTGGCAACAAGGCTCAACAACATCGGCTCGGCATGGAAAGCACTGGGGGAGCCGAAGAAGGCGCTAGGATATTACGAGCAGGCGCTTGACATAGATAAGGAGGTGTATGGCGAGAGACATCCCAACATGGCAATATATCTCAACAACATCGGCATGTCATGGGATGCGTTGGGCGAGCCGAAGAAAGCGATAGGTTATTACGAGCAGGCGCTTGGCATAGATAAGGAAGTGTATGGCGAGAGACATCCGAACGTGGCAATAAGGCTCAACAACATCGGCGGGGCATGGAATGCACTGGGCGATACACAACGTGCAAAAGAATATTTTCAGCAGGCTTACAGTATATTCCGGGAATCCTATGGCGATGAGCACCCACATACCAGGACTGTCAAAAGGGCGCGGGATAGTGTAACTTAACAGAATTCAAAAAAGCGACCTAATTCTAACTTACTCTTTTCCAACATTAGCCAATTTTCCGTTCAAATTATTGGCACCCTCGCTTTTAAGGAAAGCAGTGGTATATTTGATCATTCCCGCTTTAATTGACCTATCAGTATGATTACAACACAAACGACTTTTTGAGACCATTTTATTCATTCGTGCATGTACAACCCTTTTTTAGTCATATTAACGATGTGCCGATGCGTTATGCCTGTGCGAGCGATAATTTGTGCTGCTCGGCGCATATTGTGAATATGACGTGGGCAAATAAGCGCATGGAATTCAGGTTTTTGTGATTTGTAGTGGTTCTGATTTTTTTGTGGACTGCCGCCAACATATACAGAAAAGGTATTTATATTAGCACATATGTATTATATTCACGACAGCTAATATTATTAGGGCACACAAATATGTTGAGTAGAAAAGCGGAAGACTATCTCGAGGCGATTCTGAACATCACGGAGCAGAAAGGATATACGCGGGTAAAGGACATAACACAGGCATTAAATGTTAAGCCGTCCAGTGTTGTGGAGATGCTAAAACGGTTAAATGCGTCGGGACACGTCACATATAGAAAATACGACGGTGTTACTCTGACACTGGTAGGTAAAGACGTAGCAACAGTTGTGAAAGACAGACATGACACGATAAAAGCGTTCCTGATAATAATAAAAGTACCGGAAGCAATAGCGAATAAAGATGCGTGCATAATCGAGCATGAATTGGAATCGAAAACCATAGTGCAA
>JAPVWK010000093.1 GCA_028572065.1 Candidatus Methanophagales archaeon
GCTACTTTGCCTTTTGGCAACAGAACATAACTGGGAATACCTGCTTTTGCTGCGAATATCGCGAGCGATGCAGACGTATTACCTGTGGATGCACAGGCTACACCTTTAACGCCCAGTTCCATCGCTTTCGTTACACCCACGGTCATCCCGCGGTCTTTGAACGACCCGGAAGGATTCAGCCCTTCGTGCTTTACCCATAAATCCGTAACCCCGATGTACTTCGCGAGTCTATCGCTCCTGTACAGGGGTGTATTACCTTCGTTTATCGTTACAGGCTTTATCGTATGTTCGTCAAAGGGCAGTAACACGGCATATTTCCATACGCCTTCGCCTTTTGCATTTACTATTCTGTCCTTATCAATCTTAGCATAATCGTAGCTTATATTAAGCAACCCGCCGCATTTACTGCATGTATATGCTACCTCGTCCTTAGGGTAGCTTGCGCCACACCTTATGCACTCTACGTTATAATCTTTCATAGCACATTCACGGTAGTGAAAGGAAGATTATAAACTTTTCTAAAGAAAGGTTGTGTATACTCTTGTGGTTGCTATACGCAATCCAAACACCCTTTATAAAAAACGATGAAAGAACGTATAATAGAATCAGCAGTATGCCCATTCTGCGCATGCCTCTGCGATGACGTGGTCATTTCGGTAGACCCCGCAAGCAACGAAATAAAAGAAATAAGAAACGCTTGCGCTGTTGGCACACAAAAATTCCTTTCTACACGACACGCGGATAGAGTACAGAAACCACGAATAAACGGCAAAGAAACCGATTACGAAGCTGCGATACAAAAAGCAGTGGAGATATTAAGAACAGCGAAGAAGCCCCTTATATACGGGCTGGGCAATAGCGGCTACGACGCTCAACGTGTGGCATTGGAAATAGCAAAACACAAAAGAGGCGTGTACGACACCTCGGAATCAATTTGCCATAATCTATTGTATTCCGAACTGCGAAAAGGCAAATATCCGTTTTACTATGCTCTGCTGGACGAGATAAGAGACAACGCAAATGTCACCATTTACTGGGGCGCGAATCCTATCGTGTCGCATCCAAGACACCTTTCCCGGTATTCTGTATATCCCCTGGGAAGATACGCACTGAAAGGCGTGATGGACCGCGAGCTGATCACTATTGACGTGGTTGACAGCGAGTTGAAGAAGATTTCGAGATGGTTCTTGCGATTGAACCCGGGCGATGACGCCAAACTCGCAGAGATTATGACGCGATTGGTAAACGGAGATACGAGCGTGTTACGAGAAGATGACGAAATGGACATGGACACAATAGTAAAATTAACAGACCGGCTGAAGAAAGCGTTCTACGGCGTTATCTTCGTGGGTCTCGGTGCGTTATCTAGCGAAGCCGCCACAAAAAATGTCGAAGCTATTTTCGCGCTGGTTGATGCACTCAACAAAACCGGCGTGCGATACGTACTGTTTCCGATGAAAGGGCATTTCAATGTGATGGGTGCGGTGCAGCTCCTGTTGCGTGAGACGGGTTATCCATTTGGTCTGGACTTTTCGCGTGACAGGATGTTCGAGCCCGGTAAGACCACGGTTCTGGATGTATTAGAAGAAGTGGATGCAGCGTTAATCGTGGGTGCCGACCCTTATTCTTCGTTTCCAAAAGCGAAAGCAAAGGAATTATGCGATATGCCGGTTATCTCGATAGACCCGTTTGAAACACCAACCACGTTTAACTCTTCTGTCGTGTTTCCTGCAGCAATTACAGGTGTCGAAGCTGAGGGGATAGCTTACAGGATGGATGGTCTGCCTTTGAAGCTTGATAAGATTCTGGATTGTGAGTATCCCTCGGATAAGCAAATTCTGGAGCGGATATATCGGGCGTTGGTGTTATGATTACACCGCTATACCGGATTTGGAATAGCGTAATCTAGGCTGTGGACCCCCCATATTCCTCCGGGGAGACTAAGTTGTGGCGGTTCCTTTTACCTTTGCATCAATTCCTATAATATAGGCATAGGGCGCATATACTTTCACCTTTCTAGCAGCCACTATTTCCCACTGCACCTCATGCTCTTGTAACCCAGTCGCTAATTTCTGCTTTGCCTTATTTATTGCGGCTCCAACTCTATTCTCCGCACGCGCTTCATACGCGGATTCCAGATCGTAGAAATGAATGATCCCTCCTTCTGGCTTGAGCATACTCAACGCCTCTGCAAGAAACAAATACGCGCTCTTCGGCAGGTTCATGATTATCCGGTCTGATCGGTTTGTGAACGCCCGGTAAACTTCTTTTATGTCGCCTTCTATCGCTTCTATGTTGTGCACACCATTCAAGTCAATATTCTCACGTAAATAGCTTACAGCCACTGGATTTATGTCAATCGCAGTAACGTGGCTCTGAGGTGCTAGTTTAGCTATTTGTATAGAAAAAGGTCCGACACCTGCAAACATATCTATCACCTCTTCTATTCCGTTTTTGTCGTGTGCTGCGAGTGATGCCACTCTATCGCGTTCTCGCGCTAAGCGTGGGTTGAAATAAACCTGTTCCAGGTCGAGCTTGTACCTACAGCCGTTCTCTTTGTGTGTCGTTTCCGTCCTGTGCTCACCTGCGATTATCTTCAGTCTTCTACTTCTGAATACGCCTTCCACCGGTGATATTCGTTTCGCTACTACTTTTATGCTCTTATGCAGGCTCATTATTGCCTCGGCTACGAGCGTTTCATTTGCTACGTCTTCTGTTAGCACCGCGATGTCGCCTACTACTTCAAAAGAAGGGTTGAACCCAACGAGCTCTTCTATGCTTATTCTCGGTTCTAATAGCTCGAATTCGGTTGTTGAAACGTCTGAAACGTCTAAGTTCAATTTTTCTGATTTGTTTAACGGGCGTGTAAGTGGTAAATAAATAAAATCATGGTTGGTGGTTATCTTTGCGTCTGTCCTCAGCAGTTGGAGGTCTTTCAACGCTATTCTGATTTCTTCGCCGCTGCTCTTATCTACTTTTACAGAGGGTAGAGTTTCCTTTTTTTTCATTGTTTATCGGTTTATACGTGATTGCAAAGCTATACAGGGTTAATTTATAGTATATAGCACGCATCTATGTAAAAGTCAGGATGTAAAAGTGTGCAAGACGTTTCAGTTAAAGGGATGTATATACTAGCCAGATTCGGATATACCACTAAATTGGAGCGATATGCGAAGTAAGTTCGGGTATAAGTCGTTATATGAAATGCCAGTGTCCATCAAATGAAGAAGAACGATGTTAATATGAGTGATAAAAACGCATGAAAAAAAATGGTTTTCTGAGCCCACCGTAAGAAGGTAAAAGGCATGATTATAGCATCTTTAAAGACATATTTCCGCCAGGACTATTCCCGAAAAGCATACTGTTATGGTTAGATTTGGCCTTCATAGGCATTGATAAGGATTATCCGGAAGCGAGTGTTATGATGCCAAATAAGAAGCCGAGAGGCAAAGAATTGACGGATGAAGATAAGGTGCGGAATAAAGCTATCAGTGGCGTCAGGGTTTGGGTAGAGCATGCGATCGCCGGAATTAAATGCCTGCGGATAACTACAGATAAGTTTCGTAACAAAACAGATTCTTTTAGTGGTAAAGCCATGTTGAGTTCATGTGGGTTGTGGAATTATCATTTGAAGTACCGTTGAATCGGAGGGGTGGGTAGTAGGTGATAGTTGCTTTTTCCCATTAATGGTTATTTCGCAACAAGTCTACTGTAAAATTTTGCAAGGTGCAGAAACGTGCACTCATTGTTTTGAAACATCCACCAGATCTAATTGGGCATCCAAAAGCGCATGGTAACGCTCAGTTGATTTCAAGAGAAACAAGCTGATATAGTCTTTGAAAATGATTACCTTTCACGTTTATACAATTAGCATGCAGGCGCAACTTCAAATAGCAGCGCGTATCTGGCTTCAAAAGAATCCCCCATCCTATTTTAAATACATATACCCCTATATTCATAGCATGCTAATCGGCGGTTTTCAGCGTTTTTCGTTAATAGACTATCCCGGCAAGATATGTGCAATTGTATTCACCCAGGGCTGCAACTTCAGATGCCCATACTGCCACAACCCTGAACTGGTGTACCCGAAACTATTCTCGCACCCTATCCCTGAGGAAGACATATTTGCTTTTTTAGAAACGCGACACGGAAAGCTAGATGCGGTAGTAATAACCGGTGGCGAACCCACACTGCAACCGGACCTGATTGAATTCACAAAAAAGCTAAAAGCCGATGAATATCTGGTCAAGCTGGATACAAACGGAAGCAATCCCGATATTTTAAGCAAATTGATTGAACAAAAAACCGTGGACTACCTCGCGATGGATGTAAAAGCACCACTGGCACGATACCCCGAGATCACTAATTCTAACGCGGACCCCGCGAAAATAAAACAGAGTATCGAGTTAATCAAGCATTCCGGGTTGGATTATGAATTTCGGACTACAGTAGTAAAATCGCAACTCGGTAAGACTGATATTTTGGCGATAGGTAAACAAATACGCGGTAGTAAACGCTATATCTTACAGAAATTCGTGCCTGTAAACGTCTTGAACACAAATGTTCTTAATGCAGTGATTTATGCAGATGAAGATTTGGATTGTTTGAGGGACGCGGTAAAGAAGTATGTGGCAGAATGCGTGGTGCGGTAGGATGACCACGAGATTAGAGAGATTCATGGGCTGTTCCGTTAGAAGTCGCTGCTAAATATAAATATATAAGTCATTTTTAAACTAAGATATGGAACTGAACGAACTATTGGGAATAGGCGACTTCATGCTGGTAGAATCGAGTTATGCCGAGCAGAATGTGATAGGCAAAACGCTCGATTATCTCAGTAAGGTAAAAGAGGAAGACGTGTTAGAAACGTTAAGGATATATGCAGAGAACAAAGAGCTGATAGGCATTGCGATACACGACAAAGAGTTAGGCTTCTGGGTTATCTTCACAGATATAATCGCAGATAAATGGAATAAAGAAAATTTTGTGGCGCTTGCAAGTTCGATAAAAGGCGCAAAGGAACGAGAAGTGACTGTGACCACCGAAAAATTCCGGGAAGGGCTGATGGAATTTTATTCCCTCGGGCTGGTGAACCGATTATTCTGTGATTGCGATTTAAATCTAAAAGAAGAGTGTTTTTATCCAAGGGACCGCGTAGAGTCTTTGAAAAAGGTGCTAAGCCGATTTTTAAGTGGAAAAGACGGAATACAGAATACACTTGAGATTGGATGTGGCGATGGCGGTGCTACAATAGCACTGCACGAATCGGGTATTTTCCCCATCACCATAGATGTAAACAAGTGTGAGATTTGTAAAGGCGTGGAAGCCGGAGTGTTAGAACCGACTAAAAGCGTTGTATTGGATTGTTCTGTTCTTCCCTCCTACTTTGACCGCGAATTTGATGCTGTGTTTGGGTTTATGGTAGGGAAGCTCACGCCTTCAGAACTATTTGCCTGGGAAAAAGTGCTAAGAGAAGTCCCGAAAGTGCTAAAACCCAACGGGCAAGTTTTATTTACTGTTTCGAGTGAAGCAGAAACGGTAATTCTGAACGATATTTTAAAAGACGATTTTGAAGCTGAGATATTAGAGAATAAAGATAGTAACGGCTATTTTGATCTGTGGCTATATATGGGTACGCTAAGAGACTAAAACGCTAATACCGATCTATCGTTTGCGTACCTTCTTCATAATTTGCGCATTTCGCATCTTACGCCACTCATCCAGATTCGATATCCAGTCTTCGTGCTTCTTGGCTATGTACTCTTTCGCCTCCATCAGTGTTTCTGGCGAATCACACACTAAAATCATCCGCGGTACATATTCCTTCGTTGGCATGTCCGTTCTCGAATCGAAAGCATCATCTGGCGCCTCTTCCTGGTCTATTTCCAACCCAAACTTCTCCGCCGCTTCAAACACGATGCCGGTAGTCATACCCCTAGGTATCGGTAATGCGTATTTCTTCTTTTCTTCCATTTTACTTAACCCGCGCCGCCGCCTTCGCCTGGCATAGACATAGCACCCATTTCGTCCATTTGCTCTTGCTCATAGCAATCTACGCAAAGGGCTCTTCCTGCTACCTCCATAAATTCATCCACTTCTTTACCACACTTGGTGCACTTAACCTTCTTTACTTTCCTACCGCCTTCCTCTGTTCTCTCCGACTCTCTTTTCATCCACCTCGCCGTTCTTTCTTCTGCGGTCTCTTCCCTCTGCGCCATTTTGTCAACAATTATCCATGTTGTGTCTTATCTCATATAAATGGCGTGTATTAAATCAAGAACACCGGGAATGAATCGTATCTTTAACAGAGTAAGTTTTTAATCTCAGGTGTATATCTAATCCTAACCTAAAGTTTCAGGTAAATGACATGACGATGGAAATAGACGTAACGATAAAACTAAAGCAGGGGGTTACAGACCCTGAAGGTGAGAACACGAAGAAAGCGTTGAACCTACTTGGATTTAGAACTGTACATGGCGTAAAAACAATGAAAACGTTTAGAATAGAAGTAGAGAGTGTGGATGAAGAGCAGACGAAGATAGAAGTGGCAGAGATGTGTAGAAAACTACTCGCCAATCCGGTGATACACGATTATGAATTAAGCGTAGTGAAACGTGAAGGGTGATAGCCTGATGAAAGGACCGGTTAGTAGTGCAGCCGAGATAGATCCCTGGGGTGTCTCGGATATAACAGATTATACGAACCTATTTGAAGACTTCGGGATCTCGCGGTTTCAAGATGCGTTGACCCGGATAAAGGCGCCGCATCTGTATATGCGAAGGGGCATAATCGTGGGCCATCGCGGTTATGACGAAGTGCTAAGGGCAATGCAAACGAAAGACAAATTCGCGGTTATGAGTGGATTCATGCCTTCCGGCCGGATTCATCTGGGCGGTAAGATGGTGATGGACGAGATTATATGGCATCAGCGTATGGGCGGTGATGCTTTCGCGTGCATAGCGGATATGGAATCGCATTCTGTCAGAGGTGTCTCATGGCAGCAATGCCGGGAGATGGGCGTCAATGAGTACATACTTAGCCTTGTAGCGCTTGGTTTTGATGCCGACAAGGGGCACATATACTTCCAATCCGCGAACGAAAAGCTACGTGACCTCGCGTTTGAACTCGGAACAGAGGCTAACTTCAGCGAAATAAGTGCGATATATGGTTTCTCGGGCGATGTTAACATATCACACATGATAAGTGTACTGGTGCAGAATGCCGACATACTACAGCCACAGTTGTCCGAATATGGCGGGCCCAAACCTGTGGTCATTCCTGTTGGTGTTGATCAAGACCCGCATATTAGATTGACGAGGGATCTAGCGTCTCGTATGCGGATGTTTAGGGTGGAGAAGCGGTTGGATAAAGATCAGAAACCGTATATTAGTATACGAGAGAAACAGGCGGATAAAGGTGCGTTGGAAGCGATAGCAAGTAGAATTGAGTCTCCGAAAAAGGTCTATGAGATGCACATAGATGTCTTCGGCATTGAAGCAAACGAGATTGACCGGAATATAGTTGCGATAGAAGAACTAGTACGTACGGTGGAGCTCGAATATGGTGGCTACGGCTTCTTTTTACCGGCTGCTACATATCATCGGTTCATGCAGGGGTTAACCGGCGGGAAGATGTCATCCAGCGTTCCGGAAAGCTATATCGCACTGACGGAACCGCCGGAAGAGGCTGCACGTAAAGTGAAACAGGCGAAAACGGGTGGAAGGGCAACTGCTGCCGAGCAGAAGGATTTGGGCGGGTTACCAGAGCAGTGCACGGTTTATGATCTTATGATGTTTCATTTGGTAGAAGAAGACGCATACATGAAGGAGATATTTGAGGAGTGCAAAGCCGGTAAGCGCACGTGCAAA
>JAPVWK010000094.1 GCA_028572065.1 Candidatus Methanophagales archaeon
GGCTATGAACTCTACACAAGATGTTAAAAAAGCGATAAAAATACTTCTGGTCGAGGACGAACCCGCGCATGCGGTATTAGTGAAAGTAGCATTGTCCAACGCTGCTACAACTCGCTTAGCGTTTGACATCGAAGTTGCGGACAGCATTTCCAAAGTGATTGAACGCCTACAAGACGCTGTTTTCGATGTGGTTCTGCTTGACCTCGGGCTTCCAGATAGTCAGGGATTCGAAACAGTTTCGAGAGTTTACGATACGAGTCCTGATACCCCGATTGTGGTACTAACAGGACTTTTAGACGAGGAGGTCGGAGTTCAAGCGATGCAGAAAGGTGCTCAGGACTACTTAGTCAAAGGAGACTTTACACCCGACATATTGATAAGAACAATCCGCTATGCTATCGAGCGACAGAAAGAAATAAACAGACGAAAGCGAGTGGAAGCCGCACTGAAAAAGGCACATGACGAGCTGGAAAAGCGAAAGGCGTTATTAGAAGCCCAATCCGAGCTGAGGACTATTCTCACGGATGCGATACCATTGCTACTAATGGGTGCGCCACCAGAAAAGGCGAATACGTTCATTCTGAAGATGTGTGACAACATCGAAGAGGTGCTATGGCAGAAATACTTAGCCGAGGCGGAGGTGGTTGACCTGAACACAACGGGCGGAGTCATATGCAAAATAATGAACGACCTGGGTGGCGCCTTTGAGATAAAAAGCGTAGTGGACAAAGAATGTATCCTAAAAGGTAGTGCCTGTCCCTGGGGTACACAGGCGCAGAGGAATCATGTTTTATGTATGCTCTGCAAAGGGATTTTCTCACGGCTGGCATCAAAGATATTCGAGAACGTTGCTGTGAATCTAGATAAAACTATTGGGAATAGGGACGATTGTTGTATTATCTTGATACATGTGTATTAAATGCTGAGCCGACCGCCAAGTGTGCCTAAACCGACTTTTTTTAGCGGCATTTCAGGAATCCAAGAGCTTCTAAACATTTTTCGCTGGTAAAGCTTTTTGGTTGCAAAAAGGTTTGTATCAAGAAAATATCTTTTGCCTTTAGTATCACCAAACGTGGTAGAAAGAATGACGCAGCAAATGTGTAGAATAACAGGCGTTTTTAACAACGAAAACGCGGTAAAACTCGTAATCCAGAGTTTAGAAGTACTAAAGAATAGCGACTCGGTATGTTTCTGGCTTTGCACCGAGAACGGCGATTTGTGTACCAAAGACTTACAAGAATTGAGCAGGCTAACGGGAGCTAACAATAGTAGCAATTGCATCGCCTGCTGCTGTTCCTGTAAAGTGCCTATCGTAAGAGAAGAGTCAAAGAGCAGGTTCGTGGCAGATGTCGAAATATACAACTGGAATGAGCGGAATTACGATTACAAAGAAAAGGACAGCTATAATGTGCTATCGGAATTAGCAGAAACCGCCCTTTTCCGAAGAGAGACCGCAGCCACCCAGGAACTATCGTTTCAGAAACGATTTAGTGGTGTTTATGCCTTTGCGTGTTGGATAGATGATGAATTGCATATAGCACGAGACACAATAGGCGTAAAGCCTGTTTGTTTCGCACATGCCGATGGTTTCGCGTTTGCTTCAGAAAAGAAAGCGTTAGAAGCGATGGGGTTTCCGCATGCAATCGTGCTTGACCCACGACTGCTCTTGAACTACAACATAACGAAAGACCGGTTGAGATTCGAGAAACGCGAGTTCTTTTCCGTTGTGCCAGAACTAAAAGGGCCGAGTGCGAAACGAAAAGAAGATTTGCTGAACCTACTGCGAGAAAGTATCTCAAGACAGATACCGCGTGCGGCAAAATTCGGCGTGCTCTTTTCCGGTGGTCTGGATTCTACGCTTATCGCATACCTGTGCAAAGAGTCAGGAGCTGATTTTGTTTGTTATACCGTGGCGGTAGAAGCAGAAGGTATGAAGGAAGCGGAAGATTTGAGTCATGCGAAACGTGTTGCTGCTGATTTGGGCTTGCAATGGAAGCTGAAAACCGTTCGGCTTGATGAGTTGGAAGAATATCTGAAGATTGTCGTTCCGTTGGTTGAAGACACAGACGTAGTAAAAGTGGGTGTCGCGTTACCAATGTACGTTGCGTGCGAAGCGGCGAGAGAAGACGGTATCAAGACGGTTTTTTCGGGTCTCGGTGCCGAGGAGCTATTCGCAGGATATGCGCGACATAAACAGATGAAACAGGCGGATTTGAATATAGAATGTCTATATGGTCTGTTAGGCATGCACGAGAAAGACCTTTACCGAGATTATCTTGTGGCGAACAAGCACGGTATTTCGTTACGAGTGCCTTTTTTGGATACCGCGGTTGTAGATTACGCATTGAAGCTACCGGCATCTTATAAATTAACCGGTGCCGTGGATAAACGTATTTTACGCGAAATCGC
This sequence comes from Candidatus Methanophagales archaeon, assembly GCA_028572065.1. Taxonomy (GTDB): domain Archaea; phylum Halobacteriota; class Syntropharchaeia; order Alkanophagales; family Methanospirareceae; genus QENJ01. Next base: position 2,410 of record JAPVWK010000094.1, read on the forward strand.
AAAAGACTTAGGGCTGGGAGAAGCATCAACCCGTAAGAAACGTGCTGCTCAATATGGTTCAAATACCATCAAAGTGCTAGAAAAGCTTGCGAAGCGGAGTGGGCACCGGTACAAGAGAGATTACCTCCTGTCGCTTTACCCGGCACGGGATATAAAGCTGGGGTGCCTCTTCAGTTCAGGTAAGGATAGTGCTTACGCACTCTGGCTAATGCGAAATGAAGGCTATCCAGTGGAATGTTTAATCACGTTAAAAAGCCGTAATCCTGTATCGTATATGTTCCATACGCCCGCGGTAGAGCTTGCGGCATTGCAAGCAGAAGCAATTGGCATGCCGGTAGTTACGAAAGAGACCGCAGGCGAGAAAGAGAAAGAACTGGATGATTTACGTGCTGCTTTTCGTGCTGTCCGGGAAGAATATGGCATAGAAGGTGTTATAACCGGTGCGTTATGGAGCACTTACCAAAAAGAACGTGTAGAACGTATCGCAACCGAAGAGCACCTGAAGGTGTTCTCGCCTTTGTGGCATACCAATCAAGAGACAGAGTTGCGGCTCGTGGTATCTAATTTCGAGGTGATCTTCTCCGGTGTTAGTGCGTACGGGTTGGACAAGAGCTGGCTTGGTAGGCGAATAACGCTGGAGGATGTTGATCGGTTGGTAGAGTTGAACAAGAGGTTTAAATTTAATATTGCAGGAGAAGGTGGTGAATTTGAATCACTTGTGCTGGACGGCCCGATATTCAAGAAACGAGTGGTTATACAGGAAAGCGAGATAAAAGAAGAGGATGAGAATACTGCGAGATTGGTCGTGAAAAAGGCGGAATTGGCTGATAAATAGGTGGTTTTAGTTGTCTTGACGCTCTGTGGATCTCGTAGTTCGTGAATTGTGATAACGTATTCAGGACGATCTGTTGATACTTTAAAACAGTCTGTTCAAAAAGACGGCTTTACCAAAGAAACACAGAAGAACTCAAATCCGTCTAAATCCGCCTAAATCTGCGTCCTAAATAGATAGAAGTTATATTTTATATACTAAAAAATAAAAAAAGGGGGGAAAAAATTACTTGTTTCCCCTGCGTTTGCGGTAGTTGAAGAACAATAGTAGTCCAAGTATCGAAACGACTGGAATGGCTATTGTAGAGAATTCAGGTATATATGGCTGTGCAGTATAATCCCATACAAGGACGCAAGAACAGAAGCCACTAGTATCCCAATCATCACAATTTGGAAGCCATTGCTCTCCACCGACTATTACATTACCATTCGAATCCCATATCCATCTCTTATAATAGCGGTATTCACAGTTATTCAGATAGTTAGGATCAGGGCAATTAGCCTTATGGTCACAAGAGACTGCGCGAGGATCTCCGGACCCGTAGATTCCAGTCAAATTAAGTGTAGCGTTGTTAATTAGGGTAACCCACCCATCGGGGCCCTCCCAGTAATCTACTTTGACTATCCATCCATCAACACCAGCCGCATCATTTATTGTCCCCCTTACTTTTATGTAATCACATGGACGATCCGCTATTACGGGACTCACTAAACCAACTATAGCAATACCTATCACTAACACTGTCAATATAGACATTTTATTAGTCATTTTTCCTTTTATTCACCCCCTAATTATTAGTTCCTTCTCTCTTATTAAATTTTCTATATCCTTTTCACGTACTGCCTGTAAAGATTTAAGGAGTTACAAACATAAAAAGATTTTCGATCATCAAACGCTACTTAGCACAAAGGACGATTTAGGACCATTGCCTTCAGATCGCCACTTGATTGCATCTTTTTCCCCCGCATGCTATAAAAAATAATACAAGTAATCGAAAGAAAAATTGGATAGATCGCTATTTTTTTTGAAACAAGCGAAACACTTAATAGCTTAACGGATTCAAAAAAAAAAAGTGCTTGCTTTATATAGTATGAAAATTTGGGGGATAAATAGGGACGAGTTAGAGGGTTATGATACGCGAAGGGAAAAAGAGGCCGGCGAAGGGGTTAAGTGTAGTTTCCATAGTGATAACCCTTTTAATTGCTTCTTTTGCTATTGCGTCTGCCGCTCCCCCTGTGGAGCCACCAACCGAGGGTAGTGTGATTGAAACCACAACTGTGATTGAATGCGTAGGTGACGTAACAGAAGTGGAAAATCTTGACTGGATTTACAGTACTATGGATCTTAATGATTCCCTTGAAGGCTATGAGTACTGTGGCGAAAGCGGCTGGGAGTGGATAGGTGAGCGATTAGGTGGAATTACATACGAGGAGGATCTGGTTGCAATGGATGGATTTACTCAGTTCACGAAAGATTTCAAAATGGATACCACCCAGGACTCCAACAACAATAATCTTGAGGTAGCCAAACGAATTGGCTATGTTGAAGACAAGTCCAGCGGAATAAGCAAGTTGGACTTCACCGAGAACGTTGGTATGTGTATCATACTAAGAGGCGATTTTAATCGTACTAATAGCGTAGCGGGTCATTGTCCCTTTGCTGCTGGTGCGAATAACCCCACAACCTGCGAGTGTGTTGCCGCCGGAGGTACCATGAGTGTGGATATTGTATCGGTTACAACAGCAACAAAAGTAGATACTACGGATTCGCCACTGTTGCACTATGGGCTTACCGCAAAAGGGATAGAAGGTTATGGCGAGTATGTAGATTCTGTTTTAGAGGGTGCAGGTGCTGTTGATGGGCCTTATGGTGTCGGTACAGTAGCTGCGGGTATGGATGTAGAAGTTCTGGCAGGTGTGGATCCTGAACGCAACTATTATCGTACTCCTAACTATCACTATCAATGGGATTGGCGTCACGCATCTACAATGACATATTCGGAGATGACCACAGCAAGTGGCACGTTCCAGTTCTCTAAGGCAATGACTTATACGCCACAGAACCCGGAAGCAAGTAGGCCGTCTGGGTATCAGGTATTCCCCTGAGGTAGGGATCAATAAGGGAGGGGAAACTAAATCTCGAGCAGCTACAAATCACAAAATAAGTCCTGAATTCAAAATGCAAACGAAAAAATATCTGCGCGTGCAAATGTATGTAATCTGTGGTTACTAAACAAAAACAGTATATTTACTTCGCACATGACGATTGCTTTGCGTTTGCCTCGGAAAAGAAAGCTTTAGATGCGACGAGAGGGTTTCCGCCCGCAATCGTGCTTGACTTACGACTGCTCTTGAACTATAACATAACGGAAGACCTGTAGAGATTCGCGAAACGAGAGTTCTTTTCCGTTGTGCCAGAACGAAAAGGGCAGTGCGAAACGAAAAGAAGATTTGTTGAATCTAGTGCGCTGAGAAATAGGTGGTTTTAGTTGTCTTGACGCTCTGTGGATCTCGTAGTTCGTGAATTGTGATAGCGTATTCAGGACGATCTTTTGATACTTTTAACTGTGTTCCAAACAATAATTATATTTATGCACTAAACTTCAAGTGAGTTTGTGCATACGCAAAAACATGGGCCGGTAGCTCAGAACGGCAGAGCAGTAGGCTCTTAACCTACCCGTCGGGGGTTCAAATCCCTCCCGGCTCGTTAATTGAACGATGAAACAAGATGATTACGACGTGATTATCGTGGGTGCAGGACCTGCGGGTCTCTTCGCCGCGAGTGAATTGAAAGATAAAAACCTGAAAGTTCTGGTTATAGATAAGGGCAAGGACGTAGAGGACCGACATTGCCATATGGAAGAGTCAGGAACTTGTATTCAATGTAATGATTGTAACATAATGTGTGGTGTTGGCGGTGCGGGCACGTTCTCGGACGGTACATTAAATCTCAGACCGGATGTAGGTGGTGAACTCGCCGAGTTATGCGATACCCCCACGGCATGGCAACTCGTGCATGAGGTGGACCAGACGTTTCTTAAATACGGCATGTTAGATGAGCTATATAAAGGTACTGGTGGCGATATAGAGGATTTGAAACGGCGTGCTGCTTCGGTTGGTGCACGGTTCATAGAGATAAATCAGCGGCATATAGGCTCGGATAGAACGAAAAAGCTGATAAAAATGTTTAAAGATGATTTAGTAGAGCACGGCATCGAGTTTCTGCTGAATACGCATGTTACCGACCTTATTATAGAAGAGAAGAAACGAAGTACAACTAAAAAAGTGACACAAGTATGCAAGGGCGTGATAACTGATAGCGGCGCTGAAATACGTGGAACGTACATGATAATAGCGCCTGGTAGGGTCGGTGCTTCGTGGGTTGAGAAGACGATAAAACGGCATAAGATAGCAGCGGAATACGCGGGTATAGACGTTGGTGTGAGAGTAGAGGTACTGGCGATTACTATGGACCCCGTGACAAGGATAAACCGCGACCCGAAATTTCATATAAGGACAAAGCGTTATGACGATTTCGCACGGACGTTCTGCACGAATGAGCGTGGTTATGTGGTTAAAGAAGTATATGACGATTTTATAGGTGTAAATGGGCACTCGCTACGAAGTAAAAAATCAGAGAACACGAATTTCGCGTTCCTCGTGAAAGTAGGGCTGACAAAACCGGTTGAAAATACGTCCAGATACGGCCGCTCAATTGCGAAGTTGGCGACCACGATAGGTGGTGGTAAGCCGATATTGCAGCGAATGGGCGACCTCAGACGGGGTAGAAGGTCTTCCTGGGATCGGATAAATCGGAACCTGGTGGAAAACACATTGAAGGACGTAACTCCTGGCGATATTTCTATGGCACTGCCACACAGAATTGCGATGGACATCATAGAAGGCCTGGAGAAGCTGAATGAGATAATACCGGGTGTTGCCTCGGATTCTACGTTGCTCTATGCGCCTGAGATAAAGTTCTACGCCATGCACCTGACCGTGGATAAGAATATGGAGACTTCGATGAAGAACCTATTCGCGGCGGGGGACGGTGCAGGTTTATCACGTGACATCGTTAACGCGGCTGCTACGGGCATGCTCGCGGCAAGAGGCGTGATGAACAAGAGCGCGTGAATAATAGGGTTGGAGATTAAAATCAGATTTCGGAAGATTATAGTCCCGGCGTTAATATCGGGGATGATTGTGCTAAGCTATTCGATAACCTCGTATTATTATAATCAGTAGTTCCGAACAGGGGTAGTTTCGAATCAAAAATCAGCACAGGAACAGACATGAATATAACAATTTCGAAAAAATAACTGAATATACAACTTTCTATCCCACACCCTACCCAAAGCATATTTATAAGTATAACACCTCATCCAAAGCGGTAACAAAAATGCATACACCAATATTGA
>JAPVWK010000095.1 GCA_028572065.1 Candidatus Methanophagales archaeon
AACCCCATATCCAACGCATAAACGTAGAATGAGACACTGTTGTGTGATTTTAGTAGCCTACAAATCCAACCTCATTTTGACCCCATAGGTTTAAAGTGGTTGTGTACGTGTTCGAAACTATATTGGTTCGGAACTACTGAACCAAGCGAAAAGCATATATGTAATCAAGTAGGCACAGGAAAAAAAACTTTGCAATACAAAATGAGGTGCAATCACAAAACCGATTTATAAATGTTGAATATACAAACTGGCGGAGTAAGCGCTGCCCTTTCGCAAGGGGCTAGTGCGAAACGCTTTTAATGCTGTATAAATGTGTCCAGAGCTTGTTCTTCGATTCTTTTCGCAGCTAAATCAGCAATGTGCTGGAGTTTACTCTTTGCTTCCGAGTCTTCGAGTCCTTCAATACTATTCTTCGCATTTCGTACAAGACCATTGGATAGCGACATTGCATAGCTAATGGAACGACAATTGATGAATATTTCTCTGACCCGATCAATCTCAGAACTGCCGACTTCCATCTTCTTCGCCATGATCTCTTCGATATACTGCTTTTCTGATGGGTTTGAATGATTCAATGCGTGAAGCACAAGGATTGTCCGTTCCCCATTTTTAATGTCCAATCCCACGGACTTACCCGTCTTTGCTGGGTCACCGCAGATGTCTAAAATGTCATCCTGAATCTGGAAGGCCATACCCAGATTTTTACCATAATTACGAAGATTACCTCTTTCTATCTCGCTTCCACAGCCGAGCATGGCTCCTGCTTCCGCACTTGCCATAAAAGCCGAGGCGGTTTTCAGCTCTGCTACTTCCATATATAACTGCTCTGTCGCCTCCTGTAAGTCCCGTAACCTTAGCGTGAACTCCAGATACTGGCCCATAGCAATATCAGAAATAGCTCGGGTGACCAATATCATGATTTCCGGATCGCCGCATCGCCCCAGCATCTCGCAAGAAAGCCCGAGCAAGAGGTCGCCAATAACTATTGCCTGCTTTTCACCATATCTCGCGGGATTTGACGGGTTCTTCCTACGAACGTAATTCTCATCTATTACGTCATCATGAACCAGAGTAGCGTTATGGAGGAGTTCAAGCGCTATTGCGGTTGATAAAGCTTTATCACGTGAGCCGCCAACCGCTTCCGCAGATAGAAGACAGATGATGGGGCGAAGTCTCTTCCCTCCGGTATCTCGTATGTAGTTCAAGGCATCGGCTAAAATCTTATTGGATTCGCACCGCATCTTTTGCTCGATAACCTCAGATAGCCGAGTGTTGAAATACTGTACTTCCTCAAGAAACTGCTCTTCGTTCATCTCCATTCCATAATATAAATCCAGTTATAAAAAGACACCTCCTCTTTGCGTACCTACGTTTATCATATACACAAACATACCCCTCAAATAGGATGGAAGATTTTGAGGTGATACCGGCGGTAGATTTGAAAGGGGGCAACTGTGTACAATTACGGCAGGGTAAGAAAGATGCAGTTTTATTCTCGGCCGATAACCCCGTGGAAATAGCGCGAGAATGGGTTGTGCAGGGTGCAAAGAGGTTGCACATAATTGACTTAGATGGTGCGTTCATGGAAGAGCAGAGCAATTTTGTGGTGATTAAAGCGCTAACCGAGTCTGAGGGTGTGAAGGGCAGAGCAAAGATTCAAGTGGGCGGGGGCATCCGGTCTTACGAAGCAGCGGTTAAGCTCCTTGAAATAGGTGTGGATAGGGTAATATTTGGTACCGCGGCGTTTAAATCTCCGCAGCTTATCGAACGGGTGGTTGATGAGTTCTCCTCTGAGCAGGTGATGGTCGCGTTGGACGCGAGAAAGGGCAAAGTAGCGATAGACGGATGGCGAGAAGTAACCGGGCTGGATGCGAAAGAGGCGGTGAAGAAGGCAGAAGAGCTGGGTGCGGGCAGTCTGCTGTTCACGAACATAGACGTTGAAGGTTTGATGAGTGGTGTAGATAAAGAGTTTATAGCAGCGTTCGTGGGTGCTGCGAGTGTTCCCGTGGTGATAGCCGGTGGTGTAAGTAGTGCGGATGACGTGAAATGGATAAAAGGTGTAGGAGCTAGCGGGGTAGTGTTAGGTAGCGCATTGTATAAAGGTAAACTAAATTTTGTGGATGTATCACGTTTTGCAGAAGAAACTTAGACGCCCCTTCGGATTCTCTTTTCTAAACGAAAGCAGCTTTGCAGTTCCTATTCAAACAGGTAAGAACTCTACAGTGCTTTTGTGGGCACAATTGAAAAATATTGATGATATTTTTGGTATTATACTCCTATTCTCTTCCTTCTGCCTTTAACATTTTTTTTAATCCGTTTTAAATGGTTTTTAAAGAGAGAGGACTATAGTCAATACGAAGAATGAACAGGAATGTAGCTGCAGCGATAATCGCGATTTTTTTGATGTGCGTACTAGCAGGTTGTGTAGAAGAACCTGCGTCTGTAGTGCCACCTACGCCCGAAGTGAAGCCGTCAGAGAAACCGTCACAGGCAGAAAACGCAACTACTATAACCGTCCCATCAGTTGCATCAACGGCTTCCACCGACCCCAAACTCGCACTCGCCGCCACCTACGACCAGAAAGGTTTTTCTGTTACCGCAAAAGCCTCTCAGTATAAACTACCTTTAAATCCGGATGAGATTGCCAATATAAACAAGATCAACACGAATTTCGAGTTGGGTGCTGATGCAAAAGGCAAGCTGGCAAGCAACGGCTTCGTTATAATTCCGTGGCATGGCGATGATATAATAGAGCCATACAAAAAAATGAAAGAGGACGAGCTACCAGTTTTTGTTACTTCGGACACACTGCTTCACCTGTATCATATCCAGTTCAACGAGATACTGAAAGATATAGAAGAATCGGAATTCTTTGATACGCTCCTGAATATAACAATAAAGCTGCAGGAGCAATCGAAGAAGGACTACGAAACGTTTACAGAATCCGAGCTAAAAGAAGCCGCAAGACGGAACGTTGCATACTTTTCTGTCGCTTTAACACTTTTGCAGACGCCGACAGAGGACTATGACGAAGATAAAGAGCGGAAGTCTGTCGAAGCGTGGAATGAAGAGCACCCGTGGGATAAGAAAACGTTTGTGCCGATCCGAAAAGTGGACTTCACTATCCCGGCTTACGTAAAAACGGACGTAGCTAACGAGTTGGGAACTATAGCGAACCACGAAGGCTTCAGCCCAAGCTACATATTCAACTCGGACCCAAATAGGGGTTGTGAGGACGAATGCTGTTACTGTGAAGATTATTCTCAATACGTGCCAAGAGGGCATTACACGCGGTCGGAAAAGCTAAAGCGATACTTCAAAGCGATGATGTGGTATGGCAGAATGGCTTTTCTTTTGAAAGGCGGGAACGTTAGTGAGTGCAGTGGTCTAGAGACACCGCTATTAACAGAAGCAGACGCGAAAATAGCTACTATTCAGGCTTCTTTGCTTTCTTCCGAATTACCCACAGTCGAAGTAGGCAATACAACAGCGCAGGAACTCTGGACACGTATGTATTCGGTAACCGCCTTTTTTGTTGGCGCTGCGGACGATTTGACGCCATATGAGTATCAAGAAGCCATCGCTGAATTGTTTGGTTCTGATTTTGATGCCACGGAGTTAGCGGATGACGAGAACATACAGATTTTAAAATCGGAACTGGCGAATTTGCCAAGTCCCGAGATATATGGTGGCTCAGGCGTTTGTGTCGTATATCCACCGATAACGCGCGAGAAACTGCAGGAATGTCTGTCGAAAACCAAAGGTTTGAGGTTTATGGGTCAGCGGTTCATCCCGGATTCTTATATGTTCCAGCAATTGGTTTCGCCTGCGGTTGGAATGTATACAGGAACGAATTGCGAATACGTTTTTACGTGCTGTTACACCGATGCAGGGCCCGCAAGATGCTTTCCTCGCGGGCTGGACGTGATGGCGATCTTAGGCTCGGAAAGGGCGGAAGAGCTACTGAAAGAAGAAGGAGACACGGAATATGCAGGTAAGAATACCAGTTACCAGCAACAATTGGATTCTTTGAAGCATGAGTTCGACCAGTTTAACGTCACGGATTGGAATAGAAACCTGTACTGGTCCTGGCTGTACACGCTAAAACCGCTTCTTAAAGATTACCCTGCAGGATACCCTACTTTTATGCAGACCACAGCCTGGCAGGATAAGGAGTTGCAGACCGCTTTAGCTTCGTGGACTGAATTACGGCATGATACCATCTTGTATGCTAAACAGAGTTATACACCCTTAGCAAAGGGTATGCCACTACAACCGAAACCTGTTCACGGTTATGTTGAGCCTGTGCCAGAGTTCTATTCCCGGCTGCTTGCTTTAACCGCGATGACAGAGAACGGGCTTGCCGAGCTGGATGTACTTGAACAGAAACATCGGGACCGGCTGAATAATCTCGAAAGCAACTTAAACCGGCTAATAGAAATAAGCACGAAAGAATTAGAGAATCAGGATTTAACAGAAGCCGACTATGAGTTCATACGCAACTTTGGTAAAAATTTGGATGCGATAGTTGCGGGTGTGGACACCGAAGGTAAACAAACGACAATTGTTGCGGACGTTCACACGGATACAAATACGGCAACGGTCTTAGAAGAAGGAGTTGGCAACGTGGATTTGATTTTAGTCGCATATAAACAGCCAGACGGGCAAATAGTTGTCGGTGCCGGTCCGGTATTGAGCTATTACGAATTCAAGCAGCCGATGGACGATAGATTGACGGACGATAAATGGCGGGCAATGTTGAATTCGGAAGATGTACCCGAGCAGCCTGGTTGGGTTAAAGCGCTAAAAGGCTGAAACTAGTTGAGGCACTAATGTTGAACGATTCAGAAAGCCACGGGAATATGGGTCCGGCACAAATCAGATTATGCCTATATCCCATCACGAACAGGTAGTGCTTGAGTGTTTAAGGAAATAGAGCACAATACTGCTAAATTTTTCCGGGTATTGGAACATCAGACCGTGACCGCCACCTTTGAATTGAACAAGCCAGGCGCCCGGTATCTGTTCAGCGATTTTAAATGAATTGCGCGGTGGAAACACTATGTCCTCAGTCCCGGTAATGAGTATGGTATCCTGAGTTATCTGTGGCAATCGGCTGTATGAACCGTTCCAGTTCTCCATAGCATACCACTGTGCGTCAATATGCTCCTGAGGACTTGTCTCTGTAACGTTCGGGAAATAGGCGCCGGGATTTGGATGTTCAGCAAGCCATTGTTCGGGCAAGAGCACTTCAAAGGCACGCAATGCACGCTCTTCCGGTGTGCCCGAGATGTTCCTGAATTTGTTCGTGACTTCTGGGTCTGGAAATATTCCCTCGTCACCGCCGCAATTCGCAGAATACAGTATGAGTTTGTCAACATTTTCGGGATGGTCTAAGGCAAGTTCCAGCGCGATTTGGGTGCCCATAGACCAGCCAAGTATATGTGTATGCTCCAGGTCAAGCGCATCCATGAAGTTCGCGGTGTCATCTGCAAAGAGTTCGATGGTGAAATTCTCTTCTGTTGCCGTTGATCCACCCATCCCACGATTATCGAATATGATCACCCGATAGTGTGCAGCAATGGTATTTACCACTTGGGGCTCCCAGAGATCCATTGTCCCATCCCAGCCCATTATCAAGAGCAAGGGATCACCGGTACCCACCTCTTTGTACGCAATCTTAATATCCCCTGCAGGTATCATTTGAATATCTACCAGTTCTACGTCCAGCGGCGGATCCACCGGGCATTTTAGATGGTAGATAATGACGCTTGATACCAGTACAGAAGCTATTACAAGCACACAGAGCGAAACAATAACAATCCTTCGGGGATTCATCATCTAAAACAATCAATGCGTTTTGTTGTATATAAAACTAAATCGGTATCCAACAAACAAGAAAGAATAATTTTTGATTATCGGGACGCAGAAGAACGCAGATAATCCAGATTTTTAATATAAGGAATTGACGGATGCGTTTATTAGAATCTTCTATCGAGTTTATAATAAATTGGGTTATGGTTTTCTGGAAAATGTTTATGAGAATGCAATGATGCTAGAACTGAATTTTGGCACTAAACCGGAAGTTAAACGTAAGGCAGTTGATTTTCTGCGTGGATCTGTGTAAATCTGTGTCCTAAATAGTTAGAACCTGTACTTTATATACAACCAAAACAAAAAACCCTCACAATTTCCTCTTTGGCAGGAAGACTGAAATTATAAGACAAAGTATGCAGCAGAGTATCATAACGTCAAAAGAACTTTTCATTGCACGGATAAAAGAATTCTCTGCGATCTTATCGAGCTCGTCAAGACTTTCTTTTGGCAGGTTTAACTCTTCATCTGCTATTGTCTCGCCTTTCATATGCTCTACACTATCTTCAAAACCCGTGATTATCTCGAACTTTAACGAATCGTCCAATGCCACACTTTGCTGGACTCCGGTGGTGAAACAAGAAAACAATGCGGCTATAAGCACAGCGCCTATTATCGCAGTACCTAAGGAAGATCCCATTGATTTCATCGTCTCTGCAACTCCGGACGCTTCACCACGCTCTTCCTCTTTTACCGCGGACATGGTTATGTTAGAAAGTTGTGCAAGCATTAATCCAATGCCTATACCCATTATGCCAAGTCCTGGAAGTAACTCTACATCCGTTACTTGCATGCTTAGCGCCTCTCGTATAATAAAAGCACCAATGCCTGTGATGACTATACCAACTTGAACAAGGATTTTAGGTGCGATTTTGTGGCCCAAAGGTGCTGTTGCTATCGAGACCACAAAAACTGCGATTGACATTGGCAATAGTACAACACCGGTCTCAAAAGCGTTATAACCCAATCCTTGTTGTAAAAATACGGGTAAGATAAACATTATCCCGGCTAAGACCAAAGACTCAAGAGTGTCAGTGAGGAAACCCGATACAAATTGCCGGTTTTTGAATATCGCAAGTCGAACAAGCGGCATCTTCTTCTTTAGCTCCTGCCGCTTCTGCCACACGAAAAATACGATTAAGACGATGATTCCCACGCCTATGAGACTGATGGTGTACTCTATTATTCCAAGTATTATGCAAGCTAAGCCAATTGCCGAGAGGGAAACGCCGAAATAATCCAATGTTGCTCGTTTGTCTATTTCTGATTCCTTAAGGAGATATGAAAAAGCCAATACGACCACGACAACAACAACTTCCAGTGCAAATGCCCAACGCCAACTGGCATAGGTTGTTAAAAACCCACCTACTATAGGTCCCATAGCAGCACCTATCGCGGCTATAGCGCCGATTACGCCAAAACTAACTGCTCTTTCTTTGCCTTCATATGATACTAATATTAAGGTCACTGCTAATGGCATCATAAGGGCAGCCCCTATTCCT
>JAPVWK010000096.1 GCA_028572065.1 Candidatus Methanophagales archaeon
ACACAATATGACAACACTCGGCATCACAGGCGGAACAAGTTTATTTGGCACGAAGTTACTTGAAGGTGCGCAAGAAAAGGTGGTTGAGACAATATATGGCTCAGTTTACCTGCTGCTCGTTACGGATGCGTACGTCTTCATCCCGAGACACGGAAAAGAGACTAATATACCACCGCATCGTATAAATTACAAAGCAAATCTATCAGCGTTCCAGGTGTTGGGCGTGACGAATATAATAGGCTGTACGTCTGTCGGCAGTTTGAAGCGAGACATAACACCGCAATCCGTAGTTGTCCCTCACGACTACATCAACCTGTGCAACGTACCCACCTTTTATGATCACGAACTCACGCATATCACGCCGGGCCTGGACGAAGGTTTGAGAACGGTAATATTAAACGCAGCGAAAGAGTTGGACATAAAGCTAGTTGCGAATGGCGTTTATTTCCAGACTAGCGGGCCGCGACTCGAAACTCGCGCAGAGATAAACTTCATGAAAAACTATGCTGATATTGTGGGTATGTGCATGGCTTCAGAAGCAACACTTGCAACGGAGTTAGGGCTTCGATATGCGAATATAAGCACGGTGGACAATTATGCACATGGTATAATCGCCGCGGAAACGCTGGACTATAAGCAGATAGTTGCTGATGCTGCTAAAAGCAAGGATAACCTGGAGAAGATGCTTTTGAAGTTGATATAAGCAGGAGCTGCTTTATTAGATGGAGAAAAAAAACACGCAAAAACTGTGTGGTTTCCAAGGAGAGGCGTGTGACAAGCAAGTGCGCTTGTAGCTCCTCACGGTGGGTGCGGTATTCTGATACTCGAAAACGTCCTCAGCAGCTTCGTGAGCTCCTGCCACGGACTCCTAATTTCGCTATCGCTAAAATCAGGGCATCAAAAGTCACACCTGAATGAATTCGGGTGCATCCGTCAATGGAATTATAAGATCGGGTTTTTATTTTAAGTATTCCCTTCCGATATTGACCCTTTCCACTTACTCATACTATACCACAAGAATAGGTGTAAACATCACGTGGACGAAGAGCGCGCACATGAATTTCACGGCTATTTTAATACGTGAGTGATATATCTAATTAGGGGTATAAGAAACGGGAAATATGTTTCGCAGTTCACCTAACACGGCACATAGGGTCCACTTCGTTCGCCAACGTCTCAGCATCGCCGAAAGTACGTGTAGACCGCGAAAAGGTTTTGTGAATGTCCCTTTCATCACGTTATCACTAACCGAACCTTGTATCTGGCTCACACTTTCTGGCTGCAACTTCAAATGTCGCGGCTGTTTTAGCAGTGCTCGCGATCCAATAGGTGAGCCGATGACAGTTGAACGGTTATTAGACTTCATAGAGCAATCAACTCGGATTTACAATCGCGATACGCCACTGGAAGCAGCAGTAATAACCGGTGGTGAACCTACTCAGGACCGCGACTTTTTGGTTAATCTCGTGCGGGGACTCAAAATGTGTGTTGGCTTGAAACACATTTCGCTATCTACAAATGGCTATTTGCTGGATAGGAGTTATGTAAAAGGCTTGAAAGCAGCGGGTCTCGACGTGGTTAAGCTGGACATAAAAGCATACACTAACTCAATCCATAAGTGGTACACAGGATTGTCAAATCGCCCGGTTCTGGATGCTGTAAGAACGCTCTGTGAATGCAAACTGGATTTCAGGGTTGAAACTGTCTTGATGCCCGGAGTGGTGGATACAGAGGAGATTGAGCGGATAGCGTATTTTCTGGCTCGGCTTGACCCAAAAATTCGGTATAAAGTCGTTAGGTTCACACCCGGAGAAGCACGGGAAAAGGTTGCAAGAAGACCGAGTGATTCTGAGATACAACTTGCGGTTGATTCCGCGTCAAAACATCTGATAAATGTTGCAGGGGGCAAAGCCTGTGTCCAGCAGTTCACTTCTCCAGAACAAAAAGAAGCGAAGAAATGGATTCGGGTGTATCCAAATATGGAAACCGAGACGATTATAGCAAAACCGTTATTTAAAAAAGAAAGCTTTACCAAAGAAACAATTTGCGTTTTTTAATTAACTGTACAAACTTCAAAGGCAAATTAATTATAAATGGATATGGTGCGAGGTAGGGCATAACTAAAATAAATGTCAATGACAGAGATGGAACATGAACCTGAATACAGATACGTTCCTTTTATCACGCTTTCGGAGCTAAAGCCGCGTATCTGGATTACGCTTTCGGGCTGCAACTTCAAATGTCGCGGCTGTTTTAGCATTGCTCGTGAGCCTGTGGGCGAGCAGATGACTGTTGAGCAGTTATTAACGCTGGCGAAGACTGCGACAAATGAATATTATGGAGATAAACAACTGGAAGAAGTGATAATCACAGGCGGCGAATCTACGCTAAACCGGCATTACCTTGTGGATTTGGTATCGCATCTAAAGGAATTCGTTAAGTGGATTGTGCTTGACACGAATGGTTACTTTTTAGACGCTACTTACTTGGATGAGCTAATAGCGGCTGGTTTAGCCGAGGTTGTGTTTGACCTGAAGGCGTGGGATGAGAAACGACATGAATGGTACACCGGCCACTCGAATAAACGGATATTGGCGAATATAAGAAATGCTTACGGTAAGGTAAAGCTCGTGGTGAATACCGTGTATATACCGGGGATTGTGGACGACCCAGAAATAGAGAAGATAGCGCAGTTTTTAGCTGAGATAGATACAAATGGTGATATAGATTACAGGATAAACCGATTCCGAGCGGAGTTGAGTCCTGAGCAGATGTCACGGAATCCGTATCCCGAAGAGATAGAGCGTGCTTATTCGCTTGTTGCGAAATACATGAAAAACGCGGTGATAGGCAAGAGTTGCGTACGAGAAAGACAAGTAGAGGTGAATACGGGTTGGATAACGGTGTTCCCGGATGGTACTATGAAAAGGCGAACTCTGGATGATTACAGGGCAGAGAACAAAAGGCGGAATAAGTGATTGTTTTGTTTTGTATATGTATGATACAGGGGGCGGTCCAACAATTCAAAATCATAGGAATAATAAGGGCAAATGGTGAGTTGAATCCAAAAAAGCGAATGTGTTAGTTTCTAAAATCCATTGTGGGGCGGTTTCAGATGGCTCAATATAAAGCAAATTATTGGCTATTGAATGGTAATGTGAAGACCTTCTCGATTTTGTTGAATTCCATAATACTAAAAAATGTTTTTGATTTATAAAGTCCTTTAGACATATATAAATCCAAGTAGTGGATCTGCGAGATAGCTAAAAGAAGGGCATACAACAAGAGGCGCAAAAAAGCATGAATAAAATTTGGTGGATAAGTATATCTATTATTATAGTCTTTATATTGAGCATTATGACTTTAGGGAGCATAAAAAAGCCAGCGGTGGAAGTTAGTGATATTGCCCTCAGGGATGTGAGTTTAACGGGTACAACGGTAGATGTAGAATTAGTAATAAACAATACAAACCCTATTGGCGCAACGCTGGATAAGATTACTTACGATGTTTACCTTGTAAATGGCGAACAGGTTTTCCTCGGTCATGGCGAAAAAGAGGAAAAGATACATATTCGTGCCAACGGTCAGACAACGGTAACTATGCCCACAGAAATTAGCAATACCGGCATTATTTCTGCTTTATATCAGGGTATATCCGGTAAAGAACGCCCGAAACTCAAAGTTGTTGGATCAGTCTCGCTCAATTTGAAATTGTTCTCAATTGATGTCCCATTTGAAGAAACGGTGGCGATATAGTCAAGAGTAGTCCACAATAGTTGGAATGTCAATCTCTTATTCGATTACGTTTGTTTCAATCATGTCGCTCGTCTGCTAAGGCATTCAAAAGTTTTTTATATAACTCTTCCGGGTTGTCAATCATCATAAAGTGCCCGGCACGAGCAATCTCTATTTTCGGAACGTCCCCCAGCATTTTTAGTACAGGCGCATTTTTATTTACCGCTCCAAAAACATACCATTTCGTTATCGCAAGATCATTAAACAATTGCAATAACTTTCGGCTATCCGACCATTCAACTAGCGATTCCGAGCTTTTGTAATATGCGTAAGGGTCACTTTTAGCAAACCATCCGTAATATACGCTGTTACTTCGACTTGAAGACGATACTAACACCTTTGCGTCTTTAATCCTGGCTCCGAATTCATTAAATATCCCGTCTTCAAACTCGTCCCAGGTGTATCCAACTACTTCTCTACTAAACGTACAATCGTCTCCGATTAGGTTACCTTCTAAATTTGTGAACGATATTACCTTCGCGGGGATCTTTTCAATCAGAAGCAAGCCGATTGCGCCACCCATACTGTGCCCAATCAGATGGATCTGCTCAAGATTCAGACGTTCAATCACCAATTTACAAATCGCTGCATGATCTTCCATAGTATACGAGAACTCGTGGGGTTTCGATGAATCACCAAAACCTAACAAATCAAACGTTAAAATCGTATAGTCCCGGAATTCCGGTATTTGCCACACATCTTTAAACGACTCTTTGGAACAGCCCAACCCGTGTATAAACATTATAGCCTCAGCAGCACCCGGTCTAAACTCAGATGATATTTCGATTTTGATGTCTTTGTAGACCAATTCGAGCTTCATACTATTCTCGGGCTTTTTATGTACCCCTCTTCGGTCTTAGCGGCATTCCGCAGCACTTCGGACTGACTCAACGCCACCCCCGGGTCGTCTTCTCTTACCACGTCCTTTATGCCGAGCACATGATACGTAGGCTCTACATCTTCTGTATCTAATTCATCCAGGACCGCGAAAGAATCCAATATCGAGCTCAATTGCGCCGCAAATAGTGCCTTCTCCGTTTCGTTCAGCTCTATCCGTGCCAACCACCCTATATGCTCTATCTCCTCTTTTCGTATCATGCTCTCTTTGCTCCGCAGAAGCCGTTACAAAAATAAAAGTGCTAATCAAATAAAACTATTAAGAAATGTTTGTTTCATATCGAGTTCACCTCATGCAAGTAATAACTAAAGTGTATTTGTATAGCGAATCTAAAAAACCATGAGATTCCACGAGATTAACACAAGAATTAGAGTTAATAAGGAGGGGATAGCCAATAGTTTATTAAAACACGATTCCTATTATTGCTTTCTCGTGAGAATCTGTGTAATCTTGTGGTCTACTAAACAAATAAATAAAGATTAGCCTTTCAATCGCGGAAACAATCCAAAAACGGGTCTTCTGGTGCGTCCTTTACTGTTTGATACACTATAAATGTTTCTGTCCTCTCAACAGCCCCAAAAGAGTGCATGTGCCTTATGAATTCAGTCATTTCGTCTTTATCCCGGAAAAGAAGCTCAAGAAAGAAATCAAACCGGCCGAAGAGTAGTTGTATTTTCTTCACATTTTTGCTGTTACTCAAGAACTCTTCGAGTTCAGTCCTCAAGTTCTCAT
Source organism: Candidatus Methanophagales archaeon (assembly GCA_028572065.1). Taxonomy (GTDB): domain Archaea; phylum Halobacteriota; class Syntropharchaeia; order Alkanophagales; family Methanospirareceae; genus QENJ01. Next base: position 5,426 of record JAPVWK010000096.1, read on the forward strand.
CGGGCTTTGCTATTAGCAGGACATAAGCCACGAATGAGAAGCCTAGCTTATCCGCATCCAGACACACCGAATAACCATTTATCACGCCGTCCGTTGTCAGCTTCTTCACTCGTTCAAAAGCGACCTGCCTGCTTATTCCACATCTTCTGCCGAGCTCTGAATACGAAAGCCGCCCGTTCTCAAGCAGTGCCCTTAGAATACAGTTGTCCTTCTTCTTCAGCTTCGGGTCCATAGTGTGTAAAACAATAAAAGCCTGATTTTTTATATAAAGACGAGACGGATTAAAAAATCACGGAAACTTCAACTTCTTCGTCTCTTGCTTACGCAATAGCACTCTTTCCTGTGTGTTCACATCTACGCACTCTATACCTTTACCTTTTATCATGCGCACCACCGAAATTGTTTTATCACCTATTCTCAGCACCGTGCCTTCCTTAAACTCCGGTAACCGCACGGAAAAAGAGACTCTATATATGTTCCTGCCGTCTTTACGTCCATATAATTTGCTACTTTCCGAGAAACTTCCACCTATTCTATCCACGATCCCCCGCGAAATCTTGCGACCACAATCTATGCTACTGACATAAATATCCAGCCCCTCTTTCAACGTTGTCTCCTTAGAAATAAAATCCGACTTATCTAACACGGAATACGCAATCTTTTCCGCTAGGGCAATCTCTTCCGCCATTGGAAACCTGTCGTCTGCTCTTAGCTGCACTATACCCGCATAGTATCCACTTGCTATCCTGTTACACGTTTCACAAAGCCCCGTGTTAAAAAAGACTTCTATTTCGCCGGTCTCTTCTAGCTCTACACCTTTTAGCTCCGTTCGCACGTTCAATACCGCTCTCGTTCTGTCCTCTTCGGCTATTAACTCAATTTTCAGCTCGTTTATCTTGCCGCCACACTTTCTTTTTAGCTCTTTCCTTACCGAGTCCGCAACGGCATCCTCTATGCTCGTCCGCTCTTTACCCTTGAAATAACCGTCACAGTGCTTGCATTTACTTATCGTTACATTCATCTGCTCCGGGTCAATTAACTTTATGCCCGCGGTGAAGCACTCTTTACATACCGATTCAAACAGTTCATCCGTCGTTTTGCCACATTTAGGGCAAAATTTTGTCCATTTTCCTTTCATCTTCATAGCGATATAGTCCATTTTATAGTTCCAACCGTGCCTCACCCGTAATGAATTGCGGGGCTTTGCGCGGGCGGATGTGGGTTGTGTGCATGAATATATCAAACTCCAATTGCTATTATAATTACAAATGAAACTGGCGCTATAAAGAAAATTCCGAGTCCACCCCAAAAACTCGCTCTTGTGTATGGATTTGCTTATTCAATCTATGCTTCGTCTAAGAAATCCTCTTACGAGCATTCAATCCCGTCAGATAAAGGGGCCTTTCCTAAAAGCCGCGATTACTTTCTTGGCACATTTCTTGCAGATATGGGCTACGTGTCCTTTGCCCGAGAATTTCTCGTTTGGCAGAATCCCCCAGCATACCTTACAGAAATGTCCGCGATACCGTTTCTTCTTCGCCATCTTTACACTTCTTTGTGAGTGAGTCGGGAGACCGTAATATCTCTTCATGCGTGTTCGGTTAAGTAACCCATCGCGCCATCAACCTCTCCCGTTTAACATTAGGATCGCATCCTTGACCTTGATAAATGTTGTATAATGTGAGCATATCCAATTTCAGCCCCATACATTCAAGTACTTCAGTTA
>JAPVWK010000097.1 GCA_028572065.1 Candidatus Methanophagales archaeon
ATGATTTGTCCTGTGTTCTTCTTCCGGTAGTCCGGACAGTCTGGATTCAAACATATCTGGTCATTTGGTTTTGCCCCGGTCATAGAATCTATTATGTGGTTCGGGGTATATAAAGGTCACGGTTTATAGGACACCACCAACTCTTTACGTTCTAAGAAACGGTTTAATTTTAAAACTCGGGTGACTGCGCTTAATCTTTCCTCTTCCTCTCGTTCCTGGTACGTCCGAATCGCCCGGAGGAAATCAATTCGTCGGAACTCGGGCCAGAATGGTGCGCAGAAATATGCGGCACATTCATTTCCCAACGACTGCCAGGGCACGAAATTGCTCAATCGCATCTCACCACCTGTCCTTATTATCAAATCCACCGCAGCCTTCGCTTCCGGCACCAATTCACCATCTTCTATTTCGTGTATGTACAAATGCTGTGATACCGTCTCTTCATCTATTTCCGCCACCGATAGCAGACCACTCTTCACTCGATCCCCAATTATTCTCACGGAATCTACTATCTCCATCCTGCCACTATAGGCTAACGCGATATACAACTTATATTTGGTATACTGCTCTGTTACGCGTTCCGCTTTTATTATTGCCGCCCTTACAGATTCGGGTAGTAAACGGGTATTTCCGATCGCTTTTACCCGCACACCATGCTTATGGACTCGTTCGTCCATGGAGATCTTCTCGAATTCCACGCACATCAAATCAAATAATTGTGCTCTCTCTTCATCCGTCCTGCAAAAGTTCTCAATAGAAAACGCATATACCGTTAGTTGTTCCACGCCGAGATCAAAGCACCAATCTATCACATTTTCCGTTATCTCCGCACCGAAGTGATACGCTTCTTCCGTGGACACTCCGATCTTATGTGCATATCGCCTATTACCATCCATGATTATCGCCACGTGCACGGGCAATTTCCGCTCTAAAATCTCGTCCTCCAGCAATTTCTCGTATTCGCCGTAAGCTTGTCTCCGTACCCAGTTGCGAAGTCCCATTGCGTTACGCAGTGCTCTCATCTTTACAGTCATGTTCACGCACCAACCCCTCCTCGGAAGTCCATTACCTTTGCCTTAAGCGTGGAAAGGTTCACAAGCGCTGCACATCCGGGGACGGGATTCAAGTTAAACTTCTTCTGATACGATGTTTGTGATTGCCAAGTCCCGGAATTTAAAAGTAGCACGCCCCGATATTTCGCTATTCCGACGGTATGAGAATGCCCACAGTGAAATATCTCAGGAACAAAGTCTATCACACCGTAGTCCTGCTCATCAGGAACAATAGAAACGCTGTTCCCGTATATTGGTGCTACATGCCGTTTCTTCAGCATTTCCACCATCATTTCCTCGGGCTTTGAATAATTCAGTCGTGATACCGCGCGGACAAAATCATCGAATGACTGACCATGATACATCAACACCAGCCGGCCACCGATTCTTATGTACGCAGGATTGCTAACGAAGTACGTATTATCAGGAAAATACGCCTGGAACTCCGCAGGCAGAGATGGCTGTGGCTCCGCACTTCTAACGGCATCATGATTGCCCGGCGAGACCACTACATGTATATGCGAAGGTAAATCGTGAAAGTAGCCCCCCGCTATTTTATATTGCTCATATATATCCGTAATTAACAAATCATCTTCCTGTGCCGGGTATATACCGATCCCATCTACAATATCGCCGGCAACCATCAGATATGCAATATTAATTCTTTTTGATTCTTCAATTAGCCATTGAGTAAAATTAGCCCATGTTTCTTCCAGAAATGTATTACTGCCTACATGCAGATCAGAAATAAACACCGCATATACGGGCTCTTCCGAATGCTGAGCGGATTTAGATGTGTGCGGTGGGGGTAAGGATGACTGTGCAGACGGCGAGGAAATAGGCACATCCGGGAGTATAACCCTATTACCAAACAAAAAACCGCCTTCTAGTAGAGTACCGGTAACGCCTATTATCTCATCCTGGACCAATTCCTCATGAGGATGTAAGATTACGGGTATATGTCCTGACGGGTCTTCCAGGTCCACTCGGAGATTCCCTTTTGCTGTCTTATTTATTGATGCGACCATCCCTACTACGGAAACATCTTCTCCCACTCTCGCGTTCCGCAAGAATCGTATCTGACCACAGTTCAGCCGCTTTTTTAGTATAGCGCCTATCCTCTCGTATCTATTGAGAAACTGTAGTAAGAAGTTATTTTGGTCCACACCTCCGCCTTTATTGGAGAACGATTTGATTATATCCGGTGCTGCTTGCTTTTGGAATCCGTTGTTTTTTCCCGCATCTTTTGCACCGTTACTTTTGATAAACGCAGCCATCTGTTCTGTGGAAATCACAAATACCGAAGGCTTTAACGAAGTAGCTACACTTTTTGCTATATCATTGATGTTAAAGTACAGGCCGCCGTCCGCTTCGCAGTCCTCTTTATACTGACTTAATAAGTCAACAACCTCTGGCTGCACCTGTAATCCAACATCAGCAAACCTCTTTACTATTTCTATCTCCTCGTACTTGCCATTTTTAGCGGAAATCATACCTTGTAGTCATGTACCTGGTGCGTCCCCCCCGATAACGCTTCTCTTGTTCCTTTACTAAAGCGCTCTTGTCTGTAGAAAAGTTCCTCTTTTACATCCATTCCTTTAGTTTCGCCTCGAAATAAGGCTTTGGCATCGCGCCCTGTATTACATCCACGGGTTCACCATTTTTAAATATGAACAACGTGGGTATAGCCATAATACCAAATTCTGAAGCTATTTTTGGATTCTCATCCACGTTCAGCTTCCCAAATACGACTTTTCCTGCATATTCCTTTGCTAATTCATCTATTACCGGTGCAACCATCTTACATGGTCCACACCATGCAGCCCAGCAATCCACAATGATAAGTGGATATTTTTTTACTGTCTCTACAAAACTGGCATCGTCCATTATCAACGGGCTGTCTATCATCCCCTCTCCTTCTGTGCCACCCGCTTTCATCGCTTTCATATCTTCTTCCATTTCACGCATCTTTCGCTCCTTTAACCTCTCTATCTCCAAATCCGCCTCATTCGCAACCCCTCTTACCTCTCCTTCTTCCATACTCATACACCTTCTCTGTATTTGTCTATAAACCTACAAATACGAACAAATGTAAATATCTACCCTCAAAAGTTAAAAGCTTTATGCTCTTGACCTTCAGATTTTTTATAGCTGGTTAAATGCTTACCGGATTTGTAGAGCCGTGTAGCAGTAGCCATTCATTCGTTGTGCCAAATTCGGCTTTTGATATGTGTGCCACTAAGCAAATAGATGTACCGTATTGTGGTTGCCTCTAAACGGTCATCGCCCTCTTATGAGTGGCATACCGCAGGGACCGTACAATACGGCTTGGTTTTGTAGCCCTTTATTTGCCATAGTAATCATCCTGCGCACGTTCGGCGAGGTCATACTACTCTTCGAAAAGGGCAGTTATCATATTCGTCCTTAACAGTTAAAGTTCTTTTGCTTTATGTGCACTTTCAATAACTGTCTTTCTCTTCATCGCCTGCAAGAAGTGCCATCATCCCTTAGAAGAGACCGTCTGCGGCAGTGTTCGCTTATTATATCGGATCGGCTTATTATTCCCATCAGTTCCTTCTCTCTTTCTCGCGCCACCACAGGCAACCTGCCAACGTTATATTTATCCATCTTTTGTAGTGCATCTTCCAGAAACTCGTCTGGATAGGCTAATATCACGTCCTGCCTGCACATTTGAGCTATCTTTTTATAGACTCCTCCCCGCTCTCTTTCTTCTTCCAGGTCCATTATGCTCGTTATTCCTACTAATCGCCCCGCTTCATCTACCACAGGATAGGTTATATGCCCCTTTTTCTCGGCAAAATGGATGCCCTCTTTCACGGTCTTAGTTCCAGGAAGGGTCAGCAGATTCTTCGTATAGGCATCTGCCACTTTTATGCCTTCCAGTATATCAACCATGAATTCCCTGCGGTGTGCCGGTGAATCTTTCCTAACTTCATATTGCTCCGGATAAATCGTCCTTCTGCCTACCAGCGAATACGCCGGTATTATAGCAAGTAAAGCGGGAACGAAGAGCGTATAAGAACCTGAGATTTCGCACACGATGAAAAGTGCGGTGAGTGGTGCATTAGCAGCAGCGCCGAAGAAAGCAGCAGCACCGATAAGGGAAAATATCCAGGGGTTTGTCACCGTTGCCGGGAAGAAATAGCTGAGAACCTGCCCTACTACCCCACCTACAGCCGCACCCATGGCTAATGACGGTATAAATGAGCCCCCGCTACCACCCGACCCCATAGTTAAAGCGGTCCCTAATATCTTTGCAACCGCGACAAACGCTAAAACGCTCAACGTAATCTTGCCATAGAACGCCAGTTGTATAAAGCCATAGCCACCACCAAATATCCCGCTTGCTATTTCAATACCTTTCGCTACGTCCTGCTGCGGATTCAGGATGAAATAACCGATCAGGAACAGGAGGCCAAGCAGAAGTCCACCTATTGCTGGTTTGATCCAGTCGGGACCTTTCAATGTGTCGAAGAAAAAAGATCTTGATAATTGCAGTAATTTGGTAAATGCAATAGCAAAAGGAACACATATTATTCCAAGACACAGGAATAGAATTAATGAGAAAGGAGCTAACATTGCCGTGACGTCATAATCGCCTATTGCATAGATATTACCGAATCCAAAGACGGTGCAGGAAACGATATACGCTGCGATAGAGCATATTATCGCAGGAACCAAAGCCTCTATTTCCATATCACGTCGGTACAGCGTTTCAATACCGAAGAACGCACCGCCAAGTGGTGCTCTGAACATAGCCGCAATTCCGGCACCTGCTGCTGCCGCTAGCACTTTACGTCGTTCTCGCTCGTCTAATTTCAATAATCTACCGAATAGTGAACCTATAGTCGCACCCAGCATTGCACTTGGGCCTTCTCTTCCCGCACTGCCTCCCGTGCTGATTGTTGCCACCGAACATATTCCTCTCACCAGCCCGTCCTTGCCTGTTATTTGCCCTCTTTCATTGTGAAACGCATCTATGAAGACGTCAGTTTCGTGGAGTTCCGGTTTCGTAACTGGAATTAGTTTGTATTTTATTATGCCGCAAATCAAACCACCCAATGCCGGAATAAGGGCTAGCAGAATTAGAAACACCGGATTTGTGAATGCACCACCCAGTAGTGGGTAGAATACGAATACATCTGGCTCATTTCCGGGTGAGGGTGGGTGGTATCCACCAATGGCTTCTAAAAAGAATAAAGTACAGTAATTTAAAGCTAAAAAAAAAGCGACTATGGCGAGACCTACTATAATCCCTATGAGCGCATAATGGAATGTCTGTTTAGCCCAGGTTTCTAACTCCCTTATTTCGCCCGTCACTTTTCATCACGTCCCGTTTAAAAAATCTCTCTGATACAATATATTCCACTATTAATAAAACATGAACTACAAATATCTCACAAAAGAAAGCATTATACGGATGCACAAACATAGAAAAGAATAAAGAACTGCTCAAAAAGCTAGCTAAGGTGTAGAAAGCGAAGCATTTTGCAGGCCGAGATGCACCCGATTTTCATTTCATTCAGAATTTATGTATAAAGATTTATCCTAACGTTTTGGTATGGTTGCGATGAAGGTGCCTGATACAGGATAGCCCTTTTCTTGTTCAACTTCAGAACTGTGTCGTGATAAAGAGGAATAGTAAATGTAAAAAGTAATCTCTTCTTTCATTGTTCCTTTCAGAAACTTTGCCGGGACAAAATTCTTGTTTTCTGATTTTAACAGTTGTCATGATTTTTCGATTTTGATTTCTTTTGTACGGTCTCAAATTCTCAACTTCACCGGACTTTTTCCTTTGCATTTATGAATAAGGCCATTATATCGAATATTTTCGAGAAGAAAAGCACCAGAAAAGCTTTTATAGTGATTTGACGTGTTTAATAGTTACTTTAATGATATATGGGCGAACGGGAAGCAAAGAGGGAAAGGGTAACAAGGCAGGATCTCCGTCATGACAGGCATACGGTCTCTCTACTAACGGATTATTTAGTATTTTCGCCGAAGTATCGCGGGAAGGTATTGCTAGGGGATGTGGCGGAAGCTTTGGAAGAGATTATCAGGGAAACCTGCAACGAGCTGGATATTGAGATTATAGACATGGCGGTGAACGTGGATCATGTATAAAACTTTTAAGAAAAGTTTTATCAAAAACGCTTCGCTGCCGCCGAAGTATTCTGTTAGTTGGATAGCGAAGCGGATAAAGGGAAGGAGTAGTAAGCTGTTAAGGGATCAATTTCCGCAGCTTAAGGAGTGGTGCCCGGGTCACCTGTGGGCGCCATCGTGTTACCACTAAACCCTTTTAGAAAAAGCGTTTACGGAAAAAAAGGTTTCGCAGCAAGGCTGGGAAGTGGTAGAGCGGTATATCTCGGGGCAGAAAGGTTACGAGAAGACCGGTACTGTACAGGAGATAGCCAAAGAAAAGGAGAAACCACACAAAACCTGGTACACATCGCTTTATAACAAACTTTTTGGAGGGAAGTATCACGAATAGAAAAAAATCGAAAAACTTTTATATACCTATCTTACCTTCACACCACATGTTTAACCGTTTTTCCGTGATCTTTTTAAGCAGGCACTTCCGATGGAATAAAAAAGGATGGTGGGATTAGAATGAGGGAGACAGGATTTGTATTTAGCATTCCAAAGGAGTTGCAAGAGAATACGCCGCTACTTCAGAGCTTATTGGAGTTGATAATCCTAACTTTGAAAGTACCGCATCTATCGATAAATGGGGCAGATAAGCTTGGTTTTCTACGTTTGAGCTGTTCAAATCATTATGAACACTTAGCGGAGCTGGGAAAGATGGTTATCAACGAAAAAATCTCATTAGTGGACTTCTTTCCTGGTTTAAAGTCCAGCATCAACATTTCGGATGCAACGCTCATTAAAAGAAAAGGGAAACGGGTTTACGCCGCAAAGAGGTTAAGAAACTACGTTTCCGGAGTTAATGAACGATTACAGGACCTTTTATTAACGGTAAAGCTATGTGGAGGGTGCAATTACATCACAATGTTTAAAATCATAAACCATAACAAAAGA
>JAPVWK010000098.1 GCA_028572065.1 Candidatus Methanophagales archaeon
GTCTCCTCTTCGGTAATATCCACAACATTAGCATCGCTAAGAATCGCATGTGCTAGTCTGATGGCATCTTTATCAGGCGGTACCGCCCAAGGTTCTGCAGGAGGTCTTATCGGAACATTTATGTAAGTTCGATTGGGCTCTATCTTCTCAAGCCTGCTTTTTAGTGCTTTTAATTCTTTTTCTGTGTCATTTAGCCCCTTTACCAGCATGACTTCTACCCAGATCTCACCGTTATAATCTCGCCGGAATCGTTCCAAACCTTCGACTACCGCCTTAAAATCGAGCCCACGATGCGGCCTGTTTATCTTTCTGAATGTTTCGGCAGTGCAGGCATCGAGGGAGGGCATAACAACATCTGCTTGTGAAAGGTCGTTTCTTACATCTTCTCTGTAAAGCAGGGACCCGTTTGTATCAACAGCTATGGGTACATCTGCTATTTCTTTTGTCTTCCTGATTAGCCAACCAAGGCTTTTACATAAAGTCGGTTCGCCTTCGCCTACGAAGGTTACAAAATCTATTTTGCTATGGCTACTTTCTACTTCTATTACCCTTTTGATTTCGTTCAGCAGCTCTTCTGGTGGAAAGAAGTCTTTACGCTGATTTGTCATGCGCGTTGTCCTACCAAGCTGGCAGTACACACAGGAATAGTTACAAGTTTTGAATGGAATCGGGTTGACGCCTAAAGAGCGACCAAGACGCCGTGATGGAACCGGTCCATAGACCATTCTCATTCTATACTATCCCACACATCACTTATCGCACTCGATACCGCCCCTTCCGAGAATTCAACTACTGGCTTGCCAGCAACCATCGCCTCAGTGACCACGGAGTCGTACGGAATCTTTCCAACAACTTCCACCCCTCGCTGCCGGCAAAACTCGGTAATCCTCGCGCTGTTCTCTTCATTAATATCGTATTTGTTGATGCAGACGGCGGAACCAATCCCAAAATATCTGGTCACATCCAGGATTCGTTCGAGGTCATGCAGTCCGGACATCGTAGGCTCGGTAACGATAAGCGCAAGGTCCACGCCAGTCAAGGACGCAATTACAGGGCAGCCGATACCCGGCGCTCCGTCAATCAAAATGAGTTCACAACTTTCCTTTTCCGCAACCTGTTGTGCCTTGTTTCTAACCACAGTGACCAGCTTTCCAGACGCTTCTTCCGCGATATTGAGCTGCGCATGCACCATTGTGCCATAGTTAGTCTTTGATATAAAGGCATACCCCGAGACTCGTTCTTTCAACATAATTGCTTCCTGCTCACACACAAACACACAAGCGCCACAGCCCTCGCAACGTGCGGGATTGACCGCATAACCTGATTCTTCGGTCGAAGCGATGGCATTGAATCTACATGTTTCCTCGCACGTTCCACACTCGGTACATAGTGTTTTGTCCATAACGGCAACTTTCAGGCCTTTAAACTCCTCTTTCTTTATGATTTCCGGATGCACCAGCAGATGGAGGTCCGGTGCGTCAACATCACAATCTGCAATGACTTTGTTCTCTGCGAGGGCTGCGAACGAGCCTACAAGGGTTGTCTTCCCTGTGCCTCCTTTTCCACTAATAACCGTTATTTGTCTCATTGCTCCTTCTCCTCAATCCTCTTCATTATCCCTGCAAATTGCTCCTTCCACTCTGGCATTGCCTTCACAAAGGGCACGCCCTCAGAATAGTACCGCGCAATCCGCGTGTCATGCGGAATCTCAAGCAAAATCTGAATTCCTTCCTTCTCGCAGTACTCATAGACTTTTCGATCACCAATCCCTGCTCTATTTATAACCATGCCAAAAGGGATCTTAATCACTCTGAGCACCTCAACCGCGAGCTTCAAATCGTAGAGCCCAAACGGTGTGGGCTCAGTCACAAGAATGCAGTAATCGCTGCCTTGCACGGCTGCAATCACTGGACATGCCGTTCCTGGTGAGACATCAATAATCACGGTCTTTGCGGGATCAAGCTCCGCTTTTACCTGGTCTATCAACGGTGTTGCCATTATCTCACCGATATTCAATACCCCGTACACGAGGTCAATGTTGCCATCACCGCTTTTTCCTCTTTTTATAACGCCGATTTCCCTCGGTTCCTCGCTGATCGCATCTTGTGGGCATACCAAGGCGCATAATCCACAGCCGTGGCAAAGTTCCGGAAACACCATGACTTCTTTTTGCGGCAGAGCAACAAGAGCGTTGTATTCACACGCTGCAGCACACTTACCACAGTAATCACACAAATCGTAATTGACCTTTGGAACTAGCGTACACGCCGGCTTTATCTCTTCGATCACAGGATTAAGAAAAAGGTGTGCATTTGGCTCTTCGACATCGCAATCCATTAATTGTACGTTCGAAAGTGACAAAGCAAGATTAACCGCTACGGTGGTCTTTCCCGTACCGCCCTTGCCGCTTGCTACCGCAATAATCATCTGTTCACATCCTCTCCTTTTTATTCATCTTTTTATTTTTATAAGCTTCTATTGCATTTATCCCTAACTATTTGAATGCCCATTTTACCCTCATTTCATCACGCATTTTTTCGGCTGAGAAGCTATTACATCATCCAGATAGCAATCCTCACACAGCTTAACGCCTCCGAACTCGTAAACATCCCCTGATATTGGCTTGTCACATTTGCCACATTTGATATTTACCTTGCTATTGCTCTTTTCCATTTTTTACGTTTAAATATACAATTATATCTCTTCGATACTTCTTTCCATCTCTTCAACTTTGTACCTTACGACGTTTAATTGTGTCTTTATCCTCTCCAGTACTTGATCTCTGTGCAAAATCGGATATGGATAAGGGGCTATTTGGATGGCCCCCTTTGGACAAGCCCGTACACAAGCAGTGCAACAGATACACCTGCTAAAATCCACTACTGCTTTTTTATTCACAATTCCAATTGCACCTGTCCAGCAAACACCGGTGCATTTTCCACAGCCTACACAAAGCTTTTCGTTAACAGAAGCCTTCCAGGCTAATAATGGTGTGGATTGTTGCATAGCACACTAAAAAAGAATAAGGAGAAAGAAAGTGCTAAATGTTCTCACTTTTCCACACAGTTCGCATTTACCCATTTTCTTTTCCTCCTGCTTCTAATTGCCCCTTTCCACTCTTTACTTTCTCAGTTCTTCCAATCTCTTCTTTAGCTGCTCTAACTGGTCCCCAAGCATCTGCGCCTGCGATTCAAGCATAGAAATCTCCTGCTCTTTCGGCATTGCGGGCATGCCCATTGGTGCAACCGGCGCAACTGCTGGTGCTTGCTGCTGTATCCAGGAAGCAAACTGCGGCATCTGTCCCGTTTGACTGAGATACTGTGCACCTGGCGGCATTCCTGTTGGACTTCTATCTACCCAGCCCGGAGAGTATCCAAACCTCATCCAACCCGGCAAACCCGTCATATAATACATGTTCCTCCTTCTATTTCCACCCATTTTTTTCTTATCGCCTCCTAAACAAACTTTTTAGCAAAAAGTCTGATCAAAACTGCCTCAGGGCCTTGTCATTTTAGACCCGCATTTTGAGCATGTCTGCTGATTGCATGGCACACCCGCTTGATGTGGCATTGTATATCCACAATTTGGGCATCTGCATTCTCCACCGACACCCAATCCGCTGCCACCCATTCTTCCTCGTCCTTGACCGCCTCCTTTACCCATACCACTCATTTTATCTTACCCACCCCCCGTAAGAATACGGATAGCCATAATATGGCATCGGGTACGTCCCTGAAGCTGGAGCTATTGGTCCATACATTCCTGTCCACCACCCTCGGGGGAGCCACGGGAAATTCCGGCAGAATGGATAAGGGTTGCCCATTCCCATACCTCTTCCGGGTCCAAAGCCAGACCAAAAACCTCTTCCAAATCCTATTCCTCTTCCTCTTGGCATTTCTTGTCACCTCCTTTTATCTTCATCTTTCTCTTTCACATTCTCCTTATGAGTTTTGATTTTTCTCCCTTATATGAATATATATTCATAGGAGTATATAAAGATAGACTATTATGAAACAAAAAAATCTCCACCACGTCCCTGTTTCCCTCTTTTCCCGCCAAGACATACCTTCGGAAGAGGCACAAGCGTTGCATCTTTAGTGGCGGTCCAACAATTCAAAATTGGGCGAATAAGAAAGACTGATTATGCTCTAAAACTATCTTTATAGCTTTCCCATCAACAAAAGCTTCTGCTATTTTTTAATCTGATTTGCTCACTATTCGATGGAATATAGTTTGCGAAACGCCTAGTTTATTCGCTGCTTCTTCCTGACTCAGTTGCTGATAATCTTTCAGCCTTATGCTCTCTTGCTCTTCCACTTTCAATATCAATATCAATCTTTCATACACCTCGGGATTAGGCGTTTTCGCTTCCCGCCGTGGCTCGAAGAGGCGTAAATTTGGCCGGACGTCTACGCACCTGCACCGTTCCTCTCTGGCACATATGCATATATATTCACATTGTACGTTAATTCTTTAGACGTTTATCCCTTTCAGTATAATATCTCCTTCATTGACACCAATATCATTAGCGATAACCCAGCACTTTGCCATTAGCAGGAAAAATATAGGCTGGTTTTCATCAGAAAGCCCCTCATAATTGCCCTGACCCTTACTGATTACAAAATTCGAGTTCTTATATACCTCTTTGAATTCAGCATTGCATGTTCCAAGAACGGTTCCCGGTGCACTTGTCCCTGACGATATTATAGGTGCAACTTTATCAATTCCCGCTTGTAAGGCATCTTCATACGTCACGTCATTTATAACGGGTGTCTCCCTAACCACATATATCACGGGCTTTTTCATTGTCTCTATTAAAATTCTATCGAACACCGATTCACCTGCGTTGTCGCCAATATACAGAATCTCATCGGTTTTATCTAAATGATCTTTGAATTTATCGTAATCGAATATAGCAAAATCCGTTTTGAGTACTTTAGCTAGTTCCGCTTCGATATTGAAGTTTCTATTCACGCCAAAGTCTATCACGTTACCCGCAATTGCGATTCGTATCGCGGTAAGGAGTTTGTCATTCGACTTTTCTACTTTTTTCTTCAAAGCGGGATATAACGCCAATGCTTCCTCGGTGCTTGCCCTTTTTAGTTCTTTGTACGGATCAAATACGCCCGTAATCGCACTTACTTGCTCGTATATTCGCATTCCGGTTTCTGGTGGGCTGCTTTCAAGTGGTATATCGCTTAGCATCCGGCCTATTTCATCCAGGAGCTTTTTTAGTTTTTTTTCATTTCCCGTTGCTATCCGTCCTGCACGGAGTGCTTGACTAAAGAAACAGGGGATACAATCTAGATATGTTCTCATTTTTCCGTTTTTAAATATAGCGATGGAAGTACGTATAATAATCCCTGTATATGTGACGTTCGCCAAAGACGAAGATGCGGAAGGTCGAAGAGCGTAGCGACTATAGAGCTATCTGTCTCAGTAAAAGCGCTCGTTTCAGTTATTACCTGATCCCACATTAAGCTCACCTGTTCCATCTACCGATTGACCCGCAGCTCAAACCTGGTTTTGCCTGTAACCATGACCCTCAACTTATCGTTCGCCAATAATCGGCACCAGAGCTAATAGTCTCACGATTGCTTACCGAACTCCCTGTCCAGGATTTCCATCACCTGATCCTTGCTTTGTATGCTGCTTGTGGCCGCTACGACTTTACCATTCTTGAAATAGACCGTGAATGGCAATCCCCGGAACAATGCACATTCAGGCAAATTTCTGATAAAGTCTGCCGCGGGGATGTCAAACTCCTGGTCGCGGAATGCGATATGCGGATATGTCGGTTCCAATTCTACCATAACACTAAAGACTGGGACGCACATCGGTCCCATTCTACCACAGCAAACCATGACATTTTCATTGTTTTCCAGGACTGCCTTAATCTCTTGTTTCGTTTCCAGATGTTTGAGATTTGTGTTCAGCATCTTACTTCCTCCTTTGAATATATATATTGTTCAACATCCATAGCTGTCATGTATCCCTGTCCTGCTGCCACAACCGCTTGTTTGTAAACTGGATCACAAACATCACCGCAGCCAAAAACATCCTGTGTCGAGGTTCTGGTAGAACCTGCTTCCACTTGAACAAAGCCATTTTTATCCGTCTCAACCAGCTCTTTGAAGGCTGCCGTTTTGAAACGTCCCCCGAATTGTTCTGTCTGTTTCCAGAACCAGTCCATAAGTTCCATGTCTGAGACCTGTTCGGGAAAATCTGGATAGTTCTCCACCTTAGGGGAAACTATCAACTGGCCGCCCGATACAAATCCTCCTAACTCCAACGGGTTCCGCCCTGAGCGTGCCGTATATATAGCGGCCGTCAAGCCAGCAGGACCCAACCCTGCAATGATTACGTTTTCCATATCTATATTTTCCATAATATCCTCCTTTTTAAAAATCTTTGTTAATTTAAAAGACAATTTATTTGTCACTTAAATACTAGCTGCCGCTATATATATAGGGCGCTACGGTGGCTTTTCGATTTTGAATCTCTTTTATCACGCCCATGTTACTTCCCGTATTACTGACAATATCTTCTCCGCGTCATCAAATGATTTTACTCTGTACTTCACTTTGCCGCCATTCATTGATGTAATACTCTCAAGGCTTTTTTCTCCCTCAGTATCATTAGATGCTGTTTCCTCCTTTTCGCTACCGTATATCGCTATTTCACACTTGTTTGCAAGTCCCAATCTTATTACCTCGCCAATGGTCAAAAGCTCCCCTTCTTTTATTTCCATCTTTCTTTCACCTCGTTACATCATTTAAACTTTTTTCTCTTTATTAAAATTTCTAGCGAATACCGATTCACCAACGTTGTCACCAATATACAGAATCTTGTCGGTTTGTATTAGTATAGCTAACTAAAAAAACCACAAGATTTCACAAGATTAACACAAGAACTTGGAATTAATATGGTGTAAAGTAGTTAAAGGTATACTAAAACTATGTCAATATTATTCTTTTTCTCGTGAAAATCTGTGTAATCGGGTGGTTCTAAAAAGGAGGTTTTAGCTATAGATGTTCTTCTGTTTTGGTACACAAAGGATATTACACACAACCGTTCTTTGTGCGAA
>JAPVWK010000099.1 GCA_028572065.1 Candidatus Methanophagales archaeon
CTGGAAATGGGGCTACCTGTCAAAACAAGAACACCAGGGTAAATCGTATTACCGACCGGCGGAGACCGTGGATGCGAGCACGGTGACACCCGAAAGTTACCAGACAGTGCAAGGAGATGGAACAGTTGAACTAGACCTCGAGAAAGTACCGTATGAAACTCTGGAAGTGTTAGCACAGATTGCAACGATGACGGTTGTGGATTCGCGATTGCAAATTAGCCCGGACCTGATCGCGACTGGCAATGCACCTCGGAACGTTCGCAATCATCCGCAAACTCAGTGGCTGAAGCATAATTCCGCGCTATTTCGTGCAGTCCTGGAAAAGGTGGACGAAAACTGGGGTAAGATTATTATCCACGATAACCTGATGGTTGCGCGTGTAAGCGATGTTGCCCTGATGGTAAAGCTACAGCAGTCGTTTCACGACCACAAAAAGGTTATACCGCTTGCAAAAGAGTTTATTGCATTTCCTTGTGAGGCATTCCCGGAAATCCGGAGTTTTGTGGAACGGTCTGGATATGTGATAAAAACAGTGAATGACGTGAATGCAGGGGGGCATGAATGATATGGACCTGAAGCCGGTTACTAACATAAATAACCTGAATGTCGTCTCAAACCGAAGTGAACTTCGCAGAGATGTCCATACCTTTGTTAACTACACCCGAGAAAGGGAAGTGAAACGGACACATCGGAGCAACGACCTGTCGAAAGCGGATATTAAGCGATTGGCGAAATTGATGGGCGACCCGGAAACACAGAAGCAGGTGAAAATTACCGGTACCTCACCGTGGATAGATTTCATTGACCGTCTGGCACTGCTACTGGGTTTTGTCCGTTATGACACAGAAGGAGAATATATGGGCTATACCAGTACAGAACCGTCTTATCCAGACAATTACATAATGTTCCAGGAACAGACCTACGACCAGTTTTTGCTGTCGTCTCTGATTGAGCAGGAAGAATACATATTGAATGCACTAATCAAAAGATACGACAACTCGGACAATGAGTTCTTCTCCAAAATAGGCCCATTCAGTGTTCTCGACGGTTTCGAGATGTTCGGATGTGCGACAGGCGTGGTCCCCACGATACGATTCGACAAAGTAAGACGGCATCTTCTTGAACTGCTTAAAGGATGCAATAGCGGTGTCTGGTACAGCACCGCATCTTTCTGCCAATACTTGAAGAAAGAACATCCGTATTTTGTCATACCGCAAAAGATAAAAGTCCGGGAGCGATGGTGGGCTAAAGGAAGATATGGTAATTTCCGAGAGGGTAAAAGACGGTGGGGGCCAAGCGAAGAAATTCCTGAAAATGCTCCTGACGCATTTGAACGAGTGGAGGGCCGTTATGTAGAGCGATTCCTGGAGAATATCCCACTCACAATGCGCTATGTGGACTTAGCGTATGATAAGGTCGAGGATCAGAAGATATACCCGCCAATAAACAATATTAAAGCGTTCCGGGTAACAGAGCGGTTTCTGCGTGTGATGAAACGGGAAGTCAGAAAGCCACGTGTTACGGTACTGCCGACATTTGAGATACATGTGGATTCTGAACTCTATCCTATCAGTGTGATGACCCAACTTACGCGGTTCGCAGATGTGCTTGCCGATGATGTCGCTATCGTGCTGAAATTGGAGAAGAATAAGGTCGCTGCGCAATTAGCAGAGCACGAGGAACTGAATGTGACCGCACTACTCGAAGAACTCGCGGATAACGCACTGCCATCGAATATCGTGACCGATCTCGAGGAATGGACGGCACACGCGGAAACATTCATGTTATTCGAGGGTTTCGGACTCCTGGAATGCACAGAGTCACTAAAACTTCCGGCTGAGTTTGTCGTGGCCGATATATCGCCGGAACTCAAAATAGTACGGTCTCAGGATAAGTTGTATTCGCGATTAGAACGCTCGGAACTGGTGCCAATACTGGTAAAGCACCCCGGGTCTTCGTTTCGGCAGCCACCAAAAGACGCTCGAAGCGTTTTTTTGAAGAAAGTACCGGTCACCAAGCGCAAAAAGAAGGCAGTTAGCATAAAGCGGAATTATTCGGTCACGCTCTACTTCCCGTCTAAGGCGCTTCTGAAGAGGTTTTCAAATGAACTCAAGAACGCGAAGTTCCCTTTTAGTCTGAATGAACTTACAAACGCTATTACATTCTCGGATAGCCAGGAACCGCAGTTAAAAGTACACCTTAAAGCACTGGAAAAAGAATACGAGATTAGCATTGAAGATATGGACTGAACTGTACAAATTCTACCTATGTAAGACGCTGATTCACACGGATTCACACAGATTTGAGTTCTTCAGCGTTAATCAGCATTAATCGGTGTCATTAATCATTTTTAGTTGGATATTATGCTTTTTACTAACAGACCATGTACCCATTCACCTTTTTTTTAGAAAGCTTGGAGGGGATATATCCCATTCCATGAACGAACCATCCTCCCTCGTTCTTGTCTCGAGTCACGACACCACCACTAATCACCCGAACTCATTTTTTGGTAACATAAACGCAATAAACAAATGATTTTATTATAATGCAAGACATATTAAATACGGGCAGGTATGAAAAATGAAGATAGCAGCAGTAACTTGGGGCAGTGATCTGGTTTTACTCACCAAAGCCTGTAACGAGCTCGGAATAGAGTTAAACGCATGGTCAACACATGACGTAGAAGATGCGAAGAAGCGAGAAGAGTGCATAAGTTCTTTTGTGCAGGCGGACATCATCCTCTTACATCCATCAAATGAGGCGCATTGGAATAAGATAACCGAAAGCCTGAATAAGGAAGTGCCAACGATCTATTTAGGGCATGATTCCGCCTTATGTCAGCTTTCAAACGTTTCACCGAAGGTTGTTGCAACGGTCAATGCCTACTATGTTTACGGTGGGGCAGAAAACACAGCGAATATGTTAAGGTACCTGGGAACGGAGGTTCTGGGCAGGGATTACCAATATGAAGATCCAAAAGAGACGCTGTGGCAGGGCATATACCATCCGGATGCCGAAACTGTTTTCGAGAGGATAGAGGACTATTTCGCATGGTATGTTCCTAACCGCAGACACAAAGTCGGCATTCTATTCTTTCGCTCTTATTGGACGAACAGAGACCTTGGGATCATGAACGCGTTAATACGTGAATTGGAAACTGAGTTTGATGTGATTCCTGCATTCTGTTATGGTGCAGGCGATAAAGATTTAGGTGCTAAATCGAGCAGTGAAGTCATTAACGCTTTCTTCATGGGCAGGATTGACGCTTTCATAAACCTTCAATCGGTATTTAATTCAGGAAGCGGAGGAGAAGACAGTTCGGTCAATACACTGAAAAGGCTCGATGTGCCTGTGTTCCACCCGTTGACGGCATACTACAATACCGAAGAAGAATGGCGTGCGGATAATCATGGCATAAGCAGCCTGGAAGTTGGCTGGAGTGTTGCGATGCCCGAATTAGAGGGCGTGATCGAACCGATAATTATTGGAACATCACGAAGAGACAGCGAATCCGAGCGACATACGCTGATAGAAGAGCGAGTGAAAAAGGTTGTGAATCGGGTAAAGAAATGGATAGTGCTAAGAAACAAACCGAAGTCCGAGCGCAGGGTTGCATTTGTACTCCATAACAATCCATGTACCAGCGTGGAGGGCTCAGTAGGTGGCGGTTCACATCTTGACACCCTGGAGAGCGTTGCCCGGATTTTGAAGTGCATGAAAGAGGCGGGATATTCGGTCGAACAGCCAGAAAACGGAAAAGAACTTATTGAGAACATTATGAATCATAAAGCAATTTCTGAGTTCAGATGGACCACCGTGGATGAAATAGTGAATAAAGGCGGTGCTCTTGCGTTGATAAGCACGGCGGATTACGAGAAATGGTTTGATACACTTGCACATGCAGTGAAACAACGAACGTGTGAAGCATGGGGTAATCCGCCGGGTGAAGCGAAGGATGGAGTTCCTGCTGCTATGGTTTACAACGGTAAAATCGTGGTAACGGGCGTTCAATACGGAAATGCAGTCGTGTGCGTGCAGCCGAAACGAGGCTGTGCGGGTTCAAGGTGCGATGGCCAAGTCTGTAAGATTTTACACGATCCCGAAGTGCCACCGCCGCATCAATATCTCGCAACTTACCGGTACCTGGAATACGGCTTTGGTGCGGACGTAATCATACATGTCGGTACACATGGCAACCTGGAATTTTTGCCCGGTAAATCCGTGGCTTTATCAGAAAGCTGCTATCCCGACATAGCGATAGGAAATCTGCCACATCTATACATATATAACTCGGACAATCCGCCAGAAGGGGCAATAGCAAAACGAAGAAGCTATGCGACTCTGATAGACCACATGCAGACCGTTATGACCGAAAGCGGCGTATATGGCGATTTGAAGGAGCTTGAAGATCAGATTGCCGAATATAACAAGATTAAACGGTCGGATAAGGCAAGAGCGCATGCTTTAGAGCACATAATCACGGATTTGATACGAAAAACGAATCTATCCGAGGAGATAAGACTGGATACTAAGTTAGAGGCGGGAAATTCATTTGAAACGGTGATAGAAATAGCACATGAGGCTATCACGTGCATCTACAATACACAGATTCCTGATGGTATGCACATCTTCGGTGAAGTGCCGAAAGGAGAGAAGAAGGTTGAGTTCATCAATTCGATGCTGAGGCATGACTCAGAACTGCGGAAATTGGTCTTTTCGCTTATGGGGCTCGATATTGCGCCTTCTGATGCAGAAAGTGCGTTATTAGCCGAGGTGGATAGTATAGCAAAGGATTTTATTTATGCTTTTTTGACCGGAGAGGACCCATTGGAAGCAGCGAAACGGATATTAGGCTGCAGGTTTGATAGGGACGAGACGGGAAAGCTGTATCTGATTTGGGAGAAGGTAATGGATATTTCGGCACGGATAGAAGCATCGGATGAGCTGGGTAGTTTGTTGCATGGATTCGATGCGGGCTATATCGAACCAGGACCTTCGGGACTCATAACACGGGGTAAACATGATATACTACCAACAGGCAGGAACTTTTATTCGCTTGACCCGTTCAAGGTCCCCACAAAGAGTGCATGGGAGATAGGTAAGAGACTTGCGGATGCCGTGATACAGAAATATGAGACGGAGACTGGATCGCTTCCAGAGAACATAGCAATGTACTGGATGGCATCAGACATTATGTGGGCGGATGGCGAGCAACTCTCGCAGATATTGTACTTGATCGGTGTAGAACCGATCTGGCACAGCGGAAGTGTAAAAGGCTACCGAATTTTACCGTTGGAAGAAGTTGGTCGTCCGAGAATAGATATAACTATTCGGGTAAGTGGTATTATTCGAGACTGTTTTTATAACTGCATCGAGCTGTTGGACGAGGCGATACGAGAGGTTGCTATGCTTGACGAGCCCATAGAGCAGAACTATTTGAGAAAGCATGCAATGGCGACTGCACCAGAAAATGCGGATGGTAAGTACGCACGGATATTCGCATGTAAGCCCGGGACTTACGGTAATGGCGTGAATTTAGCGGTATATTCTTCTGCGTGGAAAGAGGAGAAGGATTTGTCGGATGTGTTTGTGCATTGGAACGGATATGCCTACGGGAAAGACAATTTCGGTACAGAAGCACGTGATAGTTTGGTAGCACAGCTTAAAACAGTTGATTTGAGTTTTAATAAGACAGTTACGGATGAATACGACCTATGCGGCTGTTGCTGCTATTTCGGTACACAAGGCGGTCTGACAACTGCTGCGCGAGAGGTTTCAGGCAAGGATGTACGTGCATATTATGGTGATACGAGAGATCAGGATAAGATAGAAGTGAGAAGCCTTGCAGACGAGATGAGACGGGTCGTGCGAACGAAGTTGCTGAATCCTAAGTGGATAGAAGGGATGAAACGTCATGGATACCGGGGTGCCGGGGACATATCAAAGCGGATTGGTCGAGTTTACGGGTGGGAAGCGACAACGCAGGAAGTGGATGACTGGATATTTGATGACATTGCAAGGACGTTTGTGCTGGATGCTGAGATGCGGAAGTTCTTTGAGGAGAATAACCCGTGGGCGTTGGAAGAGGTTGGAAGAAGGCTGTTGGAAGCGTACGAACGTGGGCTGTGGGATGCGGACGAGGAAGTGATAGAAGGGCTGAAAAGCGCGTATCTCGATATGGAGGGCTGGATAGAAGAGAAGATGGGCGATGTGAAAGGCGAGTTCCAGGGTGGTGCGATAGATGTGGTGACAAAAAGGGTGTAGGGTACGATAGCAAAGCGGATAAAGGAAAGGAGTAGCAAACTGTTAAGAGAACAATTTCCACGGCTTAAGGGGTGGTGTCCGGGTCACCTGTGGGTGCCATCGTGCTACCACTAAACCCTTTTAAGAAAAGCGTTTACGGGAAAAAAGGGTTTCGCAGCAAGGTCGGGAAGTGGTAGAGTGGTATATTTCGGGGCAGAAGGGTTACGAGAAGGTAGATACCATATCGGTGATGGATGAAGAAACGGAAAAACGTAGAGCGCACAAAACCTGGTACACATAGCGTTATAACAAACTTTTTGGAGGACAGCATCAAAAATAGAAAAAAATCGAAAAGCTTTTATATACCCTGGTCCTACCTGTGGTAATAGTGTAGTTTAAGTCATCGGCGGTCGTGCTTATGTACAGGCCTTGTACTTAAGTACGGGTATAGTGACTTCGTATAGAATGGGAAGGAAAAAGAAATAATCGAAAAGTTTATAGATAGAAAAACTCTATAGGATGCGTGATGTCGAATGAAACTAAGTGATATTGCTACAGTTTTAACAATAATTGTAGCTATTATTGCAATATCCACATTTCTAGCAGGACTTTGGAGTTTACCAGGTCAAGAGCCTACACCACAAGAGCACGTACCACCGGAACCGGAACCACTGGAACCTTAACATAGTATAACTGTGACGGTTAAGGGTTGAGTTTGATATAGAACTAGGACACTTTTATAGGCAAAAAGTCATAAGTAATGGAGTGTCCGAAATGAAGAAAGAATTATTGATCTTGAAACGCAAGAAAGCAAAAGAGCTGCACGATAAAGGTTGGAGTAAC
>JAPVWK010000100.1 GCA_028572065.1 Candidatus Methanophagales archaeon
ACATTGGAATTAGCATGAATATCGGCGCCTCCTTCGCTTTTATCTCGTCATTCTTACTGAAAAACGCAAAATATGTGAGCTTTATAAAAGATATAAGTGTTCCCACAGACCCTAACGTCAAAAGGAGTACAAGGATATGCAACTCTTCCATTTCCGCTGCGTGGATTACCATGCCCTTACTTATATAGCCATTAAAACCTATAATACCCGATATTGAAAGAGCCGCGATTACGCATGTGATCATAGTAATCGGCATCTTCTTCGCAAGCCCGCCCATATCTGTGAGGTTGTTATACCCTGTCCGGTATATCACCGCACCCATACACATGAACAGCGTTGACTTGAACAACAGATTGTTGAACAGATGAGCAAAAGCACCGTCTATCGCCAGTTCTTGCGCTTCTGTCGCCATAATTCCAAGTCCTAGCGCGCCCATTCCTACCCCCGCCACCATATACCCCAACTGGGATACGATGTGGTAAGAGAGCAGTTTCCTTACATCGTTCTGTAATATCGCAAATATAACTCCGTAAATACACATCGCACCGCCGATATAAGCAACAAAAAGGAACTCCTGACCATGAAACGGAAGTTCCGCACCTGAAAAAGTCCTCGCAAGTACATACACCCCCGTCTTTGTCGTGAATATGGACAAAAATATAGTCCCCGCTATTGTCGCCTTCGGATATGAATCCGGCAGCCAGGTATGTAGCAGTACAAAAGCGGTATTCACTCCGACCCCTAATAGTAAAAGCCAGTAGCCTATGCCATACTCCACGGGCCCTATCAATGTAGAACCGGTGCTCATATAATGAAAGATTATTCCGCCAAGTAGGGCACAACCACCGAATAGGTGAAACAGAATATATCGCATCCCCGCATCTCTCGCCCTCCTCGAACCTTCATACCATATCAAACCAAGGGAAGTGAAAGCCATTATCTCCCAGAAAATGTAGAGCGTGAAGAAATCACCGGCAAATACCGCACCCATCGCACTTCCAAGATACAACAATGCGCATATATGATGTCCGGTATCTTTTACGGTGGCTAAAGAATATATTATCGCACAACCACCCGCTATGGCGAATATGTAGCCCATTAAAAGGCTTAATCGGTCAACTTCCAGGAAAATTAAGTTAGAAAATACCCAACTGGTCTGCGGTGCCCTCATCACCGCGACGCTTATCAACCCAAGCGCGGCTAAAATGATGAGATACGCCTGCCTTACTTTACCTTTTCCGAATAGCGGAAGTAACACAGCGCCAAGAATGTAGATAAAACCCGGTGGAATGTTCGGGACGCTACTTAAATCAATCATCTTGTTTCCCCTCCCGCTGTATCAAGGTCATCATCTTCGCAAGTAGCATGAAGAGTGCAACTCCTCCTGCACCGTACAAAAAGCCTGCAAAAGTCTCGGAATGACCTACCAATAAAGATCCCGCTGATAAAACAACCACAATAAAAGCCACTAGCAACAACAGTCCTTTCCACGTTTTCTTTTCCATCGCTCTTCCGCGTATATACTCCCCTTGATAAATCCAATATAAAGGACTATATAAAATCTTACCTTTTTAAAAAAATCTGGTATAAAGGTATATCGCATTCGCCAGGGTAAGAAGATTAATATAAAAAAAAACAAATGACTTTCCCTGTCGCCCGCCCTATCTAACAAGGCAAGGCACAGGGGAAGCCCGTTTTGACTTTCGTTTCTGGTGCTAGATCCATACGACTCCGTGCGTTAGATAAATAACCAGGTAGAGTGTGAACAGCAAGAGTACCAACAGCACCCCTGTTCCTATCGCTACCCTTTGCACGGGCTCATCCACATGCATCTGCTTGAGCTTCGCCAAATCCTGCTCGTACTGTATATAACCAGGATTTAACGTTCTCATCACTGCGGAGCCTGCCAGAGCCACCATTGCTTTTGCCGCCAGTATTTTCGATGCGTTCGCAGGATTCTGGCTGAACCATACGATATAATCGGCTACCTTTCTCAGCCCTTTGTCCATGCCATCCGTGACAGTCACTAACGGCTGCTCGCAGAGCCATATGAATCCCCTACCGGCCTTCCTGTACAAAGTATCTATGTCATACGTGATTCTCTCATGCGGTGAGAATACCGCCAGTAGCACGACAAATCCCACTGCCGTCATTATCAGTAGCTCTAATGTGCCTATCGTATGCGCGAGTCCGTATGCGTGATAGTGTGCCGCTACTGCGGGATAAGGTAGTATCGCGTAGAGCATCTGCGGGTATACACCTATGGCAACGCAAAGGAACGCAACAGCACTCATTGCGATCAACATAGGCAACGGTGCTTCTTTAGCCTGTATCTCATCGTTCTTCTTGAAAAACGTGAAATATGTTAGTTTCAAGAACGATAGGAACGTGCCTACGGACCCCACCATCAACACGATAGTAAGTAGGTGCATCCCTTCCAATTCCACTGCGTGTACCACCATACCTTTGCTCACGTAACCGTTAAATCCTGGCACGCCGGAAATGGAAAATGCTGCTATCATACACGTTATCATAGTTATCGGCATCTTCTTCGCCAACCCACCGAGTTCTGTCAGGTTATGTCTCCCTGTACTATATATCACCGCGCCCATGCACATGAACAGTAGCGCCTTATACAGGATATGGTTGAAGATATGTGCGAATCCACCGTTTATGCCTATATACGTGCCTACTCCTATCGCTGCTACCATGTAGCCCACCTGGGATACAATATGGTAAGAGAGAAGTTTCCTCACGTCATTCTGTAACAGTGCGAAAGCAACACCGTAGAGGCACATTAGGCCACCCATGTATGCTACCGCTTCTACGCCGGAATAAGTCCTTGCAAGCACGTACACACCCGTCTTTGTCGTAAATACGCACATGAATACCGCACCTACTAACGTTGCTTTTGGATATGAATCCGGCAGCCATGTGTGTAACGCTATAAATGCCGTGTTCACGCCTATACCGATAAGCAGCAGGAAGTATCCGATGCCCGCTTCTACCGGCCCAACCGCAATAGAACCTGTATTCATGTAATGTATTATTATACCGCCCAGAAGAGCACAGCCGCCAAACAAGTGGAACAGAATATATCGCATCCCCGCGTTCGTTGCCCTCTCGGTTCGATTGTACCAAATCAGCCCGAGCGAGGAGAACGCCATTATCTCCCAGAAGATATAGAGCGTAAAGAAGTCACCGGCAAATACCGCACCCATTGCACTTCCTAAGTATAACAAGCCACAAATAAGCTCGCCATTCTCTTTTACTATATCTAATGAGTATATTATCGCAGCCGCGCCGATTATGGCGAATATATAACCCATTATAAGGCTAAAATTATCAACCTCTAAAAATGTAAGCTCCAGTCCTTGTAGAACCGGAAATACCCAGCTTGTCTGAGGTGTTAATACCGCTACAGCGGCCAACCCCAGTACAGCTAAGGCGATAAGATATATCTTCCTCGCCTTGCCCTGTCCAAACAGGAGTAACAAGGCAGCCCCAATAAGATAAATAAAAGCTGGGGGCACACTGGGTATTCCTCCTATGTCTATCATTCTATTATCCCACCTTTTCCTTTTTCCGTTCTATTTGACCTAAATCCAAAACGCACCGTACGTCATGGACATGAGCGCATACGCAGCGCCAAAAGTAATCGAATACAGCATCGCAGTCCATATCGCTAACGTTCTGGTATCCTCTAAATACCCACTTTTTTCTAATTCCAGTACATGGCGCACCGGATTAGAATTCGCCACGGCTACACCTGCCTCATCGAACATTACCCGAGTTGCAAGCCCTGGATTCCTACCGAAACAGCCCCACGAGTTCAAAAACCCACCTAGTCCTATTTCCATTTTCTTTTTCCTCCTTTTTATCCTTTTTAGGCTTCCTGCCTGCTTTCGATCATAGATTTTCCACGTTCTGAAAGCCTGTAGTATGCCTCATCTCCCTGCTCCATCTCCTCTACAACCCCTTGTCTTAGAAGTGATTTCGCCACATCAAACCTGCCCGCACCTCTCAACCCTTTAATGATATTTGTTTTGTCTATACCGGTGTCTTTGGCAATTTCCGCCGGATACGAAGTCTCTGGATAGTTGTTGTACAGATACATTAGAATCTCACTTCTCACCCTGTTCTTTCTAATAGACACTAATACATCCCCAAATCCCATTTTTTTAGCTTTGCCCAACATTTTTTTTCTCTCCTTTTTTACAATTGCCCTAAAACCAAAACGCACCGTACGTCATGGACATGAGCGCAAACGCTGCACTAATAGTAATCGCATACAGCATCGCAGATCCTATCGCTAAGGTGCGAGTATCTTCTAAGTACCCGTTTCTCTCTAGTTCCATAATCTGACGCATCGGATTAGAGTGCGCTACGGTTGCACTTACTTCATCTATCAGTACCCTGGTCGCAAGCTCAGGGTTCCTACCAAAATAGCTCCAAGAGCCAAAAATTCTATTCATTTCCATTTTCTTTTTGCCCTCCTTTTTTTATCCCTTTTTTTCTTCCCGCGTCAGCACATACACATGTGCTTGCATATACATCTATATGTGTAGGTATATATAAGCTTTTCGATTTTTCTCTGTGATGTCATAAAAAAACAGGGCTGTATAGCCGGACAATAAAGCACGTGTTCCTAATCACAAAAAGGAAAGACCATTAAAAACGAATGTGAAACCGGTACTACTGGTATTTATGATTTGTTTGGCGGTACGGGTATGTATTAGAATTAAAACTTTTATAAGCGGCTATACAGACACAAAAACCAATTACAGATGAATAATCCAGAAATAGCTTTAATTCTTAAATCTTGATTGACTAGCAATAATTACGCTCTAACTCTTCTGTATGCTCTCTATCACGGATTTGCCCCGCTCAGAAAGCCGATAGTAAGTAGCTTTTTCGCGCTCTATCTTCTCCACAACGCCCTGTGTGAGAAGAGAATTTGCAGCATCGAACCTGCTGCCCATCCCCCTTAACCCCCCGATGACATTTGTAGGATCTATCCCTGTGTTCCTACCAATCTCCGCGGGATACGAAGCATTGGGATAAATTTTATAGAGATACATTACGATTTCCGTCCGAACCCTGCTCCTTCTTAGAGAACGCAAAATCTCCTCAAATAGCAGATTCTCACTCATTCCTTGCCATTCCTCTGCAGTCTTTCGAGCGCATCAAATAAATTCTTTATCGAGAACGGTTTCCACAGGTATTCACCCGCGCCCGCATCCAGCGCTGCGTTCTTCTGCTCCGGCGTGCCCAAAGCGGTAATTGCAATTATCAATGCGTTCGGATTATATTCTTTTATCTCCGTAATCGCTTGAATTCCATCCATCACCTCCATCGCCAGGTCCATGGTAACGAGGTCAGGCTTCAGTTCTTTGTATTTTTCTACCGCTTCTTTTCCATTAACCGCGAAATCCACCACTTCGTATCTGTCCTTCTCCTGTTCCAGCATCTCCGCCAGCATTTCGCGCATATACGCCGCATCTTCCACGATTAATATCCTCTTCTTCTGCATCTTTCCCCTCCCTTTATCATTGCCTTTTTGGCATTATAAAGAAGAACTTTGAACCCTTTCCTGGTTCGCTTGTAGCCCATACTTTACCGCCATGCAAATTTACATATTCCTTAACTATTGATAAACCCAGCCCAAGACTGCCGGGCTTACGAGTCAATGAGGTATCAACCATATAAAACCGCTCGAATATCTTTGGTAGATGTTCTTCGGATATACCAACCCCTGTATCTGTAATACAAACACGTATATCTTCACCCGTATCCTCAGCACTGACGTCTATTTTCCCACCCTCTTCTGTATATTTGATTGCATTGGAGATTAAATTTGAAAATATAGCGGCAATCTTCTCCTTATCTGCCTGGATTTCTATCGCGGGGATGTCCACGGCAATTATTTGGTTCTTCTTCTTTGCCGCTGGTTCAACTCCCTTAACCACTTCCTGTACCACTTCCGAGAGGTGCACCTCTTCCACAACTAGGTCTATCTTCTTACCGTCAATGGTCGCGAGTTGTAACATCCGGTTTATCATCATGTCAAGCTCTCTTGCTGATTGTTCTATATTAGAGAGATACCGTCTCCCCTTGTCCGGTAGTTCACAGCTCTCCAGCAGACTTGCATACCCTACAATTGGTGCTAGCGGGGACCGCATCTCGTGATATGCAACATTAAGGAAATCCCGTTTCATCTTGTCCAGCTCCGTAAGTCTTTCGCAAGTCTCACGCAATTCTTTTTCCTTCCTTTTTAACTCTGTAATGTCAAGCAAGGATGCAATGCACCTGTTTACCCCCGGAATTGGTTCTATCCAGGCATTCACCTGCTTTATCTCTCCAGTGCGGCTAACGAACCTGAATAGACAGCTTGCTGGTGCCCCTCCAGCCCTTCTTTCTGCGCAATAATTCAGCACCCTGTCTCTGTCTTCACCCGCGATGAAATCGCCCCACTTCTTACCCACTATCTCTTCCCTTGAGTAGTCACTCAGGAGCGCAAATTCCTGGTTCACCAAAGATATTATTCCGCTCTCCTCAAGGACACACAAAGCGGTGAGTGCATGCTCGAAGATTACCCGGTATCGCTCTTCCGCTTCCCTTAACTCATCCTCCATTCGCTTTCGCTCACTGATGTCTCTAAAAATCGTCAATTTTGAGATTGTACCGTCAATATTCCTCAGTGGTGTTTCAAAGAGGTCATAAGTCTTGTTCTGCCTATGGGAATGCCACTCCCACCGCACTGTCTTTCCTTTCATCACCTCGGTATTTTTGCACTGTGGACAGGGGTCTTCTCTATTATGAAACACCTTATGGCAGACATCGCCGACATGGTACCCAAAGTCGTCAATCAAAACCTTGTTCATAAACTCTACGTTATAGTCTTTTGATACAATGTACACACCGTCCGCCATGCTCTCAAGTATCAAATTCAGGTTGTCGCGCTCCGCTTTTATCTTCTCTTCCAACTCCACCTCGTTGGTTACATCTCGGCTCACACGGACTGTCCCTATCGGCACGCCATTTTTGTCCCTCAACAATGCCGCCGA
>JAPVWK010000101.1 GCA_028572065.1 Candidatus Methanophagales archaeon
GAGGTGTTATACTTATAAATATGTTTTGGGTAGGGTGTGGGATAGAAAGTTGTATATTCAGTTATTTTTTCGAAATTGTTATATTCATGTCTGTTCCTGTGCTAATTTTTGATTCGAAACTACCCCTGTTCGGAACTACTGCATTTCGCTAGAAACCACAAGATTCAGCATAACAACTCATATTTCATTTCGTTTTTTCTGTGTCTGCATCCGAAGGAGAATTCGTAAATTATAACAACTCATACAAGGTGCTCCTCCTTCTTGGCGTTCTTCCTGCATCCTTTATCAATCGCTCTAAGTCGTCGGGACTCATATATTCACCAACCGGAGAACCCGATAACCGCGAGATATTCTCCTCCATTAACGTACCGCCTAAGTCATTTGCACCGGAAAGTAACATCTTTTGCGCATCCTTCAGACCCAATTTCACCCAAGATGCCTGTATGTTACTGCAATACGGATGCAGAATAACCCTTGCGAGTGCATGAACGATTGCAGAGTCCTGAGAAGAGGCACTTCTGTCCACCATCTTCCCCAGTTCATTGTTCTTTCGCATGAATTTCAGCAGCACAAACTCCGTGAAGCCGCCCGTGTCCTTTTGTATATCCCGTATCTTGAATATATGGTTTATTCTATCCTCTAAGGATTCGATGTGCCCGTACAGGATTGTGGCTGTTGACGGTATACCCAGCCGATGCGCTGTCGTTATTACCTCCGTCCATTTTGCGGTATTCACCTTATTAGGGCATATTACCGCCCTTATAGAATCATCAAGTATCTCTGCCGCGGTCCCCGGGATAGTACCCAACCCCGCACTCTTCAATTCTTTCAGCACTTCCTCCTCTGTCATCCCTGACTTTATCGCAACGTAGTGTATCTCCATCGGCGAGAAGGCATGTATATGCACGTCATATTGCGACTTTATGCCTTCAAGAATTCCGCAATAGTTCGATATTTCAAGGTCAGGATGCAGGCCGCTTTGAATACATATCTCCGTTGCATCGTTATTCACCGCCTCTTCTACCTTCTCTAAGATCGCATCCATGCTCAGCATATAGCCATGTTCCTTCTCCGCCCGGAATGCACAGAACTTGCAGTCGCCTACACAAACATTCGTAAAATTTATGTTCCTGTTCACTACGTAAGTGACAATATCGCCGTTCGCCTTCGCTCGTAGCTCATCCGCAATACACCACAAATAGGGCGGATTCCTCGCTAAAAATAGTGCATCTTCATGCTCTATCGCGCCATGCCGTATCCGCTCGTATAACTCATCAAAATCCGCTTTCATCTCTTAAACTTGTATATTCTTAGCACTTATATGCCCAGCCCTTACTTATATTCCCGTTATTATATCCTTGTTAAGGTCAAACACCGTTGCGGTCTCTGCTCCGTCTGTTATACTCAACTTTTTACTTGCATTTACCTCGCCTACGATAGCAGCCGTTATCCCTGCGGATTCGAATATTTGTATGCACTCCGCACCCGCTTCTTCTGTCTTCACTGTGAGCACAAACCCAGTACCCGGATACGTCTTTAGCCAATGTGCAAGCGAAATAGGCACCTTATCCACATCAGGTCGCGGTATCTTATTCACCTCTACGGTCGCACCGGCACCGGACGACTCGAGTAACATGCCCAGTGTGCCTAAGGCACCGGGATTGCTTATGTCTTTACCTGCTGTTGCCAGCTTCTTCTCCCCTATCTGCACCATTGCATCCAACTGCTTTTTTATCTCTGCTGCCGACCTTTTTGTCGTGTTGTCCCACGCTAAATTGTAACTTGGATATATTCGCCCGTCCAGGTCTATCGCAGCCAATACCTTGTCGCCTGGTTTCGCACCGCTTGAATATATCACTGCATCCCGCTTTACCGTTCCCATTATGCCAACATCAAGCGCGTCATAAGAAGTGTCTGGATGTAGATGCCCACCAACCATTGGCACTCCAAACTTATTCACTCCGTCCACCATACCCCTGCCCAGTTCTGCGCATATACTCTTATCCTTCGTTGATGTCAAATTCACCATTGCCACGGGTGTGCCGCCCATCGCTGCTATGTCCGCCACGTTCACGAGTACCGCACAATAACCTGCCCACCAGGGATCGGCATTCAGCAATTTACCCCAGATTCCATCCACGGCGAGTAGAATTAACTTGTCATCGTCCACGTTGAGTACTGCTGCGTCCTCACCAAATCCCGCTATCGTTTGATTTCCTACCAAATCCGATTTGCCAAGCCACCCAATGAGGTCACATATAGCCCCCTTACGCTTCACACCTTCGAAGTTCCTCAGCTCATTAGCCAGCGATTCCAGATCTGTTCCCTCTTCTGGTTTCAGGTTTTGCATACTTTTCCCTCCAATTCTTCTAATATTCCTCTTATCTCACCTATATCTTTTATCCGAAAGTCCACAATCTCAAATATCTTACCCTGCCTATCTGCCTCTTCCTGTAACGATAATACCGCTATATCTGCTTCACAAAGCGCAAGATAATCGTTCCTATCGTCACCCACCATCATCACCTTGTGATTCCGCTTTAACTTCATAACCAAATTGCACTTATCCCCGGGCTTCAACATACCAAAGATATTCGCAGGCGGCACTTCAGGTAAATATATCGTCATCTCTTCTGCCTCTATCCGATCTCCAGATGC
The DNA here is from genome assembly GCA_028572065.1 of Candidatus Methanophagales archaeon. Lineage (GTDB taxonomy): Archaea > Halobacteriota > Syntropharchaeia > Alkanophagales > Methanospirareceae > QENJ01. Next base: position 2,659 of record JAPVWK010000101.1, read on the forward strand.
TATATATATCGCGATGCCTTTCTGACTCAACTTTCTAAGGAGTTCGCGCGTTCCCGAGAATAATTTTATGCCGCCTGCGATGACGTATCTTATCGCACCTGCGGTCATATCGACAATCAATCCTACCCCGATTACAGGAAGAATATCGCATCGCCTCAAAAAGGACATCGTTTCGTGTATATCCCCCAATTTGACTCTTTCATCCCCTAAAATGGTTTCTACCACTTCACTGTCACTAATCCCTTTTGTTTTATATACCACCTTACTTTCTATTTCTTTCTCCCTCATCAAGTCGGATAGCAATTTTGAGGCGGCTTCTTTTTCCATTGTCTCTACGTATTGCGTCTTTAAAATCACCAACGCACCCCTTTCAAACCGGTCCGTGATTGTTAAACCAGAAATCCTGGTGCGCTTCGCGATTCCTCTATCCATATCCTTTATAATCCTGGAAGGTGCATATAAGACCCCTGCACCGTCAAAAACAACCGCTACGTCAGACATATTACACTGCCCCTTGTACCTCTTTTCATATCCATAATATTGCCCCTGATAGACTATTATTATATGCTACGGTAACACGTTATCAAAGATATTGATTGCAATTGAAATAGGTATAGTAAGAGTAAAATTTAGATACCACTATGTTAATGAATATTGTATCATATCACCCGGCAGAATAAAACAAAGGCGAAGTAAAAATGATGCAAGATCTGGTAACAGAGAGGTGGGAGGATTTTCTGAAGAGATATTGCTGGAACGACCTTATAGAGCTTTCTAATTCATACCCGGAACACCGTAGTTTGTTTGTCAAATTCACCGATATGGACCTTTACGACCCGACTCTAGCCGATATGATCCTGGAAACACCAGATGTCGCGATAGCTTCGGCAACTGATGCTTTAAGAGAAATGGACATGCCTACCGGCGTTACGCTTGACGAAGCAAACCTCAGAATAATAAATCTACTGAGAAAGGTAAAGATACGAGAAATCCGGAGCGGGGACATAGGCAAGCTGGTGGCAATAGAGGGGATGGTGACAAAGGCGACAGAGGTGAGACCGCGGGTGGTAGAAGCGGTATTTGAATGCCCTTTTTGCCACCATATCTTCTCGATATTGCAAAGTGGAAGGCAATTCAAAGAGCCGATAGAGTGTGACCAGGAGAGCGGGGGGTGCGGTAGGAAAGTACAGCGGTTCAAACTATTGGTGGAAAAGTCAAAATTCGCAAATGCGCAGAAGATAAGGTTACAGGAGTCACCCGAGGAACTAAAAGGAGGCGAATTACCGCAAGCGGTAGACGCTTACCTCGAAGACGACATTTCGGGCGAGGTCACACCCGGAAACCGTGTTATTGTTACGGGTATTCTCAGGTCATATCAGCGGATGACACAATTCGGGAAGACAACACCGTTCTTTGATATATACTTAGATGGTAATTCGTTGGAGCTGAAGGAGGAGGAGTTTGAAGAGATTCTGATAAGTGATGAAGATGAGCGTAAAATAAAGGAGTTAGCGAGTCAGTCGGATGTGTATGAGAAGCTCATAAGAAGCATTGCACCGTCCATATATGGCCACGCCGAGATAAAAGAGGCAATGGTGCTGCAATTGTTCTCTGGTGTCCCAAAGGAGTTACCAGACGAGACGAGGATACGTGGAGACATACATATTCTCCTGGTTGGTGATCCGGGGGTTGCTAAGAGTCAACTGCTCACTTACTTAATACGGTTAGCCCCTCGCGGCTTATACACTGGTGGTAAGAGCACTTCGGCCGCAGGACTGACGGCAGCAGCGGTTCGCGACGAATTTGGCGAAGGCAGATGGACTTTAGAAGCGGGTGCGTTGGTTCTTGCGGACAAAGGAATAGCAGCGGTAGATGAGATAGACAAGATGGAGAAGAAGGATCGCGATGCACTGCATGAGGCAATGGAGCAGCAAACGGTAAGTATAGCAAAAGCCGGTATAATGGCAAGGTTGAACTCCAGATGCGGTCTGTTAGCAGCGGCGAATCCTAAATTCGGACGGTTCGATAAGTACACGCCGATTGCAGAGCAGATAAACATGCCACCCACGCTATTGTCCAGGTTCGACCTGATTTTTACTATGATGGACAGACCGAACGAAGAGCAGGACATGAAGACCGCGGAGCATATAATAGAGACGCATTACGCAGGCGAACTGATTGCGCGATTAAAGAGCACAGGGAAAGTGGCGGCGGCGGATAAAGAACGGTTCGGACAGGTAAATCAGATAATGGAGCCTGCAGTAGCGGCGGATTTGTTAAGAAAATACGTGGCCTGGAGCAAAAGGAACATGTTCCCGGTAATGACAGAAGATGCGAAGAACAAGTTCTTAGAGTTTTATATCGGACTTCGCGGGCAGGGCTATGAGGATGAAGAAGCACCCGTTCCTGTGACGGCACGGCAGTTAGAGGCTTTGATTCGGCTGGGCGAGGCAAGGGCGAGAGCCGAGTTACGTGATCAAGTAACGGCTGAGGATGCTGAACGTGTGATTGGTGTGGTTACTTATTGCTTGAAGCAAGTTTCTACCGATCCCGAGACCGGTAAGCTGGATACTGATTGGGTGGCCGTGGGCACGACCAAGACAAAAAGGGACCGGGCAAGGTCTATAAGAGAGATAATAAAGGAGTTAGAGAAGGATTACGGTGATGAAGTGCCTGTGGAGGAGGTACTGGACCTCGCGGAGGAGGAGGGCATGGAACGCGAGAAGGTAGAAGAGATAATAGACGTGATGAAGCGAGACGGTATTTTGTTTTCGCCTTCCGGCGGTGTGATTAAGTTCGTGAGGTAGTTCAGGGAAAAGTTAGACCCATTAATAATTTAATGATAAGCCCTTGTTCAACTGGCACGTCTACTACGTATATCTCGTCTACTATATGAAAACCTCGTCAAGCGCATTTATGCTAAATAAACAACTTTCATATTTCTAAAGGAACATTGACTTTTGTATCCCACAAGTACTCATGCGTAAATCTGTGTAATCTTGTGGTTGCTCAAAATGGCAGCGAAGGAAGATGGACTTAAAAGAAGCAGGACTATGCGAAGGCATATCAGAAGTAATAGCCACGACACGATCAGCTTCCAGAGTGCCAAACGCAGCACCCATAGGCATTTTAACCCGCGAAGACAATTTTTTTGTGAAGCTATACAAAGGTTCGCAAACCATTTCAAACGTACTGTTAAAAAAGGAACTGGCGGCGAATGTAACAGATGACGCAGTTTTATTTGTGAATGCAGCATTCGCAACTTTGAGTGCGAACTATTTCTCGCTGTTTCATAGTTTCCCGGTGCTAAAAGAAGCGAACTCGTGGATAATATTCAAGTGCAACGTTATAGAAGAAAGAAGAGAATCTTTCCTTTTTCAACTGACACCCATCGCAGTAGAAATAAATAGGCAGGTAATGAGGGCGATAAACAGAGGTCTTAATGCTGTGGTAGAAGCTGCTATCCTTGCAACGCGGTATGGCATAATCGAAGATGAGCGCGAAAAAGCCGAGATGAAAGAGATGATAGAACGTTATGCCGCCATCGTGGAGAAATGCGGTGGACGTCGTGAGAAAGAAGCTATGAGCGTTCTGTATGACATTATGCTACTTTGATTCTCGATATTTTTTTTCTTTTCCGTCAACCCTTTTCTTTTTCTAAAAGAAAAGGGTTGTTTGATCAAACGTCTAAAACGACTCTTGCGTGCCAGACTTCGTTCTTCTTTATCTCCATCATGTTATACGTAACGGCTTTTATTATTATGCCCGATACGTGTTTGGTAGGGTCGAATTTACCGCCTTTGCACTTACCGTTTATACTAAAGTCGGCTAAACTCAGGTCAATATCGAATTTATTCAATACCAGCAGCTCGGAATCAAATAAAAAAAGCAGCTCGTCCAACCAGTCGAACATCAAGCTGTAAAGGTCTTCGGATTTCAGCCCTATTTCCCGTTCCTCGGTTTCTTCTATCTCGTCCACATCAGTCATAAAGCTATAAGTGGCAACGGCAGCATTGGCAAAGAGTTCCTCGGGCGTATCGCCATACACTTCGAAGCCTACATCAGAGGGATGTTCGATATATTTTATCTTAGTCATTCTTCGTGGAATACCGCCGGTTCTTAATCTTTATGTTAGTACCAAATAAAAAGCTATTTCCCTGTGTTCACCTTTTAATATTCATCAAGATATTGGTTGTGTTTCAAGATAGGTTAAAATTATAAAAAATCATAAGGGACACACCTCCAGCATGTTGGATGCAGAGGAGGTGAATCCCAATGGATATTACTGTATCTCTCCAAATAAAAATACAGCTTGATGGAAATAAAAAGGTATCGGTTGGTAATGTAGCAACTGCAGTGAA
>JAPVWK010000102.1 GCA_028572065.1 Candidatus Methanophagales archaeon
ATAGTATGAGTTCTAGCAACAATGTCTGCAACAACAGGTACGGAATCTGCTATACAATGTCGTTTTTGTTGATTTAAGGGTGATAGTGGTGTGCTTCGTAAGTGGTTTGTGGAGGCGGCTAAAGACATTTGTGAAAGTCAATGAATTATGATTTGAATTATAAACGAGCTTTTGTGCACAGAGTAAAAAAGAACAGTACTCAAGTACTTGAATTCTAATTCATTATCCCGTGAAATTCAAACCACACCGATCTTATCCTTTATCGCTGCTATCTCACGCTCTATACGCTCGAACCGCTCTTCCATGTACGACTTCAAGTCGGTCCTTACGCCTTTTAGTTCTGTTATTGTTTCGTCTTGTTTATCCAGCATCAATTTACCGATTGAAACGGATTCTTCGCCGAGAACCACGTTGCGTTCGCCGAGTTCAACACTGCGTTCGCTGAGAGCAACACTACGTTCACTAAGTTCAACACTACGTTCGCTGAGAGCCACGTTACGTTCGCCGAGTTCAACGCTGCGTTCACTTAGTTCTATATTCCGATAAAACATTCTTCCTGCTATGTCCAGACGTTCCCCTAACTCTTCCTGCCATTCGCCTCTTTTTATCTCGAAGTATTCAAATTCGCCTTTGTAATCATCAAAGCTCACTTCTACGTGCTCAACATCTATTGGAAATCGGTTTATCTTTATCCGTTCGATGAACTGATCTATAACTGCAGCTTCGCCTTCGGCTACTATTTTGACATCATACGGTTTTTGGTTCTCAACATAACCGGTTATATTCAGCTTTCGGGCTATCCGTTCCACATCATCTCGATACCCGACTCTTTGCACCTCGCCCTTTGCTATTAAAGTAACACGCTGCATTTTTGGTAGCTCCTCAAATGTAATAGATAGTAACCTCTTGGGTGTATAAACATATAAAGATAGCGTTTACGCCACCAGATATTGGGCTATTACATCCTTTGGTAACGCTGGTTTTTTAAAAAAACTCCGGTTTAAAACAGCATTTCCTTTTTTAGTTCCGTAGGCACGCCATTTTCATCCCAACCGCGCATACGATAATACTCTTCCAGCGTCTTTAAAAACTCTTCTCGGTCTATTATTCGCCCATTCACCTGCTCGTCAAAGAATCTCTCGGGCAATATATCATCATCTTTAGAAAACCCTTCTCTTAAATTATAAAGCCGTTCTATGTTCCATATCCGCTCACCAACGCGCATTAAATCCTCAGACGTATAAACCTCGCCTGTTACTGCACTTACAATGTTCGCATACTCTTCCTCACCAGCACCGAAGAATGCAAATTTACAGACCACAAGCGAATCAACAGCGGCAAATCTGTCCTGGAATACCTTTGTGTGTCCCGCTTTTCCAGCAAGCGTGTAAGGGTCAATAGCCTTCGGTTTTCTTAGTATCTCAGGCGCCACGAGATACGCACGGGTATGGCATCCACCACGGTTGGAAGTAGCGTAGCTGAAACCAAGCCCCTTCACGCCACGTGGATCGTATGCCGGTAGTTCCAACCCTTTTACCTGAATTGCGCTGTCAGCGCAGCCTTCCGAAGCCGCAAAACGCTTTGCACCTTGGCCTAAACCTTCGCCAATACCCTCTTTTTCGCCTATCTGTCTCGTTAGATTCGTAAGTTCGGCGTGCGAAATGCCTTTACCCCGTATCTCGGAGTAACAGCCCAAAACACCCGCGACTGAAATCGTGTCCAGACCGTAATCGTTACATAGCAGATTTGCCTCGACTAAAGTCTTGTAATCCGGATTTTGTATGTTCGCGCTCATCAAACCTATTGTTTCATATTCCGGCAGTTCATTACCGTCTTTATCTTCTCGTTTACATGCAATTGGGCAGGAATAGCATGCCCGTTTCCTTGGTTTATAAGTTTCGTTTATTGTCTTTGCGAAAAAAGGCGTTAGCTCAAAATCGGGCTCGGTCTTACTAAAATTTGATACTGGTATAATATTCATCCAACTCGTTATCTTCACTAAAAACGGAGTACCAAATACGGCCAGACCTTTACTTATCGTGGGACTCGCAACTAATAGCCGGTGAATCGCTTTCTTTTGCTTTTCGAATTCTGTTCTGTCGTGAATTTCTACTCTTCCCGTGCCCTTTACTACTATCGCTTTCAGGTTCTTCGAGCCCATTACCGCACCTACACCACCACGTCCAAAGGCATGAACGGCATCTGCTAAGATTGAAGCCAGATATACGTGTTTCTCGCCCGCTCGCCCGATACAAGCTACGCTGCCATTTCCTTTTAGCAGCTTGGTAGTCTCTTTTACGTTCTTGCCCCACAGCGTCATTGCCGATTTTATAGCCACTATTTCGTCTTCTATTTCTATGAATACCGGTTCAGGCGATTTACCCGTAATAATCATCGCATCGTATCCTGCCTTCTTCAGTGCGGGACCAAATGAGCCACCGCAGTTAGAATCGAACATCGTCCCCGTCAATGGCGATTTCGTGGACAGCGATACTCTGCCCGAAGCTGGCGTCGTGGTGCCTGTTAACGGTCCGGCGGCAAATACAAGCGGGTTATCGGGCGATAAAGCGTCCACACGACCTGCATCATAAACTACTTTCGCACCGAGTCCTCGACCACCAATATAATCCTTAAGTAATGTATCCTCAGGCACGAAACTATCTATCCGACTTTCTGATAGGTCTATTCTGAGTATCCTTTTATTCCAGCCGTTCATATAAACTCCTTAGGTTGGTGCTATTGAAATACATTTCATATTATGCTGCTCAATTATCCGGTTCCCATACCTTCATCCGTCTCTTCTATCTCTACGATTTTACGTCTGCTCCTGCTGCCAGAAATGATTCGTACCGGCGCATTGAAGTATCTTGACAGTAACACCACAACGGTTTTATTTGCCTTGCCTTTTATTGGCGGATCTTTTACTCTTATTGTCAATGGTTCCGCGTCTAATATTTCATTCCTATTTGAATTCGGTATAACTTTTATCTCGATTCGTCTCATCTTTTTACTGTCGATACAGTAATAGGTCTCTGGTAATACCTTCTTTTTTAATTAAAGTTTTTTATTATACCCACATTTGTTATAACTAAGACCGGGCTAAGGCCATAATACAAGAGGATACGCGCAAAATGAATTCAAAAGCGAGGGCACATGTGGTTATCAAAGGAAGAGTACAAGGTGTACTATTCCGATATACAACAAAAGACGAGGCGAATTTGAGGGCTATAAGGGGGTGGGCCAGGAACCTCGATGATGGTCGGGTAGAGGCCGTGTTCGAAGGAGAAAAGGACAAAGTGGATGAGATAGTAGATTATTGTCACTGTGGCCCACCGGAAGCTAAAGTATCTTCGGTAGTGGTAACGTGGGAAGATTATACCGGTGAATTCAAAGATTTTTACATTCGTTATCGGTAAAAACAAGCCGGGTTACGCCCACCCTGAGGAGATTCACAGGCTGCGAACCGCCACTTATGCCGAGTTTCTTTTTGCGATAGGGACTATGTTGGGGACAGGAAGGTGGAAAAAGTGATATTAAAGTTGGGTGGCAGCCTGATAGAAGAAGGCTGGGACATTATACGTGTTCTTAGAGATTACGCCGAGATGAAACACAGGCGTATAATAATAATCCCTGGTGGTGGACCATTCGCAGAAGTGGTACGAAAATGCTCAGATACCCTCTCTGATGATGCAGCACATTGGATGGCTGTCTTAGCAATGGATCAGTACGGCCTTTTCTTGGCAAACTGCGAGTTGCCAGTAGTTGAGAACCTGGCTGAAATAGACGGTGCGGGACAGTTCTGCATACTATTGCCATATCAAATTTTGAAAGCCTATGATTGCTTACCGCATACTTGGGACGTCACGTCGGATACGATCGCAGCGTTCATAGCAAAAGAACTGGGAGAAAAGGCATTTATAAAATTAACTGACGTGGACGGGCTATTAGACGAAAAAGGTCAGTTGATAGCCGTGATGCATGCCAAAGAGCTGGTAGATAGAGGGACATGGGGATGCGTGGACGCAGCACTCCCGGATTTTTTAATTCGTCACGAAATGTGTTGCTTCATTATAAATGGGAAGTTCCCGAATCGAGTAATAGATGTAATCGAAGGAAATGAAACACAGGGCACGAAACTCGCTTAGTCCTTTTCACGTTCTGATGCGTGTTCCTTTAAGAGATTCAAGACCTCAGTAAACGTGCTTTTTCCTGCTACAATATCCACCTTCATGCCCTCTTTTCGTATTGACTCCGCGGTCAAATCGCCGATAGCGGCAATGTCAGCATTCGCTAAGAGAGCAAGAGCACTTTCGTGCAGCCCAAACCTCTCCGCTAGCTCTAAAAACGTTTTGAATGTCATCGCACTCGTGAATATAACATAATCTGGTTTGTACTTCACTAACTCCGCGTATAGCTTCTTTTCTTCTTCAGAATCTATTATTTGCACTTCATATACCGATATATCCGTTACAGAAGCACCTTTTTCACGTAAAAATGCCAGTATCTCATTACCGCCCTCTGCACTCCGGAGAAAAGCGATTCTTTTGGCTTCGAGTTCTCCTTGCGCATCCAGTAGCGCCATAAGTCCTTTTGCACTGTAATCTTCCGGCATGAAATCTACTTGCACACCGCATCTAACAAGCTCTCTTCGCGTTGCTGGACCAATAGCATAGACTGCAACACCCTTGAGCTGCTCTTTCAAGTTAAACCCGCCTTCGCAGATACTAAATGAGTTCTTTACACCATTATAACTGGTGAATACCACTATGTCCACGCCTGCTTCAAAAACTCCCGTTATCTCCGGTAACGCTTCTTTCCGTTCTACCAGTTCAAACACCGGAAAGCCAAAGAAATCAAAGCCGTGTCTATCTGATTTTTGCTTTGACCGTTTGAGCACATTATCGGGCCGAAAAGCCGCTATCTTTCTTCTCGTGTTCATCACATTAAACCTATTCTTTCTGTTATTAAAAAGTATATCTAAAACTAACAGTGTCACTAAAATACTTATCGGGTATGCGTTCGTAAAATGAATGAGATGACTAAGGAAGAGGAAGAAGTCGGTAGTACCTTACGCGAACTATTGAGCGATGCCGTGACGAAAACCGATACGGACGCTTTACTGCTTTCTGGTGGCTTGGACACGAGTATAATAGCAGTACTCGCGATAAAAGCGGGTAGGAACAAGAAAGCTGTAACAGTATCCATAGCGGGAACGCCAGCAGCCGATCCGGAATATGCAAAAGCGATTGCTCTTCGATACCATTATGAACACCACCCGATAAGCATAACAGAAGACGAGGCACTGGCAATGCTTCCAGAGGTAATACAAGCGGTTAGAACTTTTGATCCTGCCATCCCCAATGATTTAGTCATTTATGTAGCATTAAAAGAAGCAAAAAAGCTGGGAATAGACTGCGTGATGACGGGTGACGGTGCAGATGAGCTATTCGCAGGTTATTCCTTTATGCACGAGTTATCGCATGATGATTTGAATAAGTATATAAGAACTATCGCACGAACGATGCACTTCTCTTCTAACACGCTCGGACCGCACCTCGGAGTGCAGATAAAACAGCCATATCTGGATAAAGGACTCGTGGATTTCGCGCTTGACGTGAACCCCGACTTGAAGATAAAGACGGTAAGAGGCAGAATTTATGGTAAATGGATTTTAAGAAAGGCATTTGAGAAAGAATTGGGTGCCGTAGCATGGCGAGCAAAAGAACCGATAGAGTTCGGGTCTGGAGCAACGATGCTCAGAGCGGTTATCAGACATAAAATTTCGGATACCGAGTTCGCCACTAAAAAAATCGAATATGGGATGGAATTCATGAATAAAGAGCATCTGTTTTTTTATGAGATATACAAAGAAGTCGTGGGTGAAGTACCAAAAGCAAGAGGGGAAAAGGTATGTCCGTTATGCAAGGCAGACCTGCCAGGGTTTCATTGCAATATCTGCGGGTTCTCATCTCCTGTTGAAAACTACATTTGATAACAGATGTATAGCTCCTTTTTAGGACATACTACCGATTAATCCGCGATTCATAATGTCTGAAACGAGGTAGAGAAGAACTCTTTGATCGTTATCAGCGGTTTACCCTGGGTGATGATGTTATATACCCTCCAGAGATATGGCGGTGGGCAAGCTAATAGTTCTTCAAGACTTTGGTCCTTATCAAGGTAGCCGACATCTATTATCTCTCTCCGAGCCTCAATTCGGTACTTTTGCATAATATTGCCGATGGGGTTGTTGGCTCTTATCAGGTCGGCTTTGAAGGCCGGTTCTAATCTTATTAGCGGTGTGTAAGATCGGGCATATATTAGTGGCGAACCATCGGACAGTCGGACAATCAGGATGTCACGCTCGTTTGTCGGTTCTCCCGCAGCGACCGCAAGTAGGTCTGCTGCTTCTTGCGGGCAAGGGACTATGGATTGCTTAATCGTACGAAGTGCAACTTCACTGCACGAGATTAACTCCAGAAGGGCGGTCATGGAACCGTCATGACCCAGTAAAACTCTATGGAGCGGTTGTAGTCCATAACGCCTGCTCAGTGACCAAATCTTGTTCTTAGAGGTATCCATATGCTGCTTGACCGCGGGTTCGTGTTCGTCCATAGCTTCGGTATCAAGAAATAATTAGACCTGATTTAACTTAATTCATTCATCACTATTCCAAAGGAACAAGGATCACCGCGAAGCGTTTTTGGTGGATACGCAAAGAGAGCAAGTACAATATATACAAATGAAGAACTGTTCTACCGCCATTTCAAAAATGGTTCTGCTTATTCTGCTATTTTAGCGTTTTAACGGTTTTACCGATCTTTTGCGATTGCTTCTTTTCTGGCAACGCGAAGAAGGGCAAAAAGTTACATATTTTAAGATGCAATCATTATATTCTTTTCGTTAGCACAAAAAAAAT
>JAPVWK010000103.1 GCA_028572065.1 Candidatus Methanophagales archaeon
AAACTGTTATAATTAAATTATGATCAAAGAATCGGTTTTTGGTGTTTCTTCGTCTCAATCTTGTGCTTTTCTTCTTTAACATCCGCATACAAATACAAGAAGTCCGAGATGACTATCCTATCGGAAGCCTAATCCCGGATTCCTACTTTTGATACCGAGAATACCGCTTCCGCTTCCGGCAGGTTTGGAGAATCAACTAACTTTGCTATTCTCTTCTCCCCTTTCGACTTTCTCAGGTATGTCCTGAAAGTAGCGGTATGACCTACTATATGACCTCCTATGGGCCTTGTAGGATCGCCGAAGAACGCATCCGGTCTCACCTGCACCTGGTTAGTTATCATCACCACGGCATTATTCAGGTCACCAAACCTGAGCGCGTCATGCAGATGCTTGTTTAGCTTTTGCTGCCGATCTGCCAGCGTGCCCCTGCCCACATATTCGCTTCTGAAATGCGCAGTTGCAGAATCTATTATTAGCAATCGCACCGGTTTTTCTGTATCAGCCAGCTCATCAGCCAGTTCCTTCGCCTTCTCCACAAGCAATATCTGATGATTTGAGTTATATGCACGAGCAACGTGTATATTTTTAAGAACGTCCTCGTAATCCAGTTCCGCACCCTCTGCCATATCTTTTATCCGCTCTGGTCTGAACGTATTCTCCGTATCCACTATTATGACTGAGCCGTTTAAACCACCTTTCTCCTGTGGGAACTGAACTGTTACAGCGAGTTGATGTGCTAATTGTGTCTTACCACTACCGAACTCGCCATAGAACTCCGACATTGCTTGCGTCTCGAGTCCGCCACCAAACAACTCATCCAACGATTTCGACCCCGTGGTCAGCTTGCCTATTCCCTCTCTCCGTTCTAATATCTTATCCCCTGTCTCAAACCCGCCGATGTCCGCAGCTTCCCGTGCTGCGTTTATTATCTTAGCTGCTATCGCCTCGCCTATCTCCGCAGTTGCCACCAATTCCCCGGGAGATGCCACTGCTACTGATTCTAACGTGTTTAATCCTGCATCACGCAATTTTTCTGCTATTGCCGGACCGACACCCGGTAAATCCTCTAAGTCCATTTCCTCTCTTCACCTCTCTTTTCGCTTTTGAAATTTAGTTTGTTCCTTGACTACTACAAATATTGGAACTTATAATAAGATCTTTATACATGAGCGTTCTTCACCAAGATACATCCATCTCCGTCTCGACATATACCGGCAAAATGATATAGCTTTATAAAAGCATAAAGCAAAAGACATCTAGTTTAAAAGTACAATGGCAGTAGAAGCACTTAAGTTGATAAGAGAAACGGAAGAAGAAGGCAGAAGGTTATTAGACGAGACGAAGGGAAACGCGGCGGTAATAGCAAAAGAAACTGAGCAGGAGATAAACCGGCTGAAAGAGAATGCGGGTGAAGCGGAAAAGAGCTTAACACGGGCGATTTCAGACAAGTATGCAAAGGAAGGCGAGATCAAGGGAAAAGCGATACAGGCAAAAGCCGATGCCGAAACCGAGGAGTTAAGAGCGGTTGCAGAGTCGAATCTTGACAGTGCCGTGAACCTTGTGCTAGGAAGAATTTTAGGGTTAAGGTGAGTCCTGTATGGGTGCCGTAGAGATAGTAGATCGGATAAAGGGCGAAGTAAAGTCAGAGCAGGATAGTGTACTTAGCGAAGCGAGAGCGAAGGCGAAGGCGTTGCAGAAAGAGGCAAGCGAGGAGATGGAACTGCGGAAGCAGCAATTCATTGAAGCTGAAGAGGCGAAAGGGCGAGCGACTAAAGAACGAATTGTTAGGGCAGCAAGGCTAAAGGCGAAGAAGCACAGATGGGACACCGAGGAAGAGTTAATCAAAAAAGCGTTAGAAGCGGCTGTGAAGAGAGTCCCAACAGTAAAAAGTGAGGGCTTTAAAGGGACGGAGTATTCAACATTTTTGGCTGGTTTAATAAAGGAGGCTGCACAGAGTATAATCGCAGGCGGAGGCGCCGCGAGCAGCGAATTGGAAGTGGTAATTAGTGCAGAGGATGAAACTTATGTAAATTCCGCTATGCTAAAAGAGACATCTGCAGAAATAAGTGCGGGTGGTGTGGAAATAGATTTAGCGTTGTCCGAGGAAAGGATTAGATCGGTAGGCGGTGTGATTGTAAGGCGGAAAGATGGTAAAATCGTGGTTGATAACACACTTGAGCAGAGACTGGGGCGTTTTTCTACCAATGTGCGGGAAGATATAGTTAAAGAATTGTTTAAGGGTAAGGAGTCATAAGGATGATTGCGGTAATAGGAGACCCGGATACTGCTACGGGGTTCAGGCTCGCGGGTGTGAGTGATGTGTATGAACCTGAAAGTAGCACCGAGGGCGGAGGGAATACCGTTCAGTTGTTAGATAAATTGTCAAGAGAGGAAATTGCGTTAATAATCTTGAGCGAGCGGCTTGCCACTGAAACTAAGGTCCGAGAAAAGATAAAAGAGATAAACGAAAAGAAACGTGGCGTTATTCCCATCATCGTTACGGTGCCCGATAAGAAAGGTCCGATGGTGACGGAGGTAGATGAAATAGGGCTTTTGATAAAACGCGCAGTTGGTGTTGCTGTGAAGTGAATGTTTGAATAAGAAGACATCAATACTTTAAACGTTCTCAGCTTTAGCCGACTTTTTTTTTTTGTGTCTTTGATGTTGGGACCAGAACGCCTATGTTGAGCTGCACTATTTCCTTAATCCGTTGCCGTAATTTACTGTTTTTATAGAATAGATCCTGTTATATCAAAAGACTTAAGAAACCGAATGAAGGGTGATTTTATGAAGTATCACAAATCCATTTTCAATAAAAAAACACTTAGCAGAGACCTGAACCGAATTGGAGATGCTTCGGATCCAGACATAAATGAGAAGCAGGCAATTATATCGAACTGGATTATAGCTCTTCAAAGCGGTAAATTGGACTTTATTAAAGAGACATCATTTGACCAGAAATTTCTAGATGACTTTTTCGTGCGAGTGCTGAGTTATCAGGGCGTTATCGGAGAATCGGACGTCTGGAATATGATACCCCAGCAAAAGATGAAACACACCTCCAACCGAGCAGATGGGACATTATGTTTCTTTTCAAACGAAAAACTTTACCGGAATAATACAGAGGAAGAAGAACAAATATCCACCAAATTTTATGGCGAATACAAAGCGGCACGAATACATCTTTTTGAACATCTGAAGAGGAACAATCCTGATAAAGACGAAATGCTATTACTGGAAAAGACGCAGAAGATTTTAGACCGTTTTATTTTCGTTTGCTTCTGTGAGGATAAGGGTTTGCTACCGGCAAGGATTTTTAGAGGTACTTTAGAACAGGCAGATAAAAATTGGCAATTTGTTCAGGCACTCTTTAAAGCGATTAACGACGGGAATCCGGAACACGACATAAACAAATTCAATGGCGGGCTTTTTGCACCCGATGAAGAGCTTGATTCTCTCAAACTCAATGATGCTATTTTTGAAGAACTGGCAAAGATTACGGATTATGATTTTGAGACCGATTTAAATGTAAATATTTTAGGGCATATTTTTGAACAGTCCATTTCCGATTTAGAAGAGATTAAAGCAGAGTTCAACGAGGAAAAAGTTGATAAGAAAAAAGGTAAACGCAAAAAAGAGGGTATTTATTATACGCCTGAATATATTACACACTATATTGTGGAGAATGCCATCGGTGGATGGCTGGAAGACCGGAAAAAGGAACTGGGGTATTATAGCTTACCAGAACTAACAGAAAAGGATTATGAATCAATAAATGTAAAAAAGGCTGCATACAACGCTAATGTAAAGAGACATTTAGAGTTTTGGGAAACCTACAAAACAATTTTAAAAGATATAAAAGTGCTTGACCCTGCTTGTGGTTCCGGCGCGTTTTTAAATCAAGCATTTGACTATTTGTATGGAGAAGGACAACGAGTAAATGAAGAATTAGCAAAGCTGAAACGAGGCACGTATAGTTTAGTTGACTTGGATAAAAGCATATTGAGTGACAATCTTTATGGTGTTGATTTAAATTCGGAATCGGTGGAGATTACTAAACTTTCGCTTTGGCTCAAAACAGCGAACAAGCTAAAAGAATTGACTGCACTGGATGAGAATATTAAATGCGGGAATTCATTAATCGGCCATGAAATAAAGGAGTTTTATAAGGATCTAAAAGAAGATAACTCAGAAGAAGAATGTGAAAAACAGATTCGAAAACTCAGTCCCTTCGACTGGAAGATCGAGTTCCCGGCGATTATGGCAAACGGCGGTTTTGATGTGGTCATTGGCAATCCACCGTATGGTGCAGAGTTAAACAAAAAAGCCAAAGATTTTTTGCGTAATAATTATCCGGAATTGCAATTCAAAATAGATACTTATTCTGTTTTTATACTTAAATCTATCGAGCTATTACGAAATAACTCTTACTGTTATTTTATTATTCCAAATACTATGTTAGACAATTATTTCGAGGAAAAAATCAGAGAGAAGCTATTAAAACAAAACCAGGTGAAAGAAGTAATTGATTTAAGTGATAATATATTTGAAGAAGCAGTCGTTCATTCTATGATTTTAGGCTTCAAAAAAGCTGTCAAATCACATTATTTGATAAAAGCGAATACGTCTAAATATTTGAATAATGAGTTTTTAGGCATTCCTAATACGTACTTCTTGGAGCAAGATAAATTTGTTTTTGCTATCAGAAATTATACGCAGAAGGACATTTTAACTAAATTAGCTGTTAATAGTGATCCACTCAAAAATATTCTGGATATAAGACAAGCCATAAAGACCGGAAATGACAAAGTTTATATTACTCCAGACAAAAAGAATGATTACTTTAAACCCATTCTAAGAGGCAGAGACATACGGAAATGGTCAATTATTAATCCCGTGTTATATGTGAATTACGGTAATCATTTAGCATGTCCAAGAGACTCAGTAATATTTGAACAGCCTAAAATTTTACTTAGAGAGTCCGGAAACAGAATAATAGCTACCTTTGATAACAAAGGCTTTTACATCATGTCCTCACTATACAATGCAATACTAACGGATAACTCTTTTGATTTGAAATATGTACTTTGCCTACTTAATTCAAGATTGTTTCAATACCAACTCAAGTTAATAGCATTTGAAAAAACTAAAGGGACCTTCACCAAAGCGAGGATTTTCCATTATTATGAATTACCGGTAAAAAAGAGTTCTTCGGGACAACAGCAGCCCTTAATCGAAAAAGCCGATAAGATGTTGACACTCACACAAAAATTGTGGCTGACACAAAAAGAGTTTTTCGAGTGGCTCAAAATACAATACGGCTTAGAAAAGCAATCAAAAAAGTTAGAATCTTTTTATGAGTTGCACGAAGAATCGTTTTTCGTTGAACTCATAAAGAAACTGCCCAAAGAGAATAGAAACTTTTCACCGAAGCAGACAGTCGAGATAAAAGAGTACTTTGAAGTTTACCGGCAAAAAATGGTTGGCTTGAAAAACGAGCTTGAGAAAACAGATAAAGATATTGATGAACTGGTTTATGGACTATATGGGCTGACAAAAGACGAAATACAAATTGTTGAAGAAAATCAGTAGATTTAACGTGGTCATGAGCCATAAATAAACGAATAAGAATACGTGAACGGAGGCGAACGGTAAAATAAAATGGAAGACTCGGAATTGACAGAAGCAGAGGAAAAGGAAGTAAAAGAAGATTCGGATGAAGTAAAAGAGGCAGAGCGTTCAAGTACAGAAGTAGAGCAATTGAAGTGCGATTTAGAAGCGCAGACAAAAATAGCAGATGATTATTTATCACGGCTGAAATATCTACAGGCCGACTTTGAGAACTACAAAAAGATGGCGGCACGCGAACGAGAATTGTATGAGCTGTGCGCAACAGAAGAGCTGATAAAGGCTCTGCTGCCGGTTATTGACAATCTCGAGGCTGCTATTGCATCTGCGAAACAGAATGAGGACGATACGTCATTTGTTGAAGGACTTGAGTTGATATATACGAATTTACTGGAAGTGCTTGGCAGAGAAGGGTTAAAGCCGATAAAAGCCGTAGGTGAGGCTTTCGATCCGTATAAACACGAGGTGCTGTTGACGGTTACGGATGACGAGCTACCGGAAGATACAGTTGTGGACGAGTTTGAGAAAGGATATACGTTTGGCTCGAAGGTGATAAGGTCCTCGAAGGTGAAAGTTTCTAAGGTTGAAAGTTCGCAGATAAAAGAAGAAGAGAAAGATGAATGATATTGGAGTTCGACTAAATGGATGTATGTACGAGCCATGTTCGGTTATAGCGCTAAATTGGGTGGATATGCGGAGTGGGTGCGGGTATACTACGGTTAGCCGAAATCACAACAAAGAATGGTGTAAATCTACAGGTACTATGCTCAAAATGTAATCGTTCAAAGGGAAACAAAGATCAAACGGATTTCCGAGGCGAAATCGCAAATAATTTTGAGGTGGGGTGTCTATTATGCGAAAAAATGAAATATGATGATACTGTACGGCCTTTCATTCAACTCGAAACTCTTCGCACTTTGCCCTTTGGGTCGTGTAACAGCGGCTAAAAGGCTGCGTTTCGCTTCGCTTAAATTGCCTTTGGCAACTTCTTGTATCCACTCATAAGATGTTAACTATTGGCAAGCGAAAGTAGGGTCGGTTGACCGAACGAAAGGTAAACTACATCGTAAGGCACAAGATACAGGATAATAGCACACGGAGTATCGCATTTGAGGTGCGGGTCAATATCTCCACTGTAACTTGACATTCCGAGTTTTATAGGCTACCATTTTACGTTACTCTAATAACTCGAAATGAAATGAGCATAACTCAGTCATAACATGTTAAAAGCTTTATATACTCGTAGCCCATATATAGACTACATGGCAAAAACAAGAATA
>JAPVWK010000104.1 GCA_028572065.1 Candidatus Methanophagales archaeon
ACGTGCTCTTTGCCGGTATCGCATTCTGTTTGCGGTAGCATCTATTATAACGGACTTGCCGCTATCTACCAGAAGTTTCGCCATGTACACTAACGAGGCGTACACAATCTCCCGTTCCGCTTCGGAATAAGACGGTTTTGGCGTGATAAATTTCCGTATCTCGTCAAGCTCGAGCCGTTTCACGTCTGTTAAATCTTCCAATAAAGTGCGTACTTTTTCCGCTATTACCGACTTACCACTGCCCGGTAAGCCAGTTATCCAAATTGCCCAGGTCATTTCTTCTTATATATCTTTAAAATAATATCCCATGGATATAATATTATATGGTCATGACGCGCGAAGAACTGATAGGGAAGATAGAACGGCAAAAGCGAAAGAAGAACGCGATTATCTTGGCGCATAACTATCAGCGACCCGAGGTTCAGGATATAGCGGAATTCATAGGCGATTCCTTAGAGCTGGCAAGGAAGGCGATGACGACAAGTGCCGATATTATCATCTTCTGCGGCGTGGATTTCATGGCGGAAACCGCAGCGATACTGAATCCCGCTAAAAAAGTTGTCATTCCCGACCGGGGTGCGATATGCCCTATGGCACAGCAGTTACCCGCAGACTCTTTACTCGCTGCCAAACGAGAACATCCTGATGCGGAAGTAGTCCTGTACGTGAACACGCTTGCGGAAAGTAAAGCACTTGCCGACTGTATCTGTACTTCCGCGAATGCACAGAAGATAGTTAACGCTATGGACACTGAGACACTACTATTTGGTCCCGACCGCAATTTGGCATATCACGCACAACAGGCGACTACAAAGACGATTATCCCTGTTCCGGAGCACGGGCTTTGCCCTTCGCATCACCAGATAGTGATGGACGACTTATTAACTGCTAAGAGTGCGCATCCGGATGCAATAGTTATTGTTCATCCCGAGTGCATTCCTGAAGTTCAGGACAGTGCGGATTACATCGCATCAACCAGCGGCATGGTGAAGATTTGCCGTGAAGAAGCGGCTGATGAGTTCCTGATTGGCACGGAAGTAGGACTACTTTACCGGCTCAAGAAGGAGATACCGGAAAAGAGATTCTATCCCATCTCCAATACCGCTGTATGTCCACAGATGAAGATGCACACATTAGCGAATATAGAAACGGCATTGGAAAACGAGGAGCCGGTAGTAGTAGTTCCTCCAGAAACGGCACGGAAAGCGAAGAAAGCGATAGAGCGGATGCTTGCGATTTCGTGATACAAAAACAGCAAAAACAGCAAAAATAGAAAAGTAATGAATGGTTTGTTTACGTTCTCCTCTCTCTACTGCTTTAAATCTTCCAACTTCTTCTTTATCTGCTCTAACTGCTTGCCAAGCATATCTGCCTGCGATTCCAGCATTGAAACCTCCTGGTCCTTCGGCATTGCCGACATGTCCATCGGTGCAGCAGGCGCACCTTGCTGCTGTTGCCATGAACTGAACTGAGGTATCTGCCCCGTTTGGGCGAGATACTGTGCCGCAGGTGGCAAACCAGTCGTGCTTCTTCCTACCCACCCTGGTGAGTATCCGAACCTCATCCAGCCGGGTAAACCCGTCAGATAATACATATTTCTATGTCTATTTCCACGCATTTTTACATTCACCTATCCTAAACTTTTTTACCAGTTGCTTTCAGGCTCTTACCAGGTTAGTCCCACATTTCTGGCATGTCTGCTGATAGCAGGGCACTCCCACTTGATGTGGTACCGTATATCCGCAATTGGGGCATCGACATTCACCGCCTGTGCCTGAAGCATTGCCACCCATTCTACCTCGACCCTGACCTTGACCTTGACCTTGCCCTCTTCCACCACCTTGACCTCTTCCGCCACCTTGACCCATACCACTCATCTTACCTTTTTCACCTCCTATTACAACTAACTAATGCCTGTGCTCCTCACAAGCATCTTTATCTGAGACCTCATGCAGCAATCCCGCCTGAAACGCTTTTAAAACATCGCTCACGGTTGTTCCGTCCGAATTAGCACCTACATACACCTCAATACCGAACTGCTCGAACATACTTATCGCTCGAGGTCCCAACCCCTGGCAGAGCATCACCTCTACACCTGCCTCTGCTAAAATCTCAGGTGCCTGTTTAACACCACCAAAATGTTCACTTGTGTTTGGCAATACTTTCACATCATTTGTTTTCAGATCTACAACCGTGAAAGTAGGTGATCGCCCAAAATGTCCGCCCACTGTCTCTTCTAAACCACTATCTCCCATTGTCGGTACGCCTATCTTCATCTTATCCCCTCCTTTTTAACTCCGATATTTTATTCTTTACTTCCTCTAATTCATTCTCCAACCTACTCGTCAGGTTCGATAGCTCTTCGAGTTCTTCTTCTCTACTCTGCGGTGTTACTGTTGGTGCCGCTTGCGAAGGCTGTTGCATACCCGCATGTGCCGGTGCTGTCGAAGTACCGGTCTCAGCTAACTTACCGCTTTTATACATCATAATAGCTTCTTGAACCGTGCCATACGCACCCGTTGCGACCTTCACACTTGCTGTGGACAGCACCTGAAAAGCATTAGGACCTATATTCCCTGAAATTACTACATCCACACCTTTATTCACCATTGCTTGCGCCGCTTGAATCCCTGCTCCTCCTGGTGCGGCAATGGCTTCGTTTGCCATAGCGTCAAAAACCATTGTATCCGAATCCACGATTACGAAGTTCTGACACCGACCAAACCTTGGATCTACCTGTGCATTTAAATCACTTCCTGTCGCGGTTACACATATCTTCATTTTTTTTTCTCCTTCTCTATCAATCTAAACATCTAGTTCCTGTATGAATATATATTCATAAACATATAAAGTTTTCAATTTTTGGGCTCCTTACCTTCCACATATGTCCTTACATTTTTCACTATTTGCTCAAATGCCTCCTGCACTTTCAAGTCCTTTTGTAGTACAAACGGAGTTCCCGCATCGGTAGCTTCTACCACTTTTGGATCCAGCGGCACTCGGCCGAGGAAAGGGACGTCTAATTCTGTCGCTGCCCGCTCTCCGCCGCCATACTTGAATATGTTTATCTCCTTACCACAATGTGGGCATACAAAACCGCTCATGTTCTCTATTATTCCTATAACCGGCACTTTCAGCACACGTGAAAAATCTACGGCCTTCCGCGAATCCAGCAGTGCTAAATCTTGTGGCGTTGTAACTATTATCGCCCCATCTACATCCTTTATCAGTTGCGCAACACTAAGTGGTTCGTCACCCGTCCCCGGTGGCAGGTCAACTATCATATAATCCAGCTCGCCCCAATCTACATCCGAAATGAATTGCCTTATCGCTGTCATCTTCATCGGTCCCCGCCAGATGATTGCGGAATCCGGACGTGGTAGCAGGAATCCAATAGACATAGCTTTCAGACGTGGCGTGACGGAAACCGGGTACATTTTCTCACCTGCGGGTTCCGGTCGTTTGTCCTCTATGCCCAGTATCTTCGGCACGTCAGGTCCGTGTATATCGGCATCCATTAAACCCACGTCTAAACCCGCCATGCCCAGAGCAAACGCAAGATTCGCTGCTACTGTTGTTTTACCAACTCCGCCTTTTCCGCTCATCACCATTATCTTGTGCTTTACCTTATCCATGCTCGCTTTCACTGCTGCTTCTTCCTCTTCCATCCGATTCTTCTTTTCTTCTTCTACCATTCTCTTTCCTCTAATCTGCAAACAGATTAAAATTAGCCCTGTGGTCAGTTTCCACGTTTCCTGCCCCATCCACAGGGTGACATTCTCGGGTCTTGCAAAGGCACAGGAGTCTCAGGATCTTTCACTACTATTACATAATTGCCGCCTTCTATCCTTATAGCTTTACCTTCGACAAGTGCCTGTGCAACTTTACGGTGCGATTCGCTTATTATCCTGTGGAATGTAGGCTGCGAAATGCCCATTCGCTCCGCAGCTGCTGCCTGGTCCATCCGTAAATAGTCTTTCAGCCGTATGCTCTCCAACTCCTCTACCTTTAATATCTCATCATCCGCGTTGGGGGGAATACCTTTACCACACATCTTCGGTTCGAAATACAGGAAATTCGGCTGGAAGCCCACACAGCGCCTCCGTCTCACACCTCGCATCTTGTTGTATGAATATATATTCAGCCTGCTATAAATAGTTTCTGCTTTTGCTCGCACGCAAGTAGAAGCAGAAAGAAGAAGATATTTAAGGATGGAACATTAAAAAGTGACAGGAGAGATATGCCAACAAAAAAAGAGGCCGCGGATAAAACGTTGGACTGCCCCAAATGTTGGGTAGCCATGGAAAAAGAAGAAGTCGAGATCTTGGGTCCGAACATCGTTATAGATATTTGCCCCGACTGTGGCGGTATCTGGTTAGACAATAAGGAATTGAACAAACTGCTGAAAGATAGAAAACTATCTAATTATTTGACCAAGCATATCGGGACACAGAGCAAGAGCCAATTAGTATGCCCCAGATGCGGCTGGTTAATGGACATCGAGCCGGCAGAAGAGGTAGAGGTGGATGTGTGCTTGAAGTGTGGCGGTGTCTGGCTCGATTATGGCGAGTTAGAGAAATTGAGGGAGATTTCGAAGGCTGGATTTGAAGGTGATGAGCTTGCAAAGGATGTAGAGCGATGGGAAGAGGGGTCTAAAAAGGGGCGTCAATCTGCACTTTCGAGGTTGTTCAGACGCTAATAACGTAAATATTGAGAAGTATGTGATTTTGAATAATAACTTATAGCACTTTGCCGCACGTGTACCGAATCGAACGGTAAGCTTTTTATTATGAACTATTAAAAGGCTTATTTAGGTGATAATATGAAAGGCTTAAAATCGAAGATAACGAAAGCGTTACCTGCCGGTGCACGTTTAGACTGCGTGGATAATACAGGCGCAAAAGTGGTGCAAATAATAGCGGTGAAGGGATATCGAGGGGTAAAGAACAGGTATCCAAAAGCAGGAGTCGGTGATATGATAGTGATAACAGTGAAAAAGGGAAGGCCGGAGATAAAAAAGCAGATACTGAAAGCGGTGATAATAAGGCAGAGGAAAGAATACAGGCGGTCTTCCGGGATGCGTGTGAAATTTGAGGATAATGCAGCCGTTATCGTGGATGACAAGGGTGCACCAAAGGGTTCCGAGATAAGAGGGCCGGTAGCAAGAGAAGCAGTGGAACGGTTTTCTGCGATAGCATCTGCAGCTACTATGATTGTGTAGGGTATCATGCCCGTGGCGGGGGTTACCGAGTGGACAAAGGTGGCAGACTCAAGATCTGCTCCCGTAGGGGTACGCGGGTTCGAATCCTGCCCCCCGCATATGATAATTGAAGTCCATTCGCCCAATCCACCTGTTTTTACGCTAATAGTAATAAGCTAAGTCTCTCAGACAGTTATATTAGATTAATAACGCTTTAGGGTGTGGATTGTGCCACTTTAGTTGGCGGTATAAACGTGTCCGGTCAATCACGTAAACGGTACAGGTAATTTTTGAATACGTTTGTTCTTATCTTTTAGATTCCTATCTCAGCCGTTTCCGCCTGTAGTAATAAAGTAGCACAAGGGTTATACTCATGGGTATGGCAATAGTTGAAAATTCCGGAATTTCTTCTTCTGGTGGCGTTGTTAATGGTGGTGTTGTTAATGGTGGTGTTGCTAATGGTGGTGTTGTTAATGGTGGTGTTGTTAATGGTGGTGTTGTTGGTGGTGTCGTTGGCTCTGCTGGTGGTGTCTGTAATTCTGGTATTATTTCCACAATATCATTACCACAATAAAGCGTAACATGTAACTCAGTAAGGCTGTCAAAGTCCTCGAATACCGATTGAGGAACACTAAGTTCTATTACCCAATTGGTACAATCAAAGTCAAATATACGCTGATCCTGGTATTCAACATTAGCTGTGCCAATAACAGTACCGCCGGTTATACGATACGGTCCACTGTCCTTAAAGCGGTCAGTGTCGGACCACTCAGGATTATGATATACAGTACCCTTATTTTCGCCGCCTAATACAATGCCACATTCATAACCTGGATCACCTGTCGTCAAGTTATCACCGAAGGAAATAGCTAAATCGCTCATCACTTTATCCAGTGGAATGGACGTGACAATAGCAACGAATGCCTGCGTCTCGTTAGCATCGAAATACATTGCTTCTATATCGTTTAGTTCGCGAGAACGAGCAGACCATCCACGTTCATGGTATGGCTGTTTATTGCTACTAATCCACCAGCCAATCTTACGCATTTTTATTTCTGGTTCTGCATAGTAAGTATAGGATGTGCCACTGCCGGTAATATGAACGCCGCAGTAGTTTGCACCGGAATAATACTGCGAACAATCTAGATTATCCTCAACGACCCACTCGGTAGTCGGACTCGAAGGTACCCACGTCTCTTCCAGGTTCCAATCCTCGCTAAGGTTCACACCCCAATCGTCCAAACAACCGTCAATCGTATATGCCATCGCGGGCAATGTCAGCATTGTAACTATAACGGCGGATAATGATAAGGTTACCAGAAGTTTTATCCCCTTAAACAGTCTTATTTTCCTCACTATACTTTGTATTAAGGATTCATAAGTTATAAAACTACCCCTATTGGCTATTTGTGAAACTAAACAATTTATACCAAAATTTCAAAGCCCTATTATGCCATGTAGCTTCTATTGTGCATTAATACATAAATTATGTTACTAATCATTAGTAAAAAACTTGTGACATGTCATATTTTTTTTGTGCTAACGAAAAGAATATAATGATTGCATCTTAAAATATGTAACTTTTTGCCCTTCTTCGCGTTGCCAGAAAAGAAGCAATCGCAAAAGATCGGTAAAACCGTTAAAACGCTAAAATAGCAGAATAAGCAG
>JAPVWK010000105.1 GCA_028572065.1 Candidatus Methanophagales archaeon
ACTGCTGCCGAGCAGAAGGATTTGGGCGGGTTACCAGAGCAGTGCACGGTTTATGATCTTATGATGTTTCATTTGGTAGAAGAAGACGCATACATGAAGGAGATATTTGAGGAGTGCAAAGCCGGTAAGCGCACGTGCAAATCGTGTAAGTTAGAGGCGGCGGAGCTTATGCACACCTTTATAAAGCAGCATCAAGAAGAACGAGAAAGGGCAAAGGACGTATTGAAGGAGCATGAAGTTTATAAGCACTGGTTACAGGTTTAGCCGTGCGTAATTGTTGAGTGTCTCGGGTAATTTCAAACCAAAATAAAGCCCTAACGGCATTCACATTTCCATCTTATTCATCTTTGTGTACACCTAACTTCATATATGCAATGGTACTGGTATATTCCTGCACTTCTGGCATCACTTCTATGGGCGGTGGTCGTGATAGTGGACAAGTTCGTGCTGACACACCACATAAAAGATGCTTACTCATACCAGCTTTTCCTGACCGTCACCCTGGTACCCCTTGCCCTGATTCTCTTTTTCTGCTCGTGTTTTCACCATTCTATGTTGCTCTATCTCTTGATCCTCCTACTCGGTATGATCTTTGGGCTGGTTTTCGTGCTTTACAACAAAGCGTTGCTGGTAGAAGAAGTTTCGAGGGTAACACCCTTATTTTACCTGTCGCCGCTTTTTGTGCTACTATTATCTTCTTTCTTCCTTGGTGAGCACCTTCCGCCAAGAAGCTATATTGGCATTGGGCTCATGGTCTTAAGTGCGATTTTAGTCTCGTTTCGATGGCGGGAACGTAAGTCCTTCTCTGTCTCACCGGCACTGTTCATGATCTTATTTCTGGATTTACTGATTGCGGGCAAAGATGTAATCGCAAAATTCCTGTTCTCGTACATTGATTATTGGACCTACCTATTCTGGTTCGTGCTCGGTAACATTGTGATAAGACCTTTTCTATTATTTCTGCCGGACATAAAGATACGATTCATTGCCGATATGAAGTCGCTTAAGCCAAAAATATATCTGATTTGTTTTATTAACAGTACCCTTGCGTGGGTGGGTTTTGTTTTCTACTACGATGCGATTTCCAGGACGTATGTCTCGCTTGTGAGTGCGATACCGTCAACACAGCCGTTTTTTGTGTTCTTATTTGCGATTGTGCTCGGTATCTTTTATCCCGAGTTGATAAAGGAGAACCTAGACGAAAAGTCCGCGGTTGTTATTAAAGGGATTGCTGCGGTAATGGTCTTAGTCGGTACGTATTTGATTGTGTTATAAATTAAATTAACATATCTTTAATTTTAGTTTCAAATATCTGTTTAAAAAATTAGATATATTGTACGGCAAATAATAGACGACTGTAAGCGGTCATTTATGGATTAGTACACTATATTATTATTACTCCGAAATCCGTGAGGTAACAGGTTTATTATAGGTGAACACAAAATATAAAGATGGCCCTTACTTGGTATGGCACAAATCCATGTGGGGGCTAAAAAGAGAAGTAGGAAGGTAAAAGAAAAAATAGTGAAAAAACTTAGGAGGTGAAATAAGAAGATGGAAAGAAAGAAGGCGTTTTCAATTGTGACTATTCTGTTAGTAGGGATAGTCATTGTAAGTATTGCAGGGATTGTAATAGCGACACCAGGGAACTCCAGCGAAGCAACTTCAAGAGTTTTTGTTTCAGGTAGTCCTTGCGAGTACATACATTGTCAAAAACACTTTTGCGGTGCAACACGAATTTGATGAGGGGTTTACGGTGGAAGTAAGTGCTAAAGGTTTAGCAGCACTTGAAAAACTACCATGGATTCAGTTAGAAGCGGTTCCGTTGTACCATGTGTCAGGAAAACCAGTTTGCGGTAATTGTATAATAGAAGGCGGAGAGAAATGTGGTGAACCCGGGTTGCCCGAGTGTCTAGAAGGATATATATGTGAGAACTGTAAATGTGTTGAAGAAACATCACCACCTGAGAGGTCTTGTTATCCAAGTGTTCAGAAACCATGGGGCATAAAGAAAGTCAACGGTGGTTCTGGTGGAGCAGGAATTAAAGTAGCAGTCTTAGATACAGGGGTTTACAAAGACCATTTAGATTTGGAAGCCAATATTATAGATTGTAAAGACGCAACAAAGGGGGGAATCAGAAAGGGTTGTGCTGATAACAATGGACACGGAACTCATGTTGCGGGGACAATAGCTGCTAGTAGTGGCGCAGATAACAAGGGAATTTATGGAGTTGCACCAGAAGCAAAGTTGATGGCAATAAAAGTTTGTGGGCCGAGGGGTTGTTGGTGTGACGATATAGCAGCGGGAATTGGGTATGTAGCAGATAACGGAGCAAATATAATTTCAATGAGTTTAGGTGGAGATTCTCAAAGTTCCCTAATCAAAGATGCAGTTGTTTATGCGACGGGTAAAGGAGTCCTAGTAATAGCAGCAGCAGGGAACGACGGTCCTACAGACGGCAGCATAGACTATCCCGGAGCGAATGTAAAAGTAATAGCAGTTGGAGCAATTAATTCAGAAGAAGCAGTTCCAGACTGGTCATCTAGGGGAATAAATGATGGAGATTACATCGTAGAAGAAAGCGAAGTTGAATTTGGTGCACCAGGTGTATTCGTGGAATCAACGTGGAAAGATGGGTGTTATAATACGATTGAAGGAACATCTATGGCAACACCACATGTATCGGGATTGGCTGCAAAACTATGGCAAAGTAACGCAACAACTACAAGGACTTACTTACAAGAACTAGCGGAAAATCATGATTTATGCACAGAAGGCGATGACACTGCAACTGGTTTTGGACTGCCCATAGCAACATAGGAACAGGAGGGCTGAAATGACCTTCTCATTTTTACTTTTTATTTTTTAAAGCTTCGGATTCTTCGCGCACAAAAAATAAAAAACAGATTTAGCTTCTTCATCCATAAAAAGGTCTTATCTTCAATACTTCAGCGTCTGTTCAAAATACCACTGGATTTTAAGCCGACACGAATATCTTTATTCGTTATTGGCAAGCCGAAGTATCTGAGAATCAGATACAATAATTTCCTATCATCTGCGAGGCGCATCAAACTCTCTCAAAAAAATACACCAAAAATTGTAGAATACTAGGTGCTGAGCCTGTAAGAAGTCCTCACGGTATTCGTGTAAAAATCAAAACTGCGATAGAACGTTTACTTCACCGCTAAAATAAATTCAAATCCCGCTTTATTCTTGCTGTTGGCTATATTCAAAAAATAAAAAATAAAAAGGGGGAACATATTTTTATTCCCCGCGCTTCTTGCGATGGTTGAAGAAGAACAGTAGTCCGAGTATTGCTGCGATTGGTATGGCGATTGTGGTGAATTCCGGGATGATGTCAGATGTCACATCATGTGAAGGCGGAACAAATGCAATTGCCATTTTATCACTTTTCGCTCCAACTGCATCAAAGTGCACCTTTACAGGATTTATAGGGTTTATCTCAATAGGCACGATCACCGTCTCATTTGCTACAAGTGTCCCGCCCGGGATCATATCTGTGATATTCACAACTTCAAAATGTGTGCTGCTCCCATTTTTATAGATTCCATGTCCCGGGTACTCGTAAACAGGCTCCGTTTCGTCTACCAGTGCGTTATTGTTGCCTGTTATGACGCCATCGTAAGGACCTACTGTGCTACCACTGACATTAACGGTCACATTGCCTGCAGGGTCTCTATCCACAGCCACAAGCAGGTACAAAAAATGAATATCGTCCCCATGATGATAATATATCTCCAAATCATAAGATGTACTTGTCGTTACGGTGCTTTCAGTGATCCAGGCATCCTCGTCCACCCCTACATAGGTACCTGGCGGAATCGTATCGAGCCATAACTTGCCTGAAACTGGTGGTGTTGCCATACAACTTGGAATAGTGGACACCAACATCAGTATAGCTGCAAAAAAAACAACAAAATATGCCCTCTCATTTTTTTTTCTGTCGTTCATTTTTCTTTTTTTCACCTCCTATTTTTTGTGCATTCATAAAGTGCTCCGCTTCGGCGCCTTCCTTCTTCGCCTTTTTTAATCCTTCATATACCTCGCGCCACATAAGGGGCATTTTTAGCCCACTTCACGTTTGGCAATATTGCCCGAGCCGAGCACTATTGCTATGAAAGGTTTGCCACTTTAAATGCTTTTCGCTTTTTTACCGTATTCTTACCGCTAAAATATTACACAACCCTCGTTTTTGTGCTTCAACTTTTCAGTGCTAGTTCCTGCAAATCGAATCAAATTTCATTTCCAGTATCACAAACGATTTTTAACAACATCCTAAACTTTTTGTTAACTAACCGAAAAGTTTATGTACAAGCAAGTCACTCCGCACAAAAAATTTTTATTTATACCCCTTCCCTCTCCCTGTGGGCGCAACCCTAAAAACCATGTAAACTACTCGAAGGCCCATACCCCCCAAAGTAACCCGCACCCTTTCGTAAAGGACGGGGGCAAAAACTTGAATTTTATGGCACTGCCTAAAGGGCACCTAACTTCGTACTGAGCAGACACAAGAAAAAAAAAATCGAAAAGGATAGCCACAGAGACCACAGGGCAGCGGGAAAATACTCGGTGCTCTCAGTGTACTCGGTGGCAAAAAATATGCTTTATATACAAAAATATACTTTATGCTTGCACATATCGCATAACTTCCTCTCACGTTTTTTTATGCTTTAAATCCTATTAATCTGCGATCATATGCGTCCGATTATTATTTTCTCTTGCTACTTACTTTTCTTCTTCACTATTATCTTCCCGATGCGGATATTAGCGTCCTTCAACGTTATTACTATAGGCGAGCCAGTACCCCCTGTTAGCAGGGACGTAACAGGAACTTCAACACCCACTGGAACTCCTGTTTGAATCGTCGCTACGCCTTCATCAACAGCAGCCGGAATTACCGCTACTTCTTCTGCTGCCGTAGCCCATCCGTCAGTCACCTGCACGCCGTCAACCTCTCGGACTACTCCCTTCACCACCGGATGGTCAACCTTAATCAAGAACTCGCGCAGACTCTCTATATCTTTAACTTCCTTCTCAGTCGCGATCTTATCTTTCATATCTTCAGGAATGGCATCTGCCACCCGCTCTTTCAAATCTGAAGCCATCCAGATCACACGACGCCAGCTACCATCCGCCTGAATAAACTTAGAACTGTAAAAGTATTGTATTCCAATGCCAAGGAAACCTTTTACCTGTTTCCCCCCTCCTACGGATCCTGCAATCGTGGAGAATGGCAGACCAATCGGCGTTTCAGATACTTTAGACCCGCGATGCACCCAGCCTACACCATCAAGCTCGGGTATATAGAATCCTGCTACCTCGAAACATCCGCAACTTGTATGCGGCTTCTCTAAGAACGAATGCAACTTTATGGAATCATATTCTCCACCCGATAGCCTTACCGCGGCTTCGTTTACGCCTGAATATTCGCCTCCTACTGGGTCTATACACTCCCCTTTTGGTATTGGTGCGTTGGGGCCTTCAGGGTCCACCCTCGCAGCCGCACGTGAATCAAACCAGCTCATCGCACCACAAAGCGCTATCCTATCCGGTGCAACTACACAGACATTCGTGGGCGCGAACGACTGGCAGAGTGAGCATTGATAGAACTCGTCCACGTCCTCATCGTGCAGCCCCCGCGTCTTCAAATCCCGTGCTTCGTATATTTTATTCGCTTCTTCTAACCGCTTTTCTACCTCTGCTTCGTCAGTTATAAACGTAGCCTCCATCTTCTCTATGAACGGTAGCTCTGCCTTGAATAGCTTTATCGTTGCTTTACCTATCTGTTTCAGCGATTTGAGGCCCTTCTTCATGGCGTCTGTGCTTATTCTTACCCATATTTCACTCCTCTGGTTGAGGTGCATGTATCCCTGTATATAAGACTGGTACTCGTGATTCCTACGTTCTATCACAGCTTCCAGGTCTTTCTCTATCTGCTCTCCGTATACCGTGTATATCATTGCATACGCATAGCTACCGCCTTCCTCCATCTCGTCCAGGTCCGGTCCTATCAGCGAGACCTCATCATCTTTCACCTTCTCAGAATCGGGTTCAAAGAGAACAAGCTCGAATCCCGGCTTGTCCTGACCGCCCAACTCCACGTACATATTCGTCTTTCTTACTCTTTCCCCTTCATACATAGGGTTCAGGTCAAAAGGTAAACCCTCTTCCGCATTTGCTTCGCCCATTTTATCTTCCTTATCTGTCTCTGAATATTTCTTAAAGAACGGCTATTTAAAAGTTTATATAAATAGTTCGGAAAGACATTGGCAATACCACCAATTGTCAACAATCATGTGCCTATTAATTTAACAATGTCAACATCAAAGCCTTCTGCGCATGTAATCTGTTCTCTGCCTGCTCAAATATTACCGAATTGTCGCTATTTATTACTTCTTCTGTCATTTCCTCGCCTACGTGCACGGGCATGCAGTGCATTACTATCACATCCTCTTTTGCAGCTCGTATCAGGCCCTCGTTTATTTGATATTTTTTAAAAGCGTTCTTTCTACTTTTCGTCTCGTCCTCGTCACCCATTGATACCCATACATCGGTGCTTAAAACGTCAGCATCCGTAGCGGCTTCTTCTGCATCTTCTGTTATGTTTACTTCACAGCCCAGCTCTGCCGCTCTTTTTACTATCTTCGCGTCTGGTTCATAACCTTTCGGGCACGCTACGGCAATCTCCATACCGGTAATGGCACATCCTCCTATTAGCGAGTTGCATACGTTATTCCCGTCTCCTATCCACGCAACTTTTACTCCCGCCAAG
>JAPVWK010000106.1 GCA_028572065.1 Candidatus Methanophagales archaeon
ATATTATGAAGAAGTTGGAATCGGCACTCGAGGTCGTTAATCGTATGGGAATAAAAGATACAACTGGATTCTTGTATAATTTCAAAGTTGTTTAATTTAACATGTCGTTATAATCCAGATGGCCGAAAGTCATGTAATATGTATTATATTTATCGTTACCGCGATAGCTGCGGGTAGTGTGCCGACCGACATAGCCGATATTGGGGTCGTGGGTGCTGTTGAATGTAGTACTCTGTGTGATGCCACGGGTGCTATACATTGGGGACCGTGTGGAGATATAGCGGATTTAAATCTTGAAGCGAGTTCGCAAACAGAACAGATGGCGTTTGCAGTGTCGCAAAAATCAACCACCGTGCAGTTCTCGATCGAACGGGCCAATTGCAGTTTATATAAGACACCTGCGGGTAAAGAATTCGTCTATCTAGATATAGATGGTTTAGATCCTTCAACGAGCCCGGGCGAGCCGCAACTGCCGATGAAAACATTCGTGATGTTTCTCCCGCGTGAAGCCGAGGTCACCGGAGTTCACATGACTTCTGGCTCGTATCGCACAATAGAAAACGAGTTGAATATCGTCCCCATGCCGAGCCAAAATAAGAAAGCCATCTACAAACCCGATGAAAAAACATATTCAAAGGACACATATTTCCCGGGTAAAACAGTCACGTACGATATAGGCATGGACAACGAGAATACGTATGTCTATGCCCGAATCTGGCCGGTTCAGTATGTCCCATCCCTGAAAAAAGCAGTCATTATAACGGATGCCAACGTAACGGTTTACTACAAATTGCCCGATGATGCACCTGTCTCTCGGATAAATGTTGGCGACATAGGTATTACCCAGACGTTAAAAGATGCGGACTGCGTTATTATAACACCGCCGGAGCTATATGCAGCCGCGCGGGAGCTCGAATGGTTCCATGAGCATATTGAGTTTATAACGACAGAAGTAGTCAACACGACCTGGATAAGGAATAACTACGTGAATGTCGAGGAACCACCGTTCAACGGCTACAATAACAGTTCGAATCCGGGTTATGGTTCGATTGCCGGATATGACTATGAACTATCCTTGCGTATAATCGCATTTTTGCGTGAACATCCGAATCTGGAATACGTGGTTCTCTTCGGTAATGCGAGATTGGTTCCACCGAGTTATTACTGGTTTAATGGTTTTTATTATGAGCATCCGGAGGGGGATGCAGAAGAAACCGATGAATATAACTCGTGGATACCAACAGATTTCTTTTATACCTCGCCCGATTATGATTTCACGCCTAATTACGCGGTTGGTCGGCTCCCAGTCAACGATATTACAGAAGCGGCTGCGCTTGTTGTAAAGATAAGGACCTGGCATGACAATGCCGATTGGTCATGGTTCAAGCGCGTGGCACTTGCGGGTGGGAAACCATTCGCAGAGGATAGTGATGGCTGGGAATTTCAAGGCGAGATGCAAACTTCCGATATTGTGAACAAGAATTATCTTAATGGCATGGATATAACAAAGTACTACCTTACAGACGATAACTACAATAAGGCAATTGTTCTGGCCGTCCTTTCTGGCGGGTACGGGTTGTTTTATCTCTCAAGTCATGGAACCGGCTATAGCTTTGTGGATACTAATCACGACAACTCGGAGATGCTTTTAGCTACTATCCGAGACATAGCATCGCTTTCACCGAATGTTTCGGTTCCGATAGTTGTAACCGATGCCTGTGCTAACGGTGCGTTTGATACGCAGGTCTATAATCCTGGTTTTGGTTGCTCGGTCGGCGAAGCGATTCTAAATTCGGATGCCGGCGGGATTGCGTACATAGGCGGTTCAAGAGTGGTTCTTGCGAGGGTAGAGTATTGTTTTGACGCGGGAAAAGTAGTAATAACCAAGGAGTCTCAGATGGTGGGCATGATTAATTACGTGTTCAAGAATTATCATGAAGGTGACACCGCGATTGGTGACATTACGACCAGCGCCATGTCGGATTTCACGGCGAATAATGTACTCACTGACCCTTCTTCCGGTAATCTCCGCACCCTACTAGAATTTGTGCTGCTTGGCGACCCGGCGTTGCTCGTGCCCGAACAACAATCCGGCGTTACATATCAGAAACCCGATACCCGCATAGAGGATGTGAATTGCAGTGTGGGGATACCTGTGTGTAGCGACGAAAACGTTGGTCTGGATATAACTACCGACTCACCGACAGTGAAGATAAAGGTAATAGATACGGGTTATACTTTTCCTGAGCTTGAATTCGATGGCTGCGACCAGTTGTTAAGCCAGGTACAAAAGTGTACGGTCAATAATCACACGGAGTACTCTTTTACACCAAAACGTCGAAACAGGCATTTGATACGTGTGGAATCAGAAGATGGTAAAGAGGGTTGGCAATATGTAGATGTTGCAATTAGTTTGGAAGAAGCAGTAGATAACACTGCGTTAGCCTGGACTTCAGGTGGTAATTCAAGCTGGTTCGGGCAGAGCACAACTTATTATTACGGTGGTTCCGCGGCACAAAGCGGTGCCATTTCTCATGATCAGAACTCATGGCTACAAACAACCGTTTCCGGGCCCGGAACTCTAACTTTTTACTGGAACGTATCATCCCAGGCAGGTTATGATTTCCTGGAGTTCTATGTTGACGGTGTTTTGCAGGATAGAATCACAGGGGGTACCGATTGGCAGCCGAACAGCTATACGCTTAGTTTAGGGTCGCATACGCTACTGTGGACGTACGTAAAAGACATCGGGGTATATAATGAATCCGATTGTGGCTGGCTGGATAAGGTTGAATTTACCGAAGCTGAAGCTATATTCGATACCGGTCCGGGTAGTTACCCGTCTATCGCGGGAACTCACGAAGGAACTATAACACCCGCTAAGACGCTAAATGTAAGCAAGATGTTTACGTATCCCTGCGAAGGAACTGGTGGGCATAGTGAATACGCTGCGTTTTATGATAAAGACGGGAGATTGCTAAAAGAGGGCTACTGGGAGGGTTATGAAGAGGATGGGCATAACATTACGTTTGACCCTGCGTTCACTCTGGAAGCGAATACCACGTACTACTACGTGATAAAAACGGGTTCCTATCCGCAGATAATACATGAGAAGGAGTTCAGTGCGATTGAGGTTGGAGATATTACATGTACATTGTTTACGGATGACAACGGGAAACAATATTATGATAGGATTCCCGCGGTCAGGTTGGTTTGAAATGGTGAACTGCGGCTTTTTTGCTGTATATAAAGTATAACTTTTACCTATTTAGGACGCAGATTACACGGATTTACGCAGATTTACGCAGAAAATCAAATGCCTTACGTTTATTCTAAACTCAATAGAGGATTCTAATAATCGCATCCGTCAACTCCGTATATTTAAAATCCGGATTATCTGCGTGAATCTGCGTCCCGATCACCAAATATTATTCTTACTTGCTCTGTTTTTTAAAGAATTGCCTGTGGCTTGCCGCAGGGTTCTTCGTTACTAATGGCTACTGAAGCGTAATGCAGGTGAAATAGTAACTAAGAACTTACCTATGTTGTTTATAAGTACTTCGCGTTCGCGCTGCGCTTTGCTACCGCTTTTCGCGTGTATACGGAAGAATGTTTTTTGGGGGGTGGCAGCTATATAAGAGTTGCGTTCGATTAAAGAAAAAGTTATGATATATGCAAGTTTTGTTTGTGGGATGTTAAACTATTTTTACGATAGTCTGCAGGTAACCATGTGTGTACGGAAGGATTTCAAAAACATAGCATAAAAATAGGTTGCAGTGGAAACGAATGGACGAAAACCGAAAAGCTTATAAAGGGCTGTTCAAATGTATGAGTGTCTGTAATGTTGTTATACGGGTATAGCAAGCCTGTGCAGGGTTTGCGAACATGCGTTACAGACATGTGTTGAAAGAATAGTAAAATTAAATATAAAAATTAGGAGGTGAAAAGGAAAAAATGGAAAACAAAAAGAATTTGACAAAATCAATTACAGTGGTTGCGGTAGTCTTCTTTATCCTTGCGGTTGCGATGGTGGGAGCTGCCAGTGCAAAATCGCTATATGTAATTGCAGATCACCATGGGAATCCCACTCCAGTACACGCATACAATATTGCGCCAGATGGATCGTTGAGTTACCAAACTGTATATAACCTGCCAAAAATAGGCGCAGGTGCTGGTGACCTTACCATTGATACAGATTCAGCGACGATATATGTCACCTACGAGGGCTCGAGCCGTATTGACAAGTTTAGCTCGGACTTCACCAATCTTGGTCATGTAATCTTACCAGTATCCAATCTTGCCGGAATCGTGGTAGATCAGGACAATGGACTCATCTATGTGATGCGCAGAGGAACTGATGATCTCTATATTTACGACCTCAACTTCAACCCCGCGACACCAAACAAGGTAGACCTAGGTAACGGCGTCAATAACGCTTATGGCATCGCTCTTGATGAAACTCATGACTGGCTCTTCGTAGCCGACAGAGAGCAAACCGTCAGGTATTTCAATACCGCTGATTGGTCACTGGCAGGAAGTTTCACTGTGGACCACAACGCTGTTGCTATAGCAGTTGATGCAAAGAATGGCTTTGTTTATACTGGAGCTGCCTTTGCAGGGAACTACAAACTGTGTAAGTACGATATGGGAACGAGTACAAAAACATCCGTTCAGGTCGGGACTAATTTCGGTGCGATGGGCGTTGCCGTAGACCCAAAGAGTGGTTTAGTGTATGTCACTACGGGTTACTCTGGTGATGACCTCAGGGTCTATGATTCGGATCTCAACCTGCTTTATACACCCATATACCTTGGTACGAGACCAGCCGGACTGTGCATACCTGGTAAAGAGGTACCGCCACCGACTAACCTGACCCTTACCAAGGAAGACGACGTTAGTACATCTGTAAAACCAGGAGATTCCGTCACCTACACGATTTCCTATGAGAACAAGAATTCCTACGAGGTGACCAGTGTGACAATCGAAGATACACTCCCATCTGAAGTGAATTATGTCTCATGCACTGGTGGCGGAACCTACGATGCTGTTGCGCACACCGTTACATGGAATATCGGCACGGTTGCGGCCGGGGCATCAGGTTCTGTAACGCTGACTGTACAGGTAAAGCCAAGTACTCCAGACGGAATAATCACCAATTACGCCACGATCGACAGCACAGAAACGCCTCCCACGACACGGTATGAGGAAACTAAAGTATTAAGTGGAGTTGGACCCACTGTAGAATCCGCCGATATCTTAGGAGCCATAAAGAACATATTCCTGATAGGTGAATCGGTGTATGCAATAGGAACTGGATATGCTACAACCACAACTTACGACCTGCATATAGTCGCGGATACCACATGGTCTAATGGCATGCTCATTCCAGCAAGAGTTCCCGGTACCGAGGCTTTAGTAACTACCGACGCATCTGGAAATATTGCTGCGGGAACATTAATCTGGAGTTCATGTGCCGAAGGGAAATATGACATCGTTGTTGACGTGAACGGAAATGGAGATTATGACGCAGCCACCGATGCGCTTGACGCAGACGTAGATGTGGGTTTCGAGGCAGTACCGGAGTTCTCCACGATTGCCATACCAGTTGCATCAATATTGGGACTGCTGTTCTTCTTCAACCACCGCAAGCGAAAAAGAGAGCAATAAACGAAACCGAAAAGAAATAGGAGGTTTTTATAAACCTCTTTTTTATTTTTTATTTACAGCACTGTGTTATCTCATCTTCTCAAAATCAGAATCAAAGCCAAATACAGTTTTTAGCCCAAACTTTTCCATAAGAAAGAGCAAAAATTTGTGTAATCGGTAAAACTGCGTTCTTTATTCTTAGATTTCCAAATCATAAAAGCACTCGTGTCAATGAACACTTTCGTTTATAGATATGCTTTGCTTCTCAGCGACTTCTTTTTCATCCAGTTCTGTCGGAACCATGTTCATCTTAACCCTCAAGAGGCTGTCCCACAATTGATTTTAACCACGAAAAAATCGCTTCTTTTGTGGTTTAAAGCTCTATTTGTCTTTCTTTTTCTGGTATTCTTGGATTGCTGGACAACCTCTCAATACAATATCATACTGATCATCATATAGGGCGGGGTTTTTTTACTTTTTGAAAAAAAACCTATGCCGATTCCTCTTTTGACAGCGCTGTCTCAATACTACCGATGACTTCAATCAAGTTTACTTTGTCACATTCCATAACACTTTCTGGTGTGTGCAAGTGGAATGGAAAAGAGGCAATCTCTTTGTGATGGGGTGCACTGTCCCATCGTTTGATCAATCTATTATCTCCATTCATAAAATGAAAGCGATAACCTGTATGCTCTGCCGATACCAATTCCCGGAAGTCCAGGGAAAACTTCTTTTCCACATCACTAAAATAGCCCCGGATCATCCTATCTACTTTTAGAGTAGTATCTCTTCTACAACTTTTAACTTCTTTCTCACATGCTCATAGGCTCTGTAAGCGAAGAGAAAATCAAACCACTCTGCGTCATCTCCTAAATCACCGGATTCAAATTTTTGAATACATTCCTCTCTCGACATTTTATATCTCGTCTCAAAAGTTTCTAAATCCTTTTTCATGCGTGTTCGGATAAGAGATAGACAGTCCTACTATTTTTATATAGTTTAAAAGCGATTATTTTACCTAGTGAGCCAATATATGATACCAGATAATGAAATTAGTGTGGATCCTACGGTAAAGACCCTTGTCGAGA
>JAPVWK010000107.1 GCA_028572065.1 Candidatus Methanophagales archaeon
AGACAGGAATGCCACAGAAACAAACTGCTGCCCGATACAGAAAGGGTTATGAAATGCTTGAGCGGTATGAAGGGAAACTTTCACGTACCGTTCTGAGATGAGAAGGGGCGAGTAATCGCCCCATTCTTAATCTGCTTTTTATTTACTCCCCTCCAAACAGCATCTCACAAATATACCGCATGTCGTTCATATCCTTATCGTACCAGTGCTGCCGAACCGTAGTGATCACGTATGCGACACCGCCGACCAGGAGACCGAGAACTGTGGTACCGAAAGCGAAGATTAAACTGGTTGCCAGCGTATTTATATCGCCCTGCGTGAGTGCAAGCAGTGCAGGACCCATCGGTATCAGCGTACCCATAAGCCCGAGTATCGGCCCGATTCTAACCGCGGTTCTCGTCTTTTCCAGCCGTTTTGTCATCTCCTCATCGCACGTCTGCAACAGCTTTTGCAACCTTACCGCAAATAGTTCGTCATTTTTTAGCGTTGAGAGTTCATTCAAGAATATATGCACGAATTTGTGTGCTGTGCAATTTTTGAGCACGGCAATTGCCTCTTTGTGCTCTTTTATTGTTTTTCCCTCACGCGCGTTGGGGTTCTCTATATCTTGTACCACCAGGTTCACTGCTTCTTGCAGACCTTCTTCCAAATCTTTCGGATGGTTCTTTGAGACTCGCCCGGTTCTCGTAAGCCACTCGAAGGTGAGCATCCCGACCTCTACGATTAGCCATAGCGTTAAGCCATACAAAAGTATTAATACCGGAATTCTGAGCACAGAAGTAATCAAAGTCAGGAAATCTGTGCTCATCCAAGACACGAAATCAGTGCTCGGCATCAATGTCTGTAGCATCAATTCGGGATTCATTTTTTGTTGTTAGTCCTCCTTCCTTCTTTAATTTCGTTCCCCGGCGAAATATGTTTTGCATGCGATTTTTTTTCCTTGTAATAACCAAAATAGAAGATGGTCATAATAAAAACCGCAACCACAACCAAAAGTATCGGTATTGTTCCACCACCACCGGCTGCACCGGAAGACATATTACCAAACGGGTAACCCGAAACTTCGTGTTTTTGTTCTTCTTCTGCTGCGGAAGTGCTAATGTTTACGGGCATTTGCATACCGCCGGTGTCTCCCGAACCGGATTCACCAGTGCCGCTGCCTGCACCGAAGCCGCCTGCGGAACCGCCACCGCCACCGCCACCGCGAGTACCTGAGCCTACGGCAGGAGGAGGCGGAGGAGGAGTTGCCGGTGATGGGAGTTCATCTTCAGCTTTTTCTTTTCGCTCAAGCGTAACATCTTGCCACGCCTTATTATTGATCGGATTCGTCTCTGTTATCTTGTTATCCGGGTCAACCTCGGCAACAAGCCTGCAAGTCCGGTTCCCGGATTCTGATTTTAGACTCGAATCCCAATCTGCTTCTGTCACGATCCAGTTGAAACTTATGTTTGTCTCGCCGGCAGCATTTAGAGACCTAACTATAGTATCAATCAACCTGCCATTCGCTCGTAACGAAACGTTAAAACTCATGTTCTCTTCAACTTCGCCACTTAACTTTACCAAAACATTTACAGATCGCGTTTCACCTACATATACAGTTTCAAGTGCCTTTAAATAGGTAATATTCAAGTCAGGTGTGTCATTAGCACCAAAACACCATAATTTGTGCTGGCCTATTGTATATACTCTACCGTTGGCAATAACAGCAGTCGAGCCGCCATTATGCGAATCCCAGATCTCGTTTCCTGTTGATGCGTCCAAGCAGTATGTACCTTCAACCCCGTTTGAACCTGTTTTCCCGACTATTAACTTGCCATCACTTGAAATCACGGGTGAAATCGTCCAGCCGCCTATGTCTTCCGCTTTCCAGAGTTCATTCCTATTTTCCGGGTCGAAGCAGTAAGTTGCAATAGCGGAATGCCCTAGACATCCGGCACTGATATACAAATTGCCCGAAGCATAAGCCGGAGCTGAATTTGTCCTTATCCCCGGTATATTCCATTTTTCTGTTCCGTCTTGGGGGAAAATAGCGTAATACTTTGCGGTGCCATCGAAATTATACGTACCGAAGTAAAGGATACCATGTATCGCCGTTATAGAACCCCAAACACCGTAATCTGTGGTAGTATTCCAGACTTCCTTGCCGTCATTCGACAGACAATAAACGGCACTGGGTGCGCCTGAAGACCCAATGTCGCCAGATCCAAATCCCACAAAGACGTCCCCACCATAATAGGCAGGCGTAGAGGTGGCGCGGGAACCCGTTATATTTGCTATTCCCGGCGCTATTGTATCGTTAAAAGCCCATGAGATCATTCCTGTATCCTCATCCAGGCAGTAAAATTCAGGATGACCATCTGCGCCATATCCACCGATAAAAACTTTTCGGGGTATGATCGTAGGGCTTGAGATTACAACATTCTGTTCTAATGAGCTTTTCCAATTAACCGTACCACTCTCTGCATCTATTGAATACACTTTCTTTCCGGAACCTATGAATATATTTCCATTATGGTAACCCGGAGAAGACCATGAACCATACGCTCTCTTATTCAATTTTTCCGAGATTCTGACTGTTTCGCCATCGTTCGCATTCAATGCGACCAAAAACGTTCCGGTTTCATTGTCACAATACACAAACACCTTACCTTCAGCAACAATTGGCTGTGACGAGTCAACAGCGCCTATATCCGGAGTACTCCATGCAATTGCATTTGTGTCCGGCGCTTCGGAAAGTGAGAATCCGGCATTATAATGAAACTGCGCAGCTTCTTCATACGATTTTTTAGTGCATATCGTAAACGGCTCAACGGTCATATCTGTACCCGAGAAAATACCATCACTTGCTTCTACTTTCAACATATAAACGCCCTCTGCCATGTTTGTTATATCCCAGGAATGTTCACCGGCGGTTTTGTCTGTATCCTCTATCTTAATCCAGTTCCGCCGGTATGCCGGGCTGTAACTTATGCTTATGTTCAAATAGTCGTTATTAGGATCTGTTGCCGACCATTTTACGGTAATGTAACGAACATCACTGAAAGTCTCGCCACCACGTGGAGTTATTAGCTTTACCTCCGGTGCCTCTTTTATCGCTTCAATATCACCAAAAATACAGTTGTTGCTTTCGTTCGATTCGTAAACGTCATCGTCCGAATCCGCTATGGCAACAATCCGGTAAAAACCTTCTGCCCGGGGACACCACTGAAAACTTATGTTTCGCGTGCCGTATAACCTCGACACTGTTTCTTTCTTAATTCGTGAATTTGTCATGTTCGTCATGTTTGTGCTAAAATTAGCGGTTTCATTTATGGGATACGCAAACAGCGACACGTTAAAACGCTCACCCGCACCCTGCAAAGATACATTTATAAGGTTGGTATTGTTCACCAGCAGGATTTTGTTCTTGTAGGACTCATTAGCCGGCGGCACGAAAGAGAGGTTATAAGGGGCAACATCCGGCAATTTCACCCTCAATTCGCCGCGTCCGGTATTGTTCCGCTCATCAGATTCCACCACATCGTTATCCGTGTCAACGCCGAGCGTAAAGCGGTAATTAGCAGCAAATTTCGGCTTCCACGTGAAGTTCACCACGCGATGTACATAACAGGTGATGTTCGTTATAAAACTGACTGAACTATCGGATACATTATCAACAGACGCATTAACGGCTAGTGTGAAATTGAAATTCTCACCGAAGCCGTTTACATTTATAGGTAAAGTATTAGATAAGTTTGAGTAAAACGTTTCATTCTTAAGCAAACACAAATCAGGATGCAAATCAGGCAGTTTTACCGCTATCTGTTTGCTGATTGTGTTGTTCCGTTCATTCGATTCTTTTATCTCCGCGTTCGTATCGGCTGAAATAGTGAGCTTAGCATCAGATGTCGGTCGCCACTCGAATTTTACCGGGGTTATAGCCGTGCTTGTCTTTTCCGTCACTCTACTTTCCGCTAAGACCGTACCATTTTCGTGGATGAGCGACACGTTAAAAGCACCGCCGTTGTTCTTTATATTTGCAGTCACTTCATTTGTGATGTTCACATAAGCAAAGGTATCATTCCCCGCAGCGTCTTTCGGGTTTACCGAGAAATCCACAGGATAAATATCCGGTAGGGCTACATTTACCGGTATTTGCTGGAATGGTAATGAATACGTGCCATAAAGCGCGGCGATGGCATAAGTGGTGGTTTTCAACTCGCTATGAGCAGAATCCGTAAAATATCCGGCTTTATCCTGGCTCAATAGCAGATACTCGGTTGCCGTTTCTACTGCTTCGGAGTTTTGTGATTGGTTGGATACGGACAATGCCGAGATTGCAAGTGCAGTGGCATAAGGGCTGCTCCTGTTCTCAGTTCGGTCTTTATATGGGAAACCGCCATCACCGAGTTGATTTCGTTTCAAGAACTCAGTTGCATTCTTGACGGACTCGTTATCGGAGTTTACAATGCCGACTGCGAAAACCGCTTGTATCGCGAGCGAAGTGAGTGTAACACTACTCTTTTCTTCCGTATACCAGCTCCAGCCGCCATCTTCTTTGTTTTGTGCGGCCATCAGATTCGCAGCGGTATCATTGATGATTGAATTCCGCTCTCCCGCAGCGGACAGAGCGATGAGTGCGAATATGTCATCGTCCAATCTCGTGTCACACCCAAATTGTTCATAATCGAAGAAGGAATAGAGAGTACCCACGAAATTGATACCCGAGAAATCACGGGGGTTTTCGCCTAATGATGATATTGCAATAGTTGCAACTGCCCAATCTCTAACTTTTGTGCTGTTCAAAATATCGTTAGTGTGGCGTTCGAGGTTTGTGGTCATTGTTGCCTCCATGAGCTCATAAAATGTAGTATTCAGTGGTGCTACTGTGACCACGTGGCAATACGAAATAGAATCCAAATCTCCTGATTCTTCTTTCAGATATGCAAAAGAGCGCTCAGTCGTATTTATTCGCCGTTCGACAGAAACGTCATATGTCCTTTTGTGTGTGACGACGTTTAGCGTCACGTTATTATTAATCTTGCTAGTCTCTTCTATCCGACCCTCGGGATCTATTTCTATTAACAGAGATCTAGTTTTATCCCCGTCTGAGAAGTTATAAATGCTGTAAAAGGGTACGCTTTCTTTTGGGGCGATTACCGACTGTAACGTTTCGGTTTGTATATTTGTACGTGTACCGTTTGCCGTGATGGATAAAGAGATGTTAGCATCACCAGTGTAATAATCATCACCCTCGTTTCTTATGGTTATAAATATCGGGCTTTCTTCTTCCGTGTAGATAAAAGCAGGAATTGTTATACTCTCGATAAGTAGGTCAGGTAGAGACGAAGAGTTGTTTGTTTGGTGATTGTCCGTTTCTAATGACAGTACAGCAGGAAATGAAATAAAAAGAATAAAACAAAAAAGAGAAAAAATAAGGGGTATTAACCAGACCCCTTGATTCGTATGCCCCATTTCATTCTTTCCACAGCATTATCGCCGGTATCATGGCATGATACTCCTTACCGTTGCCATCCACAAATCTCGTACAGTTTATCTCACCATTCGCAGTTGCCAATGTATCTATATGGTGTATTTGCGGATAAGAGCCTGTGCGTATGGTGTAGTTATATGTTTTGTTCGGTTCTAGGCTGAAAGGTTTGTCGAACGTTAGGTTGTGCCAGTCTTCTGTATATCCATGCCATGTAGCGTTTACGTCTACATCATCACCCCATATTCTAACGAATTCTGTGTGCCCGCCTGTGCCTGCACAGGGATAGGTAAACAGCCGATTCACGGGGATTGTCTTGTTTGGCGTGATGGTTCCGTTATGTGTACCGGATATACTGGGATATGGATTGAGTGAAGTGCCAGTATCGAATATCGCCGGACCACCGGTATGGACCTGAATCTTTATCACCTTCGAGGCGTTCGCTGGTGTCACATTCCCATCGCCATAAAAGTAGGTCACGACATCGCCTTCTTTCACTTCATATAGGTTTACACCTACCGCTGGTATTGACTCATTCGGGTAATTCACCCAATACAGCCAGTTCTCTGTCCCTGTGCTCTCGACATCCGCGATTGAATCCACAATGAACGAGCCGTAACTCGCATACCACTCGTCACTCACGCTGTAATTGAACTCACCTGTTTCTGCTGCCGCGTCCAGTGCACCAAGCGCATTTGTTCTGTTTAGCTCGTAGCTGTTCCCACTGTTATACGCCGTCACGTTAAACGATGTGTTTTCTGTCAA
The DNA here is from genome assembly GCA_028572065.1 of Candidatus Methanophagales archaeon. Taxonomy (GTDB): domain Archaea; phylum Halobacteriota; class Syntropharchaeia; order Alkanophagales; family Methanospirareceae; genus QENJ01. The sequence continues at coordinate 6,236 of JAPVWK010000107.1, forward strand.
TGTTACATTGCCTTCCCACAGAATAGTAGGTCCTGATTCGTTCGTATGGACCTGAATCTTTATCACCTTCGAAGCGTTTGCGGGTGTCACATTCCAGTCGCCATAATAGTAGGTCACGACATCGCCTTCTTTCACTTCATACTGATTTACACCTACCACAGGTATTGACTCATTCGGATAATTCACCCAATACAGCCAGTTCTCTGTCCCTGTGCTCTCGACATCCGCGATTGAATCCACAATGAACGAGCCGTAACTCGCATACCACTCGTCACTCACGCTGTAATTGAACTCGCCTGTTTCTGCTGCCGCATCCAGCGCACCAAGCGCATTCGTTCTGTTTAGCTCGTAGCTGTTCCCGCTGTTATGTGCCGTCACGTTAAACGATGTGTTTTCTGTCAATGTTACATTGCCTTCCCATAGTATCGTAGGTCCTGATTCGTTCGTATGAACCT
>JAPVWK010000108.1 GCA_028572065.1 Candidatus Methanophagales archaeon
ATATATCCATTGATGCAAGCCATAGACATTGCAAGCCTCGGTATAGATGTCGCGGTAGGCGGTATAGATCAGCGGAAGATACACATGCTGGCACGTGAGAACCTCCCGAAACTGGGCTTTAAAGCGCCTATTTGTATCCATACCCCGTTGCTAATCGGTTTGGACGGTGAGAAGATGTCCTCTTCTCTTGGCAATTTCATTTCTGTGCACGAACCCGCGGAAGACGTGGAGAGCAAGCTAAAAGCAGCTTTTTGCACGCCTGAAGTAGCAGACGGTAATCCTGTGCTGCAGATCTACAAGCACACTATATTCCCGGTTGTGGAAGAAATACGGATAGAACGACCGGCGAAATATGGCGGCGACGTAAATTATGTGCGGTACGAGGATTTAGAACGTGATTATACCGGCGGGCAATTGCATCCGCTGGACGTGAAGACAACGGCAGCACGGTATCTGAATGAGATACTGGCGCCTATTCGTAGTAGATTATGACAGTCCACTCAATCTTCGTATCTCTTCACATATCCGCAGATTCTTCAACGCCTGCGCAGGTGTAATCGTGAATTCCTCGCCTTTCTGTACACACGCGATAAAAGCTTTCAATTCTTCCTTTAACGGCTCTACCTTATTAACCAGCACCTTCTCTATTATGTTCTCTTGAGAATACCGTTCGGCTTCTATACCATATTGCTCTGGCTTGCGATACACGTAAATCTCTTGGTTCATGAAATCTCCCTCAACGGTGAACTCCTCCTCTTCGATATACAATGCCCGGATCTTCTTAGACGCTTTTCTACTCGCGGACAACGCCACAACAGAAGAGCCAAATTTTAGTATTACTTTACTCAGGTCGTCATTGCCCGCACTGTAAAGCTCGTAAGCGCCATCAAACAGAACGTTGAATACAATGTCAATATCGTGAATCATCAAATCCTCGACTACTGTGCTGTCCGTAATCCGTGCAGATGCCGGGTTGTGCCTCCGTATTGCAACATAAAGCGGATTCGTTATTATCCGCGCGATTTCGCCTACTACTGGATTAAACCGCTCGATGTGCCCCACGCCCACGATTAGCGACTTAGTTTCTATTAAATTCAGTAAAGCCTCGCCCTCTTTTGTAGTTAATGTGATTGGTTTCTCTATCAAGCAATGAACGCCCTGTTCTAGTGCCGCCTTAGCAGTATCAAGATGAAAACGTGTCGGTACACAAATACTTACCAGATCTACACACGCCAGAAGCTCGTCCATAGAGTCACAGACAATAGCATCAAACTCTTTCGCACTTTTTACCGTCTCCTTATCAACATCAAATACGTAAACCTCGTCAACCGCCTTTAGCTCTGAATAGACTCGCACATGGTTCTTCCCCATTATTCCCGCGCCTATAACGCCTGCTTTCATAAACAACAGCCTCTATTTGAATATTGTTTCTGCACTAAATTAAATTAACCCTTTCACAAACCACACAAGAATAGCAAAAATAGCAAATCTTGTAGTGCAGAAACGAGCAAAGCATTCTTTAATTCGCCGTTTCTCTCATCAACCCCTGTATATACAACCGTGCCCATACGAACGCGATTGCGGGACCTATGACGTTTGCTACAACCAGACCCCACCATACGCCATGCAAACCAAAATTGAAGTAGAAAGCGAACAGAGCGGCAAATAACGGTGTCAGAATTAGCGTGCGTAAAACCGTGAGAATCAGTGCGTACATCCCTTTCCCCGTTCCTTGAAATAGCGAAGACGAGAGCATACCAAATGATACTGATGGATAGAAGAGACAGATTATCCTGATAAAAAATGTTAGCTCCGAGGCTATATGTGCCATGCCATCCGCTTGTGTAAATATCGCCGCGATCTGAGGTGCAAGTATGAATGTTACCACACCTATAACCGACTCTATAACAAGCCCGAGCTTTGTTGCGTAGAGATGCACAAAATTTACCTTACCAAACGAGCGAGCACCAAAAGCAGCCCCTGTTACCGATACAACGGCAGTAGCGATGCCTATCAACGGTAATATCGCAATTGTTACCACTCGCCACCCCGTAGAGAATACGGCTACGCCATCGGTGCTGTCTACCTGTACTATTATGAGATTCATTATCAACATGGTTAACGACATAGAAAGCTGCATCACAGCAGCAGGCAGGCCTACCCTGAAAATATCCTTAATAATGTCTTTATCAAATTTGAACTCATCGAACTTGAAGGATACGTACGTGTCCTTTTTGAAAAGCAACCAGTTCAGCATGATAATAGATGTAATGGCCAGCGATACGATTGTGGCCCATGCCGCACCTGCAACTCCCAGACCAAAAGAGTAGATAAAAATCGGGTCCAATATGATATTCAAACCCGCACCCAGAGTCATTGCGTACATGGCTCGCCGGGCGTCCCCTTCACCACGCAATATAGCATTTGCTATGTTAGTGAAAAAGATGAATATACTACCGGCGAAGATAATTCGTGCATAGGCTGCAGCCATATCCGCAGTATTACCGGCACCTATCAGGACAAATAGCTCGTCTGTAAAGGCATAAAACGGTATGGTAAAAAGAACAGTGAGCAACAACATCATAATGAGTGCATGAACTGCCACGTTGTCGGCACCCCTCTTATCCTGAGCACCAATCCTACGGGATATTGCCGACCCGGCACCTATACCCAAGCCATTTGACAGCCCAATAACCAGGAAGAAGAATGGGAAGACGAAACCGATAGCAGCAAGTGCGTCTGCACCAAGACCCGAAACCCAAACAGCATCAACAAGATTGTAGATCGTCTGCATTGACATAGCCGCGATCATAGGTAATGCAAGCTTGATAACTGCTTTTTTCGGATCGCCAAGTAAAGTCTCCACGCCTACCGTTTTCTTGTTGTACATACACTCTTTCTGTTATTCCTCTCTCTTTCTAACTCGTACCTAAAGCATAACTTTGTTCCTTTATTCCGCGTTCTTCTATTTCCGAGATAGTCTCAATTGGGGCTGCTACCGGCAGGAGATAAGACAAGTAAAAGTAGATAAAGCAGAATAAAGCAGAAAGAAATCAAGTCATGAAGTTCCGGGATATGTCTATAACCCTACTCCATCTCCTGTAATCCCGTAACTTCCACGCCTCTGCCTTCTTCAAATCAGGAATACCACATACCGGCGCTTTATCCGAGAAATGGCATTTCAAACAATTACCGGCACAACCTTCTACCGGCTCGAACAGCTCGCTTCTTCCTTTTCGCACATAAATCGGGACATCTACACCCTCGCAATTAATCGAACTCATGAACTCCCTGTTCAACCCTCTAACCCTATTCCCACCAAGCGACTCAAACTCCATACAGAGACTCATCGTCACCTGGTTTCGATCACAAATCTCGCGCATCATTCTGAACAACTTTCTACGGTATTCGATATTTGCATGACGCCGCCCGTTCATAGTCTCGGTATATAACAGTTCAAGCACATGTTTTTGTATTCCAAACCTTGTCTCCAGCGCATCGTAAAAATCACGTTTCAAAGCTCCCGGGACATCCACACAACTCGTGATTATATGTGTTGCACCCGCATCTACCACTCGCTTCACCAACTCCGCCAAATCGCTCTTAACGTCAGTCACATACGGTATTACCGGGTCAATTCGGCACACTGCGATTTTGTCTGCATTCGCAAGCCGTTCTATATTACGAACCAGCACATCCGTGGACGCACCACCCACCATTAGCCGCTGCCGCTTATCTTCGTCCAGTGTAAGTATAGAGACTTCACCAAACGAATGCTCTTGTTTTTTTAGCTGTTTTATTGCGCTGTCGCTTACTCTGCCCTTTGTTGTGAACTGTACCGGTATGTTCCGGTCAACGAACTCTTTTATTATACGCTCGCTCAAGCAATATAATTCATTTAACGGCTGAAACGGGTCCGTAACAGGAGAAAGATACCCGCAGCTCGCAACTCTTAACCCGTCCAGTTGCCTCGCCACACTCTTATCAAAATCCTTGAATACCGCAACCACACCTTTCTCGCGGAAGACCTTGAAGTAGCCACCGGACGCATGCGAATAACAAAACAGGCAGTTATGGCTGCAACCGTTATAAGGGTTAATCAATAGCTTTTCGGCTGTGCATTCGCGGTTGCCTTCGGGTTCTATACCATTCCACCAACCGTGCAGCTCTTTATTCGACTCGACTAAAATATGCTGTATTGGTGTGGGTATAACCTCAAATTGCCGGGATGCTCGACCGAATTTTACGGTTATCCTGTTAGTTTCACCGCTCATATTGAGTAATATCATTTCTGATTTTAATAAGAGGTATGCGAAGCAAAAAGTTATTCTTTTACAAACACGTCTTTTTAGTATAGGATGGTTTGAAATGACGACATGGACAAAGCTGAAGTTAGGAAATAAAACGTTTTCATCTGTGGTGCGGATACTGGACGAGATGAAAGAAGTCGTATTCGACAAACAGTTTTTAGCGACTGCGAACAGGGACCTGGAACTGTATTACATGTTCAGAGACGTATCGAAGCACGACACGGACGTGGCTAAGATAAAAGCGCACGGGCTGAGATATGACATCACCATCATCCCACCGAATACGCTCGGCTCGGAATTCGTTAAAACCGCAGGACATTATCATCCCTTACTGCCTGACTCTAACCTAACATATCCGGAGATGTACGAGGTTTTGGAGGGCGAAGCGCATTATCTTTTGCAACGCCGGGCAGAGGGGACAGGCACAGAGAGAATAACAGATGTGATTTTAGTAAAAGCGAAAGAAGGCGATAAAGTTGTGATTCCACCTAACTATGGGCATGTCACGATAAACCCCTCGGAAACGGTTTTAACGATGGCTAATTGGGTAGCAAGCGAATTTGCCTCGATCTACGAGCCGATAAAAAGACGCTGCGGTGCTGCCTATTACGAACTGACAAATGGCGAATTCATAAAGAACGTTAATTATGGGACGGTGCCGGATATTAGGGTCCTGAAGCCGTCAGATACATGGCTAAATGGAATAGAACTGAACAAAGAAGAGGCGATGTATGCACTAATTCGGGAACCCGCGAAACTGGCTTTCCTTACTAATCCCGCCAGTGTGTTCACTTAATACTCTGGCATATCATCCATACGTTCCGCAACAGCCATAAACAAATCTGCTAACTCCTTAAGCCTACCACCCACTTCTATCTTTTCTCCGGGCGCCATTTCAGACAGGTCCATTTCCATTAGCGAAGAGAGCTCCCGGAACTCCTCGAAAAGAGAATCTGCTTTACCTGATAATTCCGGGTCGGCATCCAAGGCTAAAAGCATTTCTAAGGGGTCACTTCGCTCAACCTTTCGCATGAAGTTGCCTAAATCGCCTACTTCTCCTTCTAGCTCACCCATCGTCACGTACAAATCTCCAAATTTGTCCAAACCATATGCTACACGCTCCAAATCGTATTTAGATAGTTTCGGCTTTTTTCTCCTTCTACTATACCTATTATGCCTCATCGTTTCCCCCTAATCACGGCCTATGTTTATAATTGAGCAATGGCCTTAATATATTTTTATCGAATAAGTTTTTCTTAGCACACGTTCTCTTATATAGACAAGCGCGTATGAATAAAGAAGAAGTACTTATAGAAGCGTTGCCGTATATCCGCAGATTCTACGGCTCGAAAGTGGTGATAAAGGTCGGCGGGCATGCGTTAGTTGACGAGAGTATCATGGACTGTATCACGCAGGACATTGTTCTACTTAGATTCGTGGGTCTAAATCCTGTGATTGTGCATGGCGGTGGTCCGGAGATAACGAGGATGATGGAGATGCTGGGGAAGAAACCCAAGTTTATTGGTGGGCTTCGTATCACAGATGACGAAACGCTGGAGATAGCACGAATGGTACTCGTGGGTAGCGTTAACGAACGTATAGTATCGCTAATCGGGAAACACGGCGGTAAGGGCATCAGTTTGTCGGGTAACGATGGCAAGTTAATAGTGGCGAAGAAGAAACGGAATCAGAATGTAGAAGGCGAGGAGATTGACCTCGGATGGGTTGGCGAGACAGAAAAGATAAACGTGGAAATAATTGATATTACAACAGCGCGGGATTATATACCTGTAATATCGCCAATCGCAGTGGATAATGCCGGAAACAGCTTTAACGTGAATGCCGATTCGGTTGCCGGTGAGATCGCGTGTGCAATAAATGCGGAGAAGCTGATATTGCTCACTGACGTCCCGGGATTGTTACGGGATACCGCGGATAGTTCATCATTGATTCCGCAGGTGACACACGAAGAGATAAAAGAACTCATGGCAACGGGCGTTATTGGCGAAGGAATGATACCAAAAATGGAGGGCTGTTTAAAAGCGACTTCGGGCGGCGTCACGGCACACATAATAGATGGTCGAAAACCACATACTCTTTTGCTGGAGTTGTTCACGGATAAGGGCACAGGCACGATGATTTCGAGTGTGTAAATAACAAGCATCAACCGCATGTAGCGGCTTTGCACCTAAAGTCCAATATTTCACCGACTTTGGGTGCAAGTGAAGGACTTTAGGTGCAAGTATTGAATATTATTATATTACAATAAGAAATTTAATAATGCTTATAGTTGCATATAAACATCCTACAAATCCCAAA
>JAPVWK010000109.1 GCA_028572065.1 Candidatus Methanophagales archaeon
CACTTGCGATTGAAACTCCCAAAGGGGTCAGAAACATCGAGAGGACTCCATGTATGGCTGAAGGGATCACCAACCATCCATGGACGTGGAGTGAATTTTTGATGTTTAAGGGTGGGTCATGAAATTTAGGACACCACCTAACATTTACTCGGGTATATCCCTCTTCACTCATTGTATTTACGACCATATCAGCCCAGGGGTTACTTTGTACAGTTTTTTCCGGCAGTTGAAAATTAATGCACGACATAAAACAGTCTTTTAACGGAAGCACCCATGTGTAGTTCTCTCCTGTATGATTGAAAGGTGTGATAAACGTATTCTCGCTTCCATTGTTATATAATGCCCAAGTGTCTGTATATGCAATGTCTATTGGTGTTGTAAGCATAATTGTTACGTTATCCAAATTTTTTACTTTCCAAAAGTCCATAACCCAATCTCTATCAAAGTTGTACGTTTGGTTGTGGTTAATATAAGTATCAGTTGTGTATAACCCGCCTATTTTATAAACGTTCACATCTGTTCTCGGTATGAGTGGAGGCAAAGGTGGCAAATCACCTATTGGATCCCCGAATGGGTAATGGTCTATGCTATCGCTATCTATATAATACGGTTGTGAGCCGTTGCTCGGATTGCCTGTGCAGGCATGATCGCTCCAGTAGTTTCCGCCGATAAATGGGCCCATGTCCCATGAGTTGTTGCTGCCATCATCGCATGCTTGTTCGTCGTTGTATATCAAGTTGTTGTGATAAATTTGGTTTTTACTGGAGTTTTTTATGCGAATGCAGGTATCGTCATTCCCATATACGATATTATTGGTGATTATATTACTGGAAGAATTCTTCAAGTTCATTCCACCGTCGTCATTTAAATAAATAACATTGAAAGTTACAGTATTGTGTGAAGACCCCCACACAATTGGTTCAGTACCCCATGAACGACTTAACTCGATACCTGTTTCACCGTTTAAATAGACGGTATTGTTCGCAATATAGTTGTATAATGAACCCTTCACATCAATCCCATTTTCTGTATTCGAATATACTGTGTTGTTGATAATTGTATTGTGCGGTGACACACTCAGTTCTAGTCCCTCATCATGGTTGTCAAATATACTATTGTTGGTTATAGAATTGTAGTGCGAATTCTCTTCTAATCCCACGCCATCGCTGGCACTAAGGGATACGGTGTTGTTAGATACTGTACTATTAGATGAATCACTCAAATATATGCCGTAGCCATCATTGTTTGAAAGAGTACTGCCGGTTATTGTGTTATTATTTGAATGGCTAAAATTCATCCCTTCGTCTTCGTTTGAGTTAATAACATTGTTTGTGAGCAAGTTGTGTGATGAGTGCCACAATTTGATACCATCATCAGAGTTATTGAGCACAGTGTTGTTCGCTATGGTGTTGTAGTCTGAATCGTCCAATCTTATACCATCATCCCCGTTATCATAGATGCTGCAATTGATTATTGTGTTGTAATCAGAAGTAACATAGATTCCAGAATTTGCACTTCCAGTTACATTAAATCCATCTATAATGCAACCACCAGTATGAATCGTAACAGCATTCCAACTTTCATTGGCATCAACAACCGGATATTCAATTCCTTTTAGAATAAGTCGTTTATTCACTCTAACTTGCTCATCATACGTTCCATTATAAACAATAATAGTATCATTATCTTGCGCCGCATCCACCGCTTCCTGTATCTTCGTAAAGTTTATCCCCACGCCACCGTCATCATCCACATACCACGTATCCGCCGACACTGTCTCCACCAATACCAACATAGTAACAGCAAAACAAACAAATACGAGTCAATATCTAAACTTTTCCATTCCTCTTACCTCCGCTCTTTAGCTTAATCTAATAACCGGTATCCCCTCCTTATAAACTTTCCCATTTATGTCCATAAAGTCTGTGCTTTCTTGAGGATGGCATAGAACACCCTCATGGCTACCTGACTAACGACTATAAGTGCAGTGAGGCCCAAATACTAAATGAGAAAAGCCTGAGGTGGCGGATCGAGGAATTATTTAATGATTTTATTTTATAAGGAGAAGCATAAGATGGCTGTTGAGTCACGGCTGAGACAGCTTGATGAATCGGGCAGAAATTCACCGGTATCATGGCTGAGAAATAGAACTAGTGCAGTCAGGTTTAAATAAAGAGGTAACATATATTTCATCGTGAAAATCCATGAGTTTATAAATTTAGCACTGAGTCATTCCAAGTAATACTACATAATAGTGGTCAAAGCCATGAACACATTCTCTTTGCTCAATGCGCAGATTCAGGCAGTATTAAAAACGAGATTTGCGTCACCCACGGAACCACAGGAATTGGGCATTCCACCCATTTTAGCGGGTAATGACGTATTGCTCATAGCACCTACGGGTTTCGGGAAGACAGAAGCGGCTATTCTACCCGTGTTCCACCAGATATTAGAGGCAAAAGAACCTGCAAGTGGCATTTCCGTACTTTATATCACACCGTTACGAGCTTTAAACCGAGACATGCTTCTACGATTAGAGAACTGGGGCGCAGCACTCGACATTAGCATAGAGGTGAGACACGGCGACACAACCGCGTATAAAAGACGGCAACAAGCATTAAAACCGCCGGATGTCCTTATTACAACACCAGAAACGGTACAGGCAATTCTACTGGGCAAACGGCTGCGGGAAAGTCTGAAATCGGTGCGGCATGTGATATTAGACGAAGTACACGAATTGGCTAATTGCAAACGAGGCGCACAGCTTGCGATTGCGTTAGAACGAATAACAGTGCTTGCAGACGATTTCCAGCGAATATGCTTGTCCGCAACAGTAGGCAACCCGGAAGAAGTAGCGAAGTTCTTTTCACGGCATAAAGAAATGCGGGTGGTGAACACAGTCTCCACAAAAGCGATGAAAATAGCTGTTTTGAGTCCTGGTAGCACGAAAAAAGACGTGTTGTCGGCAAAGAAATTAGGCGTTGACCCCGCGGTGTTCGCGCATGTAAAAGCCATACAGAAGGTGATAAAAGCGCGTAAATCGTGCTTGATCTTTGTGAACACACGTAGAGCCGCGGAGATGCTTGCAGCGCTCATAAACAAGTTTGAACCCGGGTTAATCGGTGTTCATCACGGATCGCTGTCACGGGAGATGAGAATAGAAGCCGAGGAAAAGATAAAAACCGGAGAGATAAAAGGCTTGATTTGTACCAGTTCCATGGAACTCGGAATTGACATCGGCTCAATTGATATGGTGATTCAGTACGCATCGCCACGTGAAGTAACGAGATTGGTGCAAAGAGTAGGTCGTGCTTCTCATTCGTTCCAAAGAACGTCTTCGGGCAAGATCATTGCTCTTACTCCAGATGACGTGGCAGAATCGTTAGTGATTGCAAGAAGAGCGAAATCCGGCGAAATAGAGGATATTAAGCTAAAAGAAGGCTCGTTGGATGTCTTAGCGAACCAGATTTGCGGTGTGCTACTGGATTTTGGTATGGTTCCGCTGAATAAACTTCATGCTTTGATAACTCGGCCCTACCCATTCAGAAACGTCTCTTTCGAGATTATGACGCGGGTGATAAAGCAATTAGAGGATGAATGGTTGGTAAGATTAGATGGTGAACTGCTAAGGCAGACAAAAAGCACGAGGATATATTATTATGGTAATCTCTCGATGATCCCGGACGAGCGGAAATATAAGGTGTTTGATATGGTGACCGGTAAGCTGATCTGCATGCTGGATGAACGATTCGTGTTGAATTTCGCGACTACGGGTGCGTTGTTCGTTGCGAAGGGCGAGACGTGGCGAATAGTGGACCCTGATGTGGACGAGGATGGTGAGCAGATAAAAGTAGAACCAGGGGTGAAAAAAGTAGGCGAGATACCTAATTGGGAAGGCGAAGAGATACCCGTGCCTTTTGCCATTGCACAGGAAGTGGGAGATTTACGAGCTAAAATCGCGTCTTTTATCGTCTCAAACAAGACGTCAAAATTAGCGGAGGAACTGCAGCAAGAATATGGGATGACCGCCGATTCTTTTAAGCCGCTTATAGAACTATTAACTAAGCAAATTTCGGATGGGTGTGTGGTGCCAACAGCGACTGAAATGGTCGTGGAAATGTCAAAAGACGGTACAGAGGTGGTATTAAACGCATGTTTCGGACATCTTGTGAACGAAACGTTTGGACGGGTGCTAATCGCGTTACTCGGCGCCCGAATCGGAGCGGATATTTCCATGGAGATAGACCCGTACCGGATAAAACTAAAATCCGGCAGAAAGATAACGAAAGAAGTATTGAAACTGACACTGTGCTCAATCAAGCCAGAATTCGTGCGGTTAATAATCAAAAAGACACTGAAAAATTCGTTTCTGTTTAAATGGGAATTGTTGAACGTGGCGAAGCGATTCGGTGCGTTGCAAAAGACTTTCGACAGAAGACAGATTTCTGCTGATAAGCTGGTAAAACTATTCTCAGACACGCCGATATATGAAGAGACGGTAAATGACGTTTTCGCGGATAAGCTGGATGTAGTGCGTACAGAGGAAGTAGTGAGTAAGATAAAATCGGGCACGATAAATGTATGTTTCTCCGCTCCTAGCCCTATTGGAACTGCCGGGTATTTGAGTTGGCGAGATATGCTGGCTGTGGACAGGGACGAGGGCTTAATTATAGATGCGCTGCGGAATAGGATTTTAAACGACCGTGTAATCTTATTCTGTGTGAGTTGCAAGAAATGGGACTCGGTACTGCGTGTGAAGACGATTATAGAACTTGGAGCGAACTCGCTCGTCTGCCCATTCTGCAATTCGAGGCTGATTGCGGCATTGAAACCGTGGGAGAAAGAAGAACTAAAAGTTGTGAAGAGGCACGGTACCGATAGTGAAACAGAGACTACAGAGCGAGTGAAGAGGGTGTACCGGAATGCGAATCTGGTTCTGTCACATGGCATCCTTGCTGTGATTGCGCTTGCCGCACGTGGTGTAGGTCCGGAAGTGGCATCGAAGATAATAAGGAAGTCTAAAGATGCCGATGTGTCATTTTATCGTAATATACTGGAAGAAGAGCGGCGGTATACTAGGACAAAACGATTCTGGGCTTGAGGGGCCTAAATTAGCCCCAAACAATGCCACTCTCAGATTCCACTTTAATAGACGCCGCTGGTTCAAGCGTAGTTTCGCCTGTTAAGGCTAACTGAATAGACTCCACGGGCACAATCAAACTTATCTCTTTTGTACGTCCATATCTGCCTCGGTTTATAACCTTTGCAGTTAACAATCCTAAACTGTCTAATTCAGAAATCAAATCGGTAACACGTCGTTGTGTTAATGCTTCTATGCTTAACTCAGCACAGATTTTCTTATACGTGGCATAAACCTCGCCACTGAATAAATAACGTTTCGCCGTTGCTTTAATTAATATTATTATGGCGTTCAATAGTATTTTTGATTGCAGGGGCAACGTATTTACCACTTCTGCAATCCAGTGTTCTTCTATCTGTTCCTTTGCAAGCCTCACATGTTCCTGAGTTAGCTTTTTTGATTTCGTGCGGTCTGCAATTTCTGCGGCCACTCTTAGTAGATCAAGGGCATATCTTACATCCCCCTGCTCTTGAACAGCGAATTCCGCGCATAACGGTATCACCGCATCACCTAACTGTGAAGCATTGAACGCCTTTTTCGCCCTATCCTCTAAAATATCTATCAACTGGTAAGTATCATAAGGCAGAAATAATATTTCCTTCTCACACAACGCGGACCGCACTTCGGGTTCTTGTAGTTCCATAAAAGTCGAATCACCCGAAATACAGACCACACTTAATTTCGCATTAGTTAGCTCGCTGTTTACCCGCGAAAGGATATATAGCGCTTCATCGCCTTTATTCGCCAATTTGTCCGCATCATCTACGATCACAATCACGCATCTTTCTTCGGTATCTATCGCAGCCTTAAACTCTGAATATACCATATCGGTTGGCCAACCAATCATAGGGACGCGCTTATTGAATACCCGTGCAAGATAGGCAAAAACGCGATACTGAGTATCAAAGATCTCGCCGTTGATATACACGATAGTACATTTACGGCCTATCTTCTTACACATTGCCTCTAACTCCATGCACACATATTTTACTGTTGCGGTCTTCCCGATCCCTTGCCCCCCGTGGATGAATACATTAGACGGTTTTCCCCCCTTCAACGCGGGTGATAGCGCAGCCGCTAAAGTCTTGATTTGCTTCGTCCGATGCGGTAAATACGTGCTATCGTAGGTGGGATGAAGTACTTCTTTATCCTTGAAAAGCTCGCTTTCCGCGGTGAAATCCTGGAATATGTTATCCATCTTTGCAGACCCCTAGGTACCTATAAACTTAACATTATATATACATATGTTTTCCGGCTATGTTTCCGATGGAGTTTTGTTGCATGCGTGTTCGGATAAGAGATAGACAGTCCTACTATTTTTATATAGTTTAAAAGCGATTATTTTACCTAGTGAGCCAATATATGAGACCAGATAATGAAATTAGTGTGGATCCTACGGTAAAGACCCTTGTCGAGATGTTTCCAGAGGATTTTTTGAGAAACACCGCAAGAGAAACTG
>JAPVWK010000110.1 GCA_028572065.1 Candidatus Methanophagales archaeon
ACAAGCGCACACTGGCCTATTATGCTTTATTTCAATCCTGCATTATAAAACGCCCCTACAATCTTTTCCATCGAAAAAACCTGTACATGCGTACTTCAAATGTTAAACGGAGCTTTGGCAACAAAACAACATGGGATACATCATTTGAAGAACATTTCTTGAATTTCGTAAACGAAGCGAACGGTTGTGTTTTTTCTAACGGAAAGGAAAACAGTGCCTCAAATCTCGATGTATTCGATATTGAGGGCAATTTTGACCTCGTCTATATTGATACACCCTACATATCGAAAGCAGGCGTTGGCGTAGATTACCTGGACTTTTATCATTTCCTTGAGGGTATTGTGAATTATCCGAAATGGGTGGATATGATTGACTACAAGAGCAAACACAAGAGGATAAAGCATAATAAACCGGTTTGGTGTGATAAAAATAAAATTTACACTGCATTTAACAATCTATTTAGAAAATTCCAAGATGCTGCTATTGTGGTTTCATACAGGTCAGATGGCATACCACCTATTACAGACTTGAAAAGTATTTTAAGGCAGTATAAGCCCGTAGTAAGAGAAGAGAGATATAGTGGCTACAAGTACGTGCTCAGTAATAACAATTCTGAGGAGTGCTTGTTGTTGGGATTAGATGGGAAAGGTTGAAAAAAAAATGAAAATAGACAAAACAGCATATCGTGCGAATGATATAAGAGGCATAGCAGATACCCAGCTCAGTGACGACTTCTGCGCATTGGCCGGGCTAGCATATGTAGAGCTACTGCGCAAGCACCGGGGTAAGAACCCGCAAGAGCTAAGAGTGGTCATAGGCCAAGATGTAAGAACCAGCTCACCGCGACTAAAAGCAGCATTTGTTGACGGTCTTATCAGTAAAGGCGTCCACGTCATAGACATCGCACCCGGCGAAAATGTAAGCTCTACACCGATGATGTATTTCGCTACATGGTTATTCAACGCAGATGGCGGTGTTGAAGTTACCGGTAGCCATCTGGACAAGGAATGGAACGGATTCAAACCCTGCGTGGGTTCTGAAAGCGCCACAGAGTCACAAATACAAGAGATGCTTCTGACGGCGCAGAAACTCGCAGATTCATTTCCACAACATCATGCTGCTGTTAAAGGCGATATAGAAGAAGTGGACGTTCTTGCGGATTATCACCACATGATAACTGCGAACGTGGTTCTAAGTGACCGCTGGGAAGAACTGGCGTTACTCGCTCTTTCGGGTAAAACGACATTAAAAACTGCTCTTTCTACGGCAATGCAAGAGATAAAGAACTTACCGGCAGAAAGAAAGAAACCGTTAAGTGGCTTAAAAATTGTTTATGATGCGGGTAGCGGCACCACAGGTGTAATCGCACCTCCGATCTTCCGCGATTTGGGTGCTGACGTATTCGAGCTGTACTGCGAGCCGGACGGTAATTTCCCGTATCATCTGCCCGACCCCACGATACCACGATTCCTGGACGATTTACATGCCGAAGTACTACGTGAAAACGCACACATCGGGCTTTCCTCCGACTGTGACGGTGACCGTGCAGGCGCGGTATCTCCAGATGGAAAGATGATAATCGGTGAGCAAATACTCGCTCTGCTCTGTAAGCACACCTTAAAAGAGCATCCAAATGCTAAAATCGTGTATGACACGAAATGCTCGGATGCCATAAAAGAGATAATCACGGAGAACCAGGGCGTGCCCGTGGAATGTAAGACCGGTTTCTCGTTTATAAAAGCGAAGATGGACGCGGTTGATGCAGTTGCGGGCGGCGAGATGTCGGGCCATGTGTATTACCAGAAGAATAACCGCGCGGACGATGCCGTATTCGCATTTGCGGAGCTTTTACTGCTTACAACCAAAGAACTACAGCTCAGACAAGATACAAGCACAGTGGATGCTATGCTTGAAGACTTCTTGACACGATACGTGAACACGCCGGAGATACGGATTCCAGTAGTAAGCGATGAAGAGAAGGAGCGGGTTTCCGATCTGGTAGAGACATACTACCGTGAGCTTGCCACGCGACAGCCGGATAAATACAGAAGAAGAACCGATGAAATGGGTAACGATATAGACGGTGTGAAGATAGAGTTCCTGACGGAGAATGGTTGGGCATTGGTACGCCGCTCGAACACGTCACCGGTGATCATCCTGAGAATGGAAGCGCGGACCGAAGAAGGACTCAGAACGATAGAAGCGAATGTGCTAAAGAAGTTCATGGAATTTGATACTGTTGATCTGAATGCAGACGATGCGGTAAAAGCGATAATGCAACGTTTAAAATAGCTAGTCTTGTGAGTCAGTTCTAAGTTAGGGCATACGAAAACTATATATACTCATAATTCCTTGTTGTCATAGCTCTTGTGTCCGAGTATTTAGTAGTGAGCTTTGACATAAGTGCAACATTAAAAATAACTAGGGGGTGATATGGAAAAAATGTTTGAACAATTGACTGAACAATTAGCAGCAGGTTATGCAACAGTTACCCTTTTAGAGGTACTAGGGATGATCATTGCTGCGTTAATAATCCTGTTAATAGGCTGGATTGCAGGGCGTCTTATCGGGAAAGCCGTAGGAATATTGGTTGATAAACTTGGCGTGGACAAAGCCCTAGAGAAAGTAGATACTGGAGATTGGATGCAGAAATCGGGCTGGACTATTTCGAAAAGTTTTGATGTCGTGGTTAGATGGTTTATTTACATCATCGCTATCATGGCCGCCGTAGATGTGTTACAGATAAAGTTCCTGTCAGGCATCATGCAACAGATTGCGTTATTCTTCCCGCGTCTGATCGCAGCAGCCATCGTGCTGGTAGTGGGACTGTTACTGATCGCTTTCGCCATGAGATGGATAGAAGAAGCATTGAACACAAATGAGATTCCTCTCGCGAATATGCTAGCACCTGTGTTGGAGGCGATCATGGTAATAATAGTGATGGTATTAGCGATGGACCAGTTACTCATTGACACGACAATTATATACACGTTTATCATTCCGCTTGCCTGGGGTCTTGCGATAGGTATTGGAGTCGCTATTGGGATCGCAGTGGGCTGGGGCGGCAGAGATAGCGTTGCCGAGTATATGCAAGAGCGACTGAAAGAAGGCAAGAAGGAAAATAAATGATATAAACACAAAGATTAAGGCAGAGAGCGATTTTTTTGTCTCTCTGCCACCATTTTTTTATGGTATGTGGGATTATCCAGTTGAAGCGCCGCTGAAACGGAGGGGTGGATAGTAGATGGCAGTTGTTTCTTCCATTTAAGTGTTATTTCGCAACAAGACTATTATATTAGAATTGAGGGAATACTGGAGCGACTACGAAAAAGAGGGGCAATGATTATCCATTGATTTGAGGATGTGTCTTAGCTAACCACAGAATACACATGTTTTTACACCACCTTTCTTTCCTAAAGGAAGTTTGTTTTTTTGATAAAACTTTTTTCTAAAAAGTTTTAGTGTTAATCACGTAAAATCTCGTGGGTTTTTCCCCCTGCTATACAAATAAAAAAATACTTATGATAAGGCGTTTTCATAACATAGTGCAAATAAATGAAACGAATATTTCACGTTGCGGACACACACATAGGTTATTCTGCATACCGCAAGATGGACGTGGCGACCGGCCTGAACCAACGAGAAGTGGATACCTACGAGGCATTCACACAATTCGTGGATTATGCGTTAAAAGCGAAGCCGGACGCCGTGATACATGCCGGCGACCTCTTCGATTCCGTACGGCCGACAAACCGTGCTATCTCGTTTGTGCTCGGCCAGTTGATACGATTAAGTGCTGCCGGCATCCCATTTGTAGCGATTTCTGGTAATCACGAGACTCCGCGTTTGAAGGAAACCGGTAGTGTCCTCAGCCTGTTTGAGCATATTCCAAATGTGCACGTGGTTTATGAGCCTTTTTATAAAACCGTTGCGTTGGATGGCATAAGTGTCCATGCAGTTCCGCATTGCGATGATATAGAAGCGGAGAAGAATAAACTGACGCCAAATAACGCAGGGTTCAATATCGCGCTACTTCACGCAAGCGTTCCTGGTGCGGGACAGCCGACATTCCTGATGGGCGAATTCAACGAGCAAATTGTCGGTATTGATGACTTAACGGATTTTGATTATGTCGCTTTAGGGCATTTTCACGGCTACACGAAAGTAAAAGCAAACGCATACTATGCAGGCTCAACCGAAAGATTCAGCTTCAACGAGGTGAACGACACTAAAGGTTTCTTAGAAGTAAACCTAAGTGAAGATAGAGAAGCAGAAGTCATATTTCAGCCATTAAAAATACGAGCGATGACGGATTTGGAGCCGGTCGTTTGCAGCACACTCAATGCACAAGAGATCGGAACGGTAATAAAAGAGCGTATCCAGGAATGCAATCCGCAAGATAAAGTAGTGAGGTTAAAAGTGCAGGATATACCTACGCCGATGTACCATTCGCTGGACTTTGACGCGCTTAAGCAGTTGACAAAGTCTGCGGTACATTTCGAGATGAAATACGAATTCCGATTGGATAGTGAATTACCTTATGCCGAACAGCCAGCTTTTCATTCGTTACACACCGAGTTCGAGAAATTTATCGGTCAGTACACGATAGGAACGCAAGTGGATAAAGAAAAGCTAAAGGCGCTGGGGATGAAGTATATGCGGGAATGGGAGAACGAAGAAGAGCGGGACTGAGAAACTGTTTAAAGAGGTGGATATAAGATAAATGCCACAAGTAAAAGAGGTACTGAAACGAGTAAAAAAGATAGAACTAAAGACGAAAGTATTAGTTGACGGACTCATATCCGGGGAATACCATTCGATATTCAAAGGTCGAGGTATAGAATTCTCGGAGGTCCGTGAATATGTACCCGGAGATGATGTCAGAGCTATTGACTGGAACGTCACGGCGCGATTAAATGCACCTTTTGTCAAGGAATTTATCGAAGAACGAGACCTGACATTATTCATCGTGTTTGACCTTTCATCAAGTAACGAATTCGGATTCCAACGCAGCAAAAAAGACGTTTGCTACGACATCGCAGCCTCTTTGATGTTCGCCGCTATGAGGAATAACGACAACGTAGGTCTGTGTTTGTTTACTGATCGAGTGGAGAAGTTCGTGCCGCCAAGAAAAGGCAAGAAACATATACTAAAACTGCTGCGTGAACTCATATATCACGAGCCGAAAAGCAAAACTACCGACATCCGAACCGCGTTATCTTACCTGAACAAGGTCATAAAAAAACGAAGCATAATCTTTATCATCTCGGATTTCTTAACGCCCGATTTTGAGAAGCCGCTTAAACAGCTTAAGAGCAAACACGATGTGATCTTAGTAGATATGGCAGATGTGCACGAAGAAGACATCCCGGACATAGGCTATGCCTTTCTGGAGGACTACGAGACCGGTGAGCAGATACTCGTGGATACTTCGGACTCTGAGTTCAGGATGCGATATACAGAACTCGTGAGGACGAGCCGTGATGCTCTTTTAACGACGTTGAAGCGATTGAATGTGGATATAATCAGGATGAATACGAGCGAGCCGTTTTACATACCGTTACAAACGTTTTTCAAGATGCGAGAAAGAAGAGTGGTGAGGTGATGCGTGCATGGGCTTGAGTTTCGGTGAACCGCTGGTACTGCTATTATTATTGATTATACCAGTCCTATTATGGTTTTACAGGCTTTATTGCAGAAAGAAGAAAGCAGCCGCACTGAAATTCAGTGCTTTGAGTATTGTAAAGGCCGCCACGGACAAGAACAAACGAAGCCTCAAGCTCCGAGCGCATTTACCGTTCGTGCTAATTACAATTGCGCTTGCATTGATTATTGTCGGTCTTGCGGACCCGCTAATTCCGTGGAAGCAAGCAAAAGAGGGTGTCAACGTGGTTCTGGCTATTGACGATTCCGGCAGTATGCAGGCAACCGATTATCAGCCCACGCGACTGGAAGCCGCGAAAAGCGCAGCCGAAACTCTGATTTCGAATTTGGACCCGAAGGATAACGTGGGCATTGTCATCTTCGAATCCGGTGCAACAACCGCGAGTTATCTCACGCCATTCAAAGATAAGGCGATTGACAAAACACGAGGCATAGAACAGAGAACAGGGCGAACAGCGCTGGGTGACGGGCTCACGCTCGCTATTGACATGGCTACATCTATACCGAACAAGAAGAAAGTGGTGATTTTATTGAGTGACGGCGTGAACAATGCCGGTGTCGTGAGCCCGCAGGAAGCGGTTCTGTTCGCGAAGACAAGCAAGATACAGGTTTATGCAGTGGGACTGGGCTCTGAGGCACCGGTGGTCTTGGGCTACGATTTCTTTGGCAATCCGCAATATGCTGAGCTCGATGAGGCAACGCTGAAACGAATAGCTGCGGATACCGGCGGGAGGTACTACAAATCAGTAAATGAAAAGACGCTGGATGAGATTTACGCTAATATCGGTGAGCATATCGAACGGGAATGGGAAGATACGAGCATAAAGGATTGGTTCTTCGTTGCTGCGTTTATAGTGCTGTTAGTGAATGTCTA
>JAPVWK010000111.1 GCA_028572065.1 Candidatus Methanophagales archaeon
CACCAGCTCGAATTCGTGGAGATGACAAACAGTCCAGCTCATAGCGTTTTGTATAGCTAAATGTAGCTCCCAAAATGTGTACGTTTCCGGGACTTGTATCCGCCGCCAAATCGGGGGTTTTATGCCCTTTAACGTTATCTTAAATTGGTACACTTGAGTGTATTTCTTTTTCATCGGTGATTGCTACAATATCTATTTAGGACTTTACAGGCTTATAATACTTTCGGTTTTGTCTCCCCCGACCACTCAAAGTTTTTAGTGCTACGCACTTGCGTATAATGGGTTCAGAATATACGACATTTTGCGATGGCAAAATGACCCGAAGGGCAAGAGCGTAGCCAGCAGCGTATATTCAGTGTTATGTGAAGTTGACGAAGAAGGCATTTGAAATCAATACCTTCTTTTGTGAATTTTATCGTGATGATCAAAATCCTCAAATTTCACGATCTCGTTGGCTATATCAATTTTATTTTTTATCTTTTCAGTTTCTTTGTTAACTCTTCGCTGTAGAGACCAGGATATGCCATTGTGTTATTCTTCTAATTCCTTCTCAAATTCTTCTCTCGTAAGGAATTTTCCTTTGTCAATCCTTTTTAGTTTCTCCGTCTACTCTGGTCTGACCTCATGGAGTTCGCTGTTTATTTCATTCAATTCTTCCTCTATACGGATTATCCTATCCTTTAAAAAGGATACATCATCTGCGATTTTTTCCAGCAATTGTGTTTCAGCCATTTGTCTTTATTTTATACTTTTGTTCAATTAAATATCCAATCCATACCGACTCCACCATACGCAAACAAACATTTAATTTACCTTACTACACCAGCCCCTGCCCTGCCAGTACCAGCCTCAACTTCTCTTCGTTAGCAGCACTCAAAGCACCCAACGGCAGCCGTACATCTCCGGACGCCAGCCCCATAATCTCCGCCGCTTTCTTCACAGGTATCGGATTCGTCTCCAGAAACATCGCCTCAAACAGTGGAAACAACCGCAGATGTATCTCCAGCGCCTTATCAACTTCGCCTTTCGACATCGCAGCCACCATATCACTCATCGGCTTCGGTACAATATTCGCAGCCACCGAAATCACACCCGTTCCACCCAAACTCATTATAGGCAGCGTAAGGAAATCATCACCTGCGATTACCGTGAACTCCAAATCACGTTCCTTAGCCAATTTTATAACCGCGCCCACCTGTTTCAAATCGCCCGAAGCTTCTTTCACACCTTTTATATTTGTGACCTCAGCCGCAAGCTCTACTATCGTATCCGCAGTCATATTCAAACCCGTCCGTGAAGCGATATTGTACAAAATCAACGGCAACTCCACCGATTCACCAATACGCTTGAAATGCTCCTTCAGCCCACTCACGTTTGGTTTATTGTAATAAGGCGTAATCAAGAGGCAACCGTCAACCCCGGCATCTTCCGCATGTTTCGTGAGTTCTACCGCCTCAGAAGTGTTATTCGAGCCAGTACCCGCTATTACCGGCACCTTTGAGCAGTCCACAACCACATTTACCACACGCTTATGTTCTTCCTTAGAAAGTGTTGCCGACTCGCCGGTCGTACCACACGGAACTATTCCTGCTACTCCACCTTCTACCGTATAATCCACTAATCGCCTCAAACCTTCCACATCTACTTCGTCATCCTTGGTAAAAGGCGTTATAAGCGCAGGACATGCCCCCTGTATATTCAACATTTCAAATCTCTTCACTACTACCCTTCTTTTTGCGTGCTATATATCCTGCTACTCTGTTTCGTACACCTTTACTCCTTATATTCGTGTACTCTTCCACCAGCTTCTTATTCGCGTCAAAGTCATCAGTGAACTCATCCACTTCCCGTATCAGTTGCTTTGCCAATTTCTTTATATATGCCGGTTTAATCGCGCCCACTACTATTCACCCTCGCCCTTTATATCTTCTGTGTCCATTGTCAGCTCTTCTTCTCCTTTATCTCTCACGTCACTCACGCCAATCATCAAAAACACGGCACCCACTAACAACACGATTATGCCGATTACTCCTTTGATAATAGTCAACACATCTACACGGAAATACCATATCCCTGCTACGCCCAAAACGACTAACAGAAGTCCTACCAATATCTCCCCATATCCTTTCATGTTTTATTCATCTCCTAAGAACAAATTCAGCAATTTCCGGCTTGTAGCGCCAATCCATAGCTAAAACTTTTTCACGCCTATAATACTTTACAAGCCGTCTTATCTTAGATTCCGTTAACTGTAGTGCTCTTTTATTATGGACGTCTTTCTTATTCAATTCTATGTGCTTCCTGACTCGAAGCGCTTTTCGCATCAAATTCTGTAGGTCTTCCGGTATCTCGGGTGCAACATTCTGTTCCTTTAAAATACCCGTCATCTTTTTTCCCGTGACATGTGCAACACACGGCATGCCATAGCTATCCCTAAGCTCTATGCCTATCTCGCTTGTTGAAAGTCCCTGATTATACAACGTAACTACCTTCGTTTCTACTTCTTCCGCCGACAAATCCACCCATTCCGGTGTCTCCGTCCTGCGGATAAGCGACCTCTTAGACCCAGACTTACCTCTCCGCCTTGCATACATCCTTGCCATTTTATACGTCCCTTTTCTTAAATATCTAATCTTCGCTTAGCATATAAATATTTTATGATATTCCTTGCTGCTAATTTGAAAAGTACAGGATTTTTTACAAAATCTCGGAATGCCAATGCTTGATAGTCCATATCGCCATGTTTCGTTATACGCTGCAACATATCCTCTTGAGATAGTACCCTGCAGATCGTATCGAAGTCTCCATCGTTGAGTATACACCGCAATTTATGCACCTTCAGCCCAAACGCTATCTCTGCCCCTATCTCCGCCCGCCACTTAGTTTCATACTCGCGCAGCACACCCATGTCCTTCTTCAAACACGCCTCTGCCGCTATCGCCCCCGCTATCTTACCGCATTTCAAGCCATAAAATACACCTCCACCCGTGATCGGCTTAACCTGTGCCGCTGCATCCCCCACCAGCATAATGCCGTTGCCGTCATTTATTTTCACTGTACTCTGACCTTGCATTCGCCTTTGCAGCCCGGCACTTGCTGGTATGGGGATTGCGCCACCCGTGAAACCGGACTGCGTGCCTTTGTACCTCTTTGCAATTTCAGGATGCTCCGCCAAAAACCGTTTTAAAAACGGCATTGGACTTGGATGCGGTGAACACCTCTTATCTGTACACAGACCGATCCGAGCAACCTTTTCCGCTACAAGTGGGATTGTCCATGCAAAGAAACCCGGCGCTATTGTTCTACCCACAAAAATCTCTGCAAATGCTTCGTTCGCATCATATTCGCCCTCCACCTGCACGCAGTTCAAGTAGTTCCTTGTGACTGTCATCGCAGCCAGCTTTGCCACACTGCTCTTCACGCCGTCAGCGCCAATGACCACGGTTGCTTTTAGTTCCTCTTTGCCATCCACAGTATCAACTAATAATGTTTGCTTTTCCCCCCCGCATCCCTTTTTTATCTTCTTTAACTTGCCCCCAAGAATTATGTCCGCACCTTCTTCCTGCGCCACTTTTGCCAATGCCTTGTCAAAAACGTTCCGCCTTATGGCAAATGCACTCTTCTCCGGCGATGGTACTTCTATCCTCAATTCATAGGAATGCGAACGAACAATAGCACCTTTTATCTCGTTGTTTATGAATGGTTTTGCATCTTTCAGTTCGCTTTCTTCTATCGCTCTTTTACTTATAAGCCCCGCACATTGTATGGGTTCACCTAGTTCTGCACCCTTCTCCACAATTAACGTAGAAGCTCCCGCTTTCGATACATATTTCGCAGCCATGCAGCCCGAAGGTCCTGCACCCACCACCACGACATCATATTCGAGCATAACAAATTCATAAACTCAGCCACTTTTATTTTATATCTGAAAAGGTTAATAAACAGAATTAGTGAAGTAAAATAACCGAACAGGTTTGAGGTGATGAAAGAGAATGGAAAAATCTAAACAGCCACGAAAGCAGAGAAAAGCAAGGTATAACGCACCTTTGCATGTGCGACATAAGTTCATGGGTGCACTGCTTTCTGACGAACTGCAGGGTAAATATGGGAAGAGGGGCTTCCCGCTGCGAAAAGGGGATACAGTAAAGGTAATGAGAGGGGACGATAAAGGAACGACAGGAAAAGTAAGAACCATAGACCTGAAGCGGGGGAAGATAACAGTGGAAGGAGTTGTCGTTGCGAGGTCTGACTTATCCGAGGTGCCACGACCCATACATCCATCTAATGTGAGGATAACCAAGTTAGAGTTGAAAGATAAGCTAAGAGAAAGTGCATTGAGCCGATAAAAATTGAAGCGCTAAATTCTGGACAATATCAAAATCCCAAAAGGAAGGGTTGTTTTGAATTCTGTGTTACTCGTTACCCATCACTTCCTCATGTAGCGCCATTGCCCTGGTTATGGTTGGGTGCGTTGACCCTAACTTCCTCTTCAAGTCCGCTATTGCCTCTTCTATACTCGTTCTTCTCGCTCTACTAATCAAGTTATCGGCATCTGTTACTATCTTCTCTTCCATCGTCTCGGGCATGAGATCCCTCGCGGGTAACCCCAAGATCTTCGCTTCATCCGCCGTTATTCCCGCACCTACATGCCGTTCTAATATCCTCACCACATTTTCCGGTAGCCCTAACTCTTTTGCCATTTCTCCACCCACAACGCCGTGATCCACACCATGTGTGCGAGCTCTACCTAAATCATGTAGCAACGCACCCGTGTAAACCAGTTGCTCATCTACTTTATCAGAACCCTCAATACGATTACGGTTAACAGCGAGTTCCAGCGCAAGTTCTGCAACAGCCGCACAATGTTTTATTACCGAGGTTTTACATCCCGCACCTCTCATCAACATTGTGCACTCCTTGTTTATTCGTTCTTTATCTTCTCTTTCCACTTCTCTAGCTTCGCTATCTGTCCCTCTAACGAACTTATTAAATCATCATTAGCGACATACTCAAAATTCGTGCCACATTCGGCACACAAGAAGTTATCAGCCGCTGCCTCTTCAAATAAAACACGTTGGCACTCACACTGATAAAACACACCTTTCTGTTCCTCCTCAAGCTGCCCGTTTAGCTCCGCTAGTTTGCCATCCGCTTCATCTTCCATTATCTTCTTCACGTTAGTGTAATTAAACCGCCACAGATAGGTAATCCAGCCACTGTTATCATCGCGCTCAGTCCTGTACTCCGCTATCCGATTCTCGTATAACCTATATAACGTTTTCCTTACCGCTGTTAGTTTCGTATCGCTTAGTTTTGCGATCTCCTCATCCGTTATCTCACCCTCGGGGACGGTCATCATTATCTTCAATCCTTCGTCCCCGATTCTCTTCCTGAAATATTCCTTTACCACGAAACTGTCTGGCTCTAACATCGCTACTATCACCCTGTTACTACTACTTATAGTTCCCGATTATGTTAAAACTTTCGGAATTTTCCTCTTAGGAAAGTCTTAGGAAGGTACCTTAAGGAACTTTTCTCTTATCTCCCCTGCCTTTTCTATTCCTAGCCCCACCATTTCCACTATCGTTTCTTCCTTCATCCCGTCACTCCCAGTCTTCTGTAGCCCTGACAAAGAACCATCGGCATTGGAAATTACAGTTAACCTGTTTGTAGCCGCGTTTTCTTCATTACAAGTTGGGTCTACCACTATAGTTCCGTCTATTTCTACCATCGTTACATCCACGGGAGTATCATGCACTTGGAGTGTGTCTTCACCGGTTAAGCCATATCTTTCATTCGGTACACGGATATTCTGAAGCGCAGCAATAGCACCTAACGCAGCCGCATCTGTCAGGTTACCATTGTTGTCCAATACATGTATATCTAAAAATAGTATCCACACCTTCTCCCCCTCTTCTATGCACAATTTTTCCACGTCTATAACCCCGGAACCACGGATTCCTCGATCCACTACTCGCGCTAATTGTATACTTTTTTCATTTGGTGGCCCCGACTCAAATTCGGGAGACGCCAACGGAACAAGCTCTGCATTCGTTATTAATACGCCTTCTGTCGGAGAATCTGGGAAAGGCGAGCCAAGTTCGAGTTTCACGCCTACTAAAACCTCTGTATCCCCTAGTTTCACACATGCTGAACCTTCCGCCTTATTTATTATATCCCGTTTTAGACTTATTTCCCGGTATTCGCGGAAACCTCTACCATCTTCTCTATCACCCTCACTTAGCATGTTACGAACAAAATCTTTCCTTACATCATCCATAATTTCAAGTCCCATCTCTATTTCTCCTTGTTCCTACGTACTTCTATCCTTAAAATCCGCACTCTCGTCCTTATTGTATCGCCCTATTAACGCCGTGCGTTGCAATTCATATATCTGCTGACAAGCTTTCATTGCAAGCTTCAGTCCTTTTTCAAACTCGTCTTTTGTCAGATTCCCATCCATTTGCAGCGCGGTTATCGTATTTCGCCTTGCGA
>JAPVWK010000112.1 GCA_028572065.1 Candidatus Methanophagales archaeon
ATTAATATTGAACTGGATGATGGGTCTTTGAAAGAGATCAAAACAATGGAGTTTATAATCAAAAATGTTATATATGATTAAACATAATCTAATATGAGTAGGGTCTGGCTGAGTGTCCCACCTTTATTCCAAACCCAACCGTTATCAGACATAGCACAGATGAGATGCCTTTCACGGGTAGGATAAAAGCGTAAAAATAGCAGGGGCTAAAAGGAAGAATAATGAATAAACAGAAAAAGGGATTGGCAATCGGTCTGAGCATGCTGGTACTGTTTGTTGTATTCGCAACTTTTGCAACTTTTGTGACACAGGCATCAACACCGCTTGTTACCAGCTTCGGTGTTGAGGATACAATTATTGGCTACAAAAATGATACCTATGTATTGATACCCGTGAACATTACAAATGTGCAGAATGGACCAATTCCCGCGGTTGTATTTAATGTGTTATACAATAACAGCGTCTTAAACGTCGTGGATGTTCAGAGAGGTGCCCTTACTTCAAATTGGAGGGACCCGTCTTATTGTAACTATGTGTGGGGCACCCGGGTCGCGTTAGTTTATGATGCAAACAGTAAGCAGCCGATACCAAACGGTTCTAGTGGTTCGGTGGTAGTGCTAAACTGCAGTGTTAATGGTGGTTCCGGTTATAGGAGCGAGCTGATTTTTGGGGATGTACAATTAGCGGAAGGTGAATCACTATATCAAGTAGGAACTGCGCAGGCGAAGAATGGTATATTTAGGGTGTTACCTTAGGTGTTAATAATGGGGCCGGGTAACGTACCTTAATAGTGGGCTAGGAGGAGTAGCTGTTACCTTAACAGCAGGTGATTCGGGTGCAGGCCCGATGATTACAACCACAAACGAAACGGGTTATTACAAGTTCACGAATGTTGAGGTTGAGGAATACTACTTGAACTTCACAAAGCTAAGATATGAGGATTACTCAACAGAGTTGACAGTACAATCTGGCAAAACAAAAGAGGGTATTAGTATAAGCAAGCAATATTCAAGATCATCCATCTTGTGTGAGAGGTGTCCAACACATTTTATGTAGTTTTTACGTACATATAGCCCCGCATCCTTATCGGAGTATTCTCCAGTCTCTTCTTTTTTGTAGCTACTCTTATTTGACTTGATAAGACACCCATCCAACTCTGTGAGTCAGCCTTTCCATAATCCAAGACTCCGCGAGGTCTTAGATAAGTCATAAAACAGTCCTCTGAACGGTTCTATCCCCATTCGGTCTTCATCCATTACCCTACTGACCACTTTATCTGTGGGAATGCTTTTAAATCCACATAAATCGGCCAAAGCAGGTTTCTCTTCCAGATCTATGATTAGATCGGTGTAATAGGGTAACTGGAAAGGGTCAATACATCGTTCACCATTTCATTTGACAAATAAAGGGTCAATACATCGGAAAGTCTTTTGATGACATAGCCATTTACGCATCCATTGTGATGCATTATGGACGACAAAGAAGAAGAGAGAATTGAAGCCGTAAATCGGTATATTATGGGTGATAAACCATCAAACATTTGCAAAGACGCGAATAGGTCTGAGAAGTGGCTCTTTACCTGGGTGAAGAGATTCAAAACGGGTGAAGAGGAGTGGTATAAATCCCAATCAAACGCACCGAAAAACATGGAAGACAAACGCACAAAGATCTTGAAAGCACAATTGTAACCATCAGAAAAGCTCTAATGGAGGGTAACGAGCATGAATCAAAATATCTCGGAGTAGGCACTGATGCAATTCAGTATAGAATGGGAAAGCTTGGTTTTTTGAATGATGAGACTCCCTCGGTATCAACGATAAAGCGGATTGTGAAGAGACAGGGTCTGAAAGTGAATACGCGGGATCGCTATAAACGAGTGAACTCAAAAAAGCGATACACGATTCTGAATCCCATCAAAGTCAATGAGATGCACCAGATGGACTTCGTTGGACCAAGATTTATTAAAGGATATGGCGCCGTCTCTTCCCTTAATCTCATCGATGTGGTCAGCAATCGGGTTCACATTGAGCAGTACGATACCAGAAGCACGGATAATATAATCGACTTTCTTATCTTGTTTTGGCGTAATAATCCAATTCCACGATATTTACAGGTCGATAACGGGATGTACTTCATCGGGGACTTTAAATACCCTCGTGGATTCAGCAGGTTTTTACGATTCTGCTTATGCGCTGGTGTTGAAGTGGTATTCATTAATCCTAAGAGCCCTTGGATGAACGGGAGCATCGAGAACTTCAATGGATGGTTTAATGTGAAGTTTTGGACTAAAGAAGCATTCGCAAATCTGGAAGACATGCAGGTCAAATCACCGCATTTTGTTGGGCAATATAACGATCTAAGTGCATGGAAGAATAGAAATAAGTCGTTAGAGCAGATAAATCCCATTAGAATACTAAACAATTCCCTAAAAATCCCTCTGGAGAAACTACCGCTTACCAAGGGGAAGATACACTTCATCAGAATGGTTGATAATGGAGGTGAAATCTCTGTCCTGAATGAAGCTTTTAAAGTGGGCAAGGAGTTTATCAGCGAATATGTCTGGGCTACTATTTGCTTGGAAAAACAGATGATGGATGTTTTTTACCGAGCTAAAGACATGGATACTGCGGTATTGATTGAAAAATTCGAATACAAGCTGAGTGAGGATGTCTATGATCTTAGACCGGATATCTGTAAAACCATATGACACTGTACGATGTAATGACCCAAATTCAAATACACTTACCGAACTATTGACCCAAATTCAACAAATACACTTACCGAACTATTGACCCTTTTTACTTACCGAACTATTGACCCCTTCCAGGTAACCTCTTCTTGCACATTACGACGAACTCCTTAGCTATTTCGAAGAGGAATCCTAGAATTATTTTTAGGAGGGCTATCTCGTTCCCCGGCTTCTAATCTTTCGTCAAACGGATAAAAAAGGAAAAGATGCCTTAGATCTCCCATGTATGCTGTTTTGCACTGATATGAACTCTTCTCAATCTCGGTCCGTTTGTCGCCAGTATATGGTGATGCTTTTGGTGTCTTAAAGCTTGGCACATATGTAGAACCCCGCTCTTTAGCTTTCCTGAGTACGTCTGTGAACATATCAAAAGTTTTCTGAACTCCACTTGCTATGTCTGACAATATTTTTCCCAACCGCTCATTCTTCTTTCTCCTCGTCGGTTCAGTTTTTTGGTAACGGATTTTTTAGTACGCCTAAGTGTAACTTTTCCTATAAAACCCAAAATTTGCGTTTGTATATAAAATCCAACCTTTTAAAATACAAAAATCACGTAATATTCACCTTTCACACTTTACTCATCAAATACATCTGTTAATAAGGTTTTTTATCATATTTAAGCTGTTCAATTTTCCTATATTTAGAAAATAGTATCATAAATGAATTCAAAATAATTTTAAATGCTTATAACAATTTTTATCTGGAAAAGAGACATACGTAATGTGTTGATTTAGCAATAGGGATTGAATAGGTAAGTTTCCAGAGGCACGAACATTTTTAATTCCAATGGTTACTGAAGTTTAATACACGTGAAATCTTAACTAAGAATCTACCCCTGTTGTTTATACGAACTTCGCGTTCGCGCTACCCTCCGCTACCGCTTTTCGAGTTTATACGAAAGAATAAAAATTTTTGGGTGGTAGCCACTATATAAGTGTTGCGTTTGCTTAAAGAAAAAGTTAGGATATACACAAATTTTGTTTGTGATATACTAAATTATTTTTAGGATGTTCTACGAGTGGCAATGCATGTATGGAAGAATTCCAAAAGCATAGCCTAAAAATAAGTTGCAGTGGAAACGAATGGGTGAAAAACGAAAAGAAGTTTATTGATGCGGTCCCTTGGTAACAATTACACTTAGTGTAAGGAATATAAAAAATTAGGAGGTGAAATGAAAAAATGGAATACAAAAAACAAAATTATTTCGTAGCAGTATCACTTGTTGTGATATTAATTGCAAGCGTTTTTGCTGTGATGCCTGTGGCGGGACAAGAAAAAAGAGTGGGAGAACCTAAACTTATTGCCAAAGGACCACTACCAACAGGAGGTCTTTCGACCGCCGATATGACTACTGCCGAAGACCTTGCGCAAGCGTTGGTGGGAAGCGGAATTACGGTTTCCAAAGTTAAATTTACAGGGGCCGGAACCGCTGCTGGTACATTTACCGGTGGTGCGACAATCCTCGGTATTGATAAAGGAATCGTTCTGAGTTCGGGGAAGATTTGTGATTTAGTTGGCCCCAACACGGGGGATAGTACAACGACTAGCCATGGACTGCCAGGAGATGCCGACCTAGACAAGCTGATTCCCGGTTATACAACTAATGATGCTACCGTACTGGAATTCGAGTTCGTCCCGACGACCAATATCGTGACCTTTACATACGTATTTGGCTCTGAGGAATACAATGAGTACGTAAATTCTAAGTACAACGATGTATTCGGGTTCTTCATCAACGATGTCAACCAAGCGTTGATCCCTGGTACCACCACCGCAGTGGCCATCAACAATGTCAACGGGGGGAATCCATTTGGCACAGGCGCTAGTTATCCAGGGTTCTACCGTAACAACGATCCGAATGATCCCGGTCCTCCAACGATCAATACCGAGTTAGACGGTTTAACTGTTGTCCTGACTGCAACAGCCAATGTTAAAGCAGGCGAGACGAACACTATGAAGTTAGCTATCGCAGACGCAGGTGACTATATTCTCGACTCGGATGTGTTCATCAAGGGAGAGAGTATCGTTTCTCCGAAACTGACCCTAGAACCTTTAAAAGACACTAATCCGATTGGCAGCAGTCACGAGCTGACGGCTACGCTCGTTGATGAGGCGGGAACACCGATGCCAGATGTGAAGATTACGTTCGAAGTGACAGAAGGTCCTCATAAAGGGGCCACTGGTACAGGGGTAACCGATAAAAACGGGGAAGCTACGTGGAGTTACACAGGAAAAGAAGAGGGTATGGATACTATTGTTGCTACTGGTGGTGGAGAAATCTCGAACATAGCCTTTAAGAAATGGGAGAAAGAAGTAATCCCGGAATTCTCGACAATAGCGATACCAGTCGCGTCAATTTTAGGACTGCTGTTCTTCTTCAACTACCGCAAGCGAAAGAGAGTACAATAAACGAAAAAGAGAATGAATGAGGTTTTCAATTAAACCTCTTTTTTATTTTTATATCGTCAAGTACAACTTTTCTTATTCTAAACTAATTGTTTGTATATGCTCACTTTTATCGGACTTGGACTATACGACGAAACGGATATAACAGTGAAAGGGTTAGAAGCGATAAGGGCAGCGGATACCGTTTATGCTGAGTTTTATACCGCACCGTTGGGTGGTAAAACGCTAGAAAAGATGCAGGAAGTGTATGGCAAACGGATTTTTGTGCTAACCCGCAGCGATTTGGAGGACAATGCAGAAACGGGCATTTTGAAGCTTGCAAAGACACAGAACGTGGTTTTACTGTGTGGTGGTGACGCAATGATTGCTACTACGCACGTGGATTTGCGACTTAGAGCAATAGACAGGGGAATAGAGACGCGGCTAATACACGCACCATCTATATCCTGCGCAGTTGCCGGTTTATGCGGGCTTCAGAACTATAAATTTGGTAAATCCGCAACTGTCTCTCCGCCATACAACGAAGTTATATCCGAAGTACCTTACGATACCGTATTAGCAAACAAGGAGCGGGGCTTGCATACTCTGCTCTATCTTGATATTGATATGAGTCTAAACGCTGCGTTACGGCTATTGGAATCAGTAGAGGAGAAACGGGGTGCCGAAATGCTGAAGAACTCTTTAGCTGTGGGTATAGCACGAGCAGGCTCGGCGAAACCAGTTGTAAAGGCGGGTTCTTTTGTGGCATTAAAGGACTACCAATTTGGCGCACTGCCACACGTGCTTGTCGTTACCGGTGATCTGCATTTTCTTGAGCAAGAAGCGTTGGTTAAGATTGCACATGCGCCTGAGGGAACTCCCAGTAAATAGTTTACCCATTTTGATAAAAATTTAAAAACTACACTACTTTAAATCCGTGTTAATCTGCGTGAATCTGTGTCTTAAAAATCATTGGAAAATGATACAGAAATCTGTATGCACTCATTCTGCCTTTGATTGCCGATCTTGCTTAAAAGAT
This sequence comes from Candidatus Methanophagales archaeon, assembly GCA_028572065.1. Classification (GTDB taxonomy): domain Archaea; phylum Halobacteriota; class Syntropharchaeia; order Alkanophagales; family Methanospirareceae; genus QENJ01. Next base: position 6,174 of record JAPVWK010000112.1, read on the forward strand.
TTGTACCATAAGAAAAGACCAAGAATTCCGAGAATATACCCCAGACCCGCAAAGACCCTGAGATAAAGCGGGAATTCACTTTTCGCTTCACCTGCGGCGGCGGTTAGATTGACTGTCTTCTCATCCCTGTGACCTGTTGATTCAACAACAACCAGCCAGTCCTTCCCATATTTTGGATCAAAGCTAAACATACCGTTTTCATCGGTCTTACCCTCTACATACAGCTTTCCATCAGGATAGAATACTTCAACATCTCCATCCTGTAC
>JAPVWK010000113.1 GCA_028572065.1 Candidatus Methanophagales archaeon
CAGATTCTTTTAATGATAAAGCCATGTTGATTTCATGTGGGTTGTGGAATTATCATTTGAAGTGCCACTGAATCGGAGGGGCGGGTGGTGAGTAGTACCTGTTTCTTCTATTTGTTGGCTATTTCGCAACAAGTCTAATATTAGGGGATTACGCCAAGTCCCACCTGAAAGGGTAATAAGGCTTATTAACCCCCACATCGCTCCTACTACCACACATATTTTCCATTTTTCCATTGTATCATTCCTTACCCCTCCTTTTTAATCTTGGCACTAACCTGGATTTGACGAGCCAACCGATGCAGACCAGAATTAATAGTGGCAAAGCATAGCCAACGAAGATTATAAGTCCTCGTATTACTGATACAAAACCACCGAAGGCAGAACGAAGAGCATCCCTTATCCCCCAGCTATGTGTTATCGGCTCCGGCTCATTTAATGAAACGTGGATCGTGGCAAGTTCGACACGGTTCTCAAGATATTTCATCCGGCCGGTAAGTCGTTCGATTTCGCCCCTCACACGCCATAAATCTCGCTCAACCTCAAGAACTTCCTTTGTATTATTAGCCATGTCCAGTATCTCCCGTAACCTCCGCTCCTGCCGCTCCGAATTGTTTAGCCTTGCCTTCAAATCAATATATTCTTCTGTAACGTCTTCTCCTGAGATGTGTTTTGATTTTACAGTACCAACATGCTCGATTTCTGCGATACATGCAAGAAACATGTCCGTTGACACTCTAACAGTAATACGTCCTTCCTTACGCCCTGTACCTGTGACATGCATATGAGAATCAGAAATAAAACCATTATATCGCTCTACAATATCCATAACTGCGTCAAAACTTGATTGGAAGTGTTCCACTTCGATGTTTAACGAAGCCGTTTGTATTATCTTCCTTTCGGTATCGGTATCAGTATATTGTAATTCCGATGTCCCTCTTCCTGCTGGCGCTAGAACTCTTTTATCTCCTCCTATGGCTGTTTCTTCTTCAACAGTCGTAGGTATACCCATCTCAGGATATGCTGGATATGATTTTGGTTGTGAATAATCGGTCGGTCCCTTTGAACGCGGTGATGATGCGATCATAAAACACACTGAAGCTGCTAATACGCAGAGCACAACGACAACCGCTATTTTGGTATTTTTTTCCATTTTTTCCCGCAATTCCTAATTATCTTCCCCTATTTATAAGTTTTTCGATAACTACAAATCGAATTGAAGTTATTAGTGGATGGATTTTAATCACATTTTCTATTAACCCATCCTTCATATAAATAACCCTAGCCACGTATTTCTTATGCCAATCTTCATGTGTGATCATCACAATGGTTTGGTCTAATTCATCGCTTAGCGTTTCAAACAATTAAAGAATTTGCTTTGACAACTCGCTGTCTAAATTTGCACAGGGCTCATCAGTAAAAAGGATTTTCGGCTTATTTACTATTGCTCTTGCAATGACTACTCTTTCTTATTTAGAGGTGATTGAGGCTGAAAAATTTGAAGATATGTGGTCAGAGGCGAAGCCGATTGAATTAACCAGATACGTTTTGCTTTAACTCGAATGGAAAGAGAACAAGTTTTATAACGTTTTATACTAAAGTTTTAAAGTGGTGATAAAGAAAGAGGAAATATTGGAAGCGGCACTCGTGGCTGGACTGATCTGCGGTGGTTCGGGATTTGCCTTCGCTTCCATGGTACTGGAGGTGGAAAAATGAAGTTGAAGTGTGAGAGGTGTGGTGCTGAAGTGGAAGAGGCAGATTCTTATATACTTAGAGACGAGCGGGTCTGTGAGGATTGCTATTTTGATAGTGCGATGCCGCAACATCCATGTGACCCGGTAGCCCAATCCGGTGTTGATAAGTTTTCAGAAACATTTGGAGAGGTAAAACCAGAGCAACTTCTTGAGGAGCAGAGAAAGGTGTATGAATTTATAAAAGAGAAGGGAAAAGTCACGTCTATGGAATTATTGCAGAAGTTCGGTATGAGGCAAGGCGAGCTTACACAAATATTTATCGTGCTGAGAAGATTTAAACTGGCAAAAGGAGCAAACATTGATGGTGTGACCTACTGTGTTCCATGGGACTATCAGGGATAAGCAAATATCATGACTTTTGAGATACAGAACAACCAGGAAGGAGGCACTGATGCCTCCGACTTTCGGCTGAGGTGGGAATGCGGGGGCTTATGGATTTGATCGTAAAGTTTTTGGGGCAACCAGCATATCCCTACTCCAACATTGTACTATCGTAAAAAGTTCGGTACTCTCCACAATTTCCTTTGCTCTTGACATTTTCAGATGTCCCTTGTCCATAAAGATAATACCGTCCTGCTTGAGTATTCGATGAATTTCCTGGAACAAAACATCACAGTCCTCTATCAGATGAAGCGTGTCTATGAGTAGAACTATGTCAACACTTGAATCCGGAATCTCTGTATCATATGAATCAATCAGAATGCTTTCTACATTTGTTAAACCATGTTTAGCCGCTTTCTCTTTTACGGTCTTGATAGCTAATGGTTGTATATCTACGGCAAAGACCTTGCCTTTCAATCCAACAAACTCTGCTATTGGTAGGGTGTAATGACCTATGCCAGAGCCATAATCTACAACTGTTATCCCCTCTTTTAGTGGAATTTTCTTTAGAATCTGTTGTGGATTCGAGAATAGACCAAGAAACTTAAAGAGCCATATATCAATCTTATAAACAGCATCAGGCGTTCGTCTAAGTTTCTTCTCCTTCACCATTGGTTATCTCTCCTCTTTTTCTAACTGACAAGTTCGCCTAACGTTCCGAACTGTGTTAGATAAAATCTCTATACTATACTCCTCCATAGCAAATTTTAATCTGTTTTTGACTCCCGGATTTAAAAGAGTTCTTATCACACTTGCCAATTTTCCGTCACTCGCGAATACATCAACAGGTTTCATTTCGTAACTCCTTCTTTATCTCCTTCTCAAGTATTTCATCTTTTCTCTATCCTCTTTTTATCCGCTTCTTCACCATCTTACTCATCCCGTATTCATAACGAAATATTAAACTGCGGTCTTCAAGGTCTTGCAAAACTCTCGAAAGCGTGGACTTCGGTATTCCCGTTCGTGCTGACAGGTCCGCCTGATTCATCTCGCCGTATTCCATCAACGCTTCTATCACTTTCTTCTCGTTCCCTTTCAGTATCTTTAAAAGTCCTGCTCCATCTTCAGTATCGCTTGGCTCTGGAACATTCACATCGGGAGTATGTTCATGTGTATCAGCATCCTGCACCTCTAAAGATTCCAAGACTTCCTTCTGTTCCGTTTCCTGCTCTATCTTCTCCTTTTCAGGCCTTTTGAACCCGAGGAAGAGCAGATAAAAAACGCAGACACCGAGTGAAAACGCTCCAATAGCGATAATCACACAGTCCGAAACCGTATATACGTTCGGAATCTCCTTCATGTAGGTTGACTGCCCTTCGATGATTACCTGAACGCTCGAGGGCAGCATGAACTTCGATGCGAGCAGGAACACAGCCACGACAAACAGAGCCATTGCTAGTGCGGTCTTACCTTCTATTTTCATCGTTCTTTCCTATATATTGGTGGACTGACTCTTATAACCTTCTCCTTTGCGAGGTCTACGTGCACGAAATAAACCGTTCCGTCTTCTAACTTGAACGTTACAGAAGCGCCACTGAATTTTGTCTCTGCTTCTCCTGCTTCGTTTGTTATGATTATACCTGTTGACTTTATCTCAATATTGTAATTTTCCCTTTCTATGATGTTCCGCACTTCAGGGTCGGAGAGAGCAATTGCTCTTGCTTTTTCTCGCTCTTCTTTGGTCAGGTCTCGCACGTTCTGCGCTTTTATCAGTTTGCCATTCCTATCTCCAATCGTTATTTGTAGCCCTGTTTTGTTTATCACTTTAATCTCGCCTCCTTCTTGCATCTCCAATCCTACAAGCCTTCCACTTGACTTATATATTATCCCTATGACCTTCCCTTCGTTCAGGTCTACATTTACAATTATACTTTCATTGTCCTTCCTGAGGGTGATAAAATCACTTGCTATCTCTGGTTCATTTTCGGATACAGGGCCAAAACTAACACTTCCACCGCCTATTTCATATCCCTGCTCCAGGTATTGCTTCACCGTTTCGTTCTGTTTTGCGATTTCAATCACTGTCAGTCTTCGGTCCTCGGTTAGCATCAGATTTTTTTCCGCAGGTGCAGGTTTCTGATATATCCATGCGTCTTCGGTTCGCGGCTCTACGCTCACCATGAGTCCAACGAAAACGAAAGCCAGGCCCACCCCCATCAATGCCAACACTATCAATATGATGATACCTTTTTCCTTCAATTTTATACCACCTTATTCCTATTTCATAGCAAAATATACCACTTCTGATTTCAATTATACAAAGAATTGTCAAAATAAAAAAGAAAGAGGTACGTTAAGTTTTTGCGTACCCCCAGCTAAAACTTTTTTACCGATTTATTGCATGTTCTAGGCTTGCACACCCTTCTCTTACCAGGTTATATATCCTTGATAAGAGAAACCGCCACCCTGTGCTCCTTCATTAGCATAGTAGTAGTCAGTGGCAGGAGCTTGGTACCAGAAGGAAGCAACACCGTTGTGGTCGTAGTCTATTATTCCCTCACCTATATTCCATTAGAGTTGACGAACCCGAGCAATACATCTACATTTGGCGGGTTATGATTGATAGCCACACTGACCCATTCCCCGGCGCTCAGATAAATTGGTCCACAACTATCGTAGGTACCAGCCGAGACGGATCCGCTTATTGGTGTCGAACCCTTCGCTTCTGGGTCTATCTCTTTAGCTTCTCCTATCTTGTATTTGACCCCATCTGCATAGAGACTTCCATCTGTTGAATCGATTTCTAATGGCACAGTTGATCCGTCTGCTTCTCTGAAAACCTCTTTTATGTCCATACTTCCCCTCAAGCCATTTATATCAGAACCTTTCTCAGCAACTAAAAGCCTTTTTGGTTCTACAGGTCTTATCTGGATTCCTTCTATTATTATTCTCTTCTGGCTATCTAGGGTTATTGGTTGCCGCACGCCTCCCGGGACGCCTTCTCCGAATCTCGCGAAATTACCATGGAGAATAGCCTCTGTGATTTCTCCTCCCTTCGTTAAGACGGTAGCTTCACCAAATTCTGTTTCCCAGTGATTGAATACCGCGGATGGTATCTGCTTATTCGCCGCTACTGCCTGCCCTGCACCTAACGCCAATAGCGCTATTATCCCTATTGCCCATATTTTCTTATTCATCTTTTTCGCTTTCGCCTCCTAAAGAGCGCTACCTTTCGGTTGAAGCACCCGTACAAACCTCGGCTGGAACAGCATATAAAGGTGAGATGGAACAGGTGTTCCAGAAAATGGAACAGCATATAAAGGTGAGGTGGAACAAGCGTTCCAGAAAATGGAACAACTTACAGAACGCGATGGAAAACTTTTTGATTTGCAAATGCCGCACTCATACCGCTCTGTTTATGCCGCAATGCGAGTTTCAACACAAATTATTCATAATAGTCCAAATGTAGGGAAATAACTCTCTCATTTTTTTCTAAATTTTCTTTTAAGACATTTCCATCCTCACTTGAAATTCCTGAACCTCTGTAATCAATATAAACCCTAATAAATCGTTTTAACGATAAACCATAGGAATTCATTATTGGTCGCAGTTCGTCTTCGGTTTTATCGCCTTCTATTGCAATAATAACTTCTCTGTCCCTTTTTTTAAACATTTTTTGTGAAAGGTAAATATTTTTTCTTCTGTTTCTTAATTTATTATCTATATCTTCTATAGTATTTTCAGGAATAATAACATAAAAGTGTGGACTGCCATAATCCACAAATCTTAATTCGTAAGGCAATATTAAATCATAACCTTCGAGAATAGAATTAACTTCTTTTTCGGTTATATTCTCTTCGAATGCAATATAAATACCACCAATATCTATAGATACTTCATCCGCCTTTCTCTCATAAGGATACCTACCTCCGACAAATACTCGGCTTATAATCTCTCCATTCTTTTCTATTTTTAGCATCCAAGCAATCTTGCTTTTCGCACCGTCATGGACGAATATCGGGTCACTCACCTCGGCATCGGGGTATTTAGCAGTGATTTCTTCTGCTAATTCTGCCGCTTCTGCCGCGGTTATTAGCGTGGGTACGGATGGGCACCGGCTCAGGTTATCTTCTGCAGAGCAGTTTCCAGAGTACCCATATCTTGAGATTGTTCCGCTACTACCATTCACATCTATATATCCTATGACCTTATCCTTAAAGATTACTGGAACTGACCAATATGATGGCTCTTCTTCCACAGTTCTCACGAGGATAGGGTCCCCAAGCACGGATTGTCGCCATAGTGCGAATATTGGATCTCCCGAGATATACTCTACCA
>JAPVWK010000114.1 GCA_028572065.1 Candidatus Methanophagales archaeon
CGCGTATTCTCATGGTTCGCAGAAATACGCCCTATTTACACATCAAGTGTCATCTGCCGTTCCCCTATATTCTCTGACTGATATATCCCCCCGTATGCTTCACCCGCCGCTATTTTATTCGATAACCTGATGAATACCAACTGCAACACACGTGCATCCTTTTTTATTCGTACTCCTGCTTCATTAAACACAACCAGCAACGATTCGCTTCTGCCCTCGTAACCTGCGTCCCAGATACCTGTTTCCACAGTAACGCCGCATCGTATGAGACTTGTCCGGGGCGCACCGATAGCCATCATATCCTTTGGCAGATGCACTATCTCGTTAAGGATAATTTTATACTGCCCCTGCGATAAATACACCCAATCCGCATCAAAAACCTGTTTTACTGTATCCGACAGTTTTCGGTCCTTGTTACTAAAATCAATACTGCCGGCACACGCTATTTTTTCTACTGTTTTTACGGTCAGGTCAACGCCATTTGGCTGCAGTTGCGTATTCACGTCAACCATTTTCTCGATTAAAGGTGGCTTATCCCATAAAAGCGCTCGGATTTGGGTCTTCGATAGTACAGAGCCCGGTAAATTCGGCATTGCGGATTCTGTTTTTACTGTCTTACCTTTACTCATAATCTAATAGTTAATGTCAACTCATTTTTATTTGTTTACCGCTGAGATCACGGAGAGCGCGAAGATGAATATGTGATTGCCCGGACACTCTGTGCTCTTTACGAGCTCCGTGGTAAACAGCACCATTTTTTAAACCAAAACTACTTATTCATGTAATGGACAACGAGGACGACATCGCAAGAAGTGCGCAACTGGCTTTGCTATTAGAAGTATCCGCCTATCCCAAACCCGGTAACATAGACCGAACACACGACTTCGTAGATACGAACTACACGCATTTCCTTGCGTCTTCGGTGGCAGTGTACCCCGTCTTGAGAGCAGCCGCTGCGCGCGAAAACGGTGTGGGTGAACTGGTCCGGACGGGCGTGGCAGAGAGCATGGCGTGGCAACGTGGCGGGAATACGCATTTCGGAGCATTACTTCTGCTGGTGCCTTTAGCTATGTCTGCCGGTGCTTGCAAAGGTTATAAGCCGGCCGAGCTAAAACAAAAAGCGGACGAGATTATGCGAAACACGAACGTGGAAGATGCCATATCGGTTTACAAGGCATTTCCGAAGGCGAAAGTAAAAGTGAGAAGCGAAGTCCCGGAATTTGACGTGATGGATGAGGCATCGCTAACGGAAATCCGGGAGAAGGAACTATCGCTTTATGATATACTCACCATATCTGCCGCGTATGATTTGATTTCACGCGAATTGGTAGCAGGATTTGATAAGACTTTCAGGTCCGCTGCGAGGCTAAAAGAATCCGCTGAGGCGAATGCTATAAACGAAGCCATAACGCATACCTATTTGTGGTTGCTATCAGAAGAAGAGGATACTTTTGTTAAATTGGGTTTCGGTACGGGAAAAAGCAGATACGTGATGGCACGTGCAAAAGCGATTGTGGACGGTGGTTACAAACTTAAAGAGATAGAGGCGTTTGATGAGGACTTGATAAAGGCCGGGATAAACCCGGGTTCTACTGCTGATATAATAGCTGCGGCGTTGTTTATCGCTATTCTTGGCGGGTTGCGGGTTTAGCGTCTCAGACTTCTATCTATTTAGGACGCAGATTCACACGGTTGCCCGAACATGTGTCCCAAGGAACAACTTTAATAACATAATAACTTTAACTTAAATAAAGTAAGAACTAATAATGTACCTATGGCGATATGTAAAACTATAATGACCCGGAGTAGCAAGATGCTTCTCTCGCAGGGACCAATAATAGCGGAACTATTACAAATATATTCAGATACCCGCGATCTTAAAGATCACGAAATACTGCATAGTAATTCTAATCATCTGAAAGCTTATTTTGAGCGATTGGACTATCTGGCAGCACAGGATGTTAAAGATCATTTAGTACGTGATATTCTTGGCAAACCGGGATATGAATCAGTACTTAAAGCTATCGTACGATTCAGGAATGTATATAGCTTGCGACTCGAACTCGAAAATGCAAATGCCATACTGGCTAATGGCGATTCATGGGGTGTGCTGAAGAAATTCACTCATTACTCAAATTACACTCAACTGGCTCGTACTGAATATCAAGGCTCGGAACTAAAACCAGGTGATACGGTAGCGTTTATTGGTAGCGGGCCACTGCCATTAAGTCTTATACTGCTATGCCATCAACATGGCCTTAGGGGCATTGGGCTAGAGCAGGAATCCGACAGAGCAGAACTATCAAGAAAAGTACTGGCGAAACTGGATCTTTCTGAGCAGATAGAAATAATAGACGGAAACCACTTCAGATTACCATCGAATAACGGCTGCAAACTGATCATGGTGGCGGCAGCCGCGGAACCCAAAACGGAAATCTTTGAGTTCCTGGCTAAGGTACTGCCGTCCGGAACAAAAATATCATATCGCTTATACGAGAAAGGGCTTAGAAGAATACTGGAAGCGTCTTCGTCTCTAAAATTGCCTGAACAGTTTCACGAACACCTCAGGATCCGACCTGCGCCGCCTGTCAACAATACCGTGGTATTCCTTACCAAACAGGTTTGCTGAATAGTTACTCATTCGTGGTTTCTGAATGCGCGAACCCCGCACACTCACTTCTCGACTTCTTTTGTCCTGTCCACCAAAATATCCACAATCCTATCATCTACTCCCATTGGCTTAGCATAAATTAGTTCCACATCTCGCCCTATCTCAGCCCATTCGCCCTTGAACGCTATATCCAGCTTCTCCGGGATGTCTTTGGTCGTATGCTCTCCATCAGCCACGAAAACCGGCAGCGCCACTATCTTCTTTATACCACTCTCAGCAAGACTTCGCAATACCTCTTCAATGCTCGGTGAATTCAATTGCATAAACGCAATCTTTACGTCTTTAAAACCATCTCGCATCGCCAGTCGTTTTTGCAGCCCCACCAGCACGTCCTTGTTATACGGCAGTGTGCTTCCATGACCTATTAACACGACCGCAACGTTTTCGTCGCTTCCTTTCACCTTCTTACCTTCTTCTGGTGTCATTTTATTCATCTATTAGACCAATTACACACAGCATAAAAAGCTTGCTATTCTGGTGGGCTTAACAGCTCTCTGATGTCGGGACCGCAACAGTTATTCTGTGTTGTACATTCCGCCGTTATCTCTTAACCGTCCACCTAAGGTTGAATTGCACTCTCCATTAGTTGTGGTCAGAAACACCACGGTATTGTTAGCCGGCGGTTTTGGTCGTACCCTGAGATATTCATCAAACTGTGCAGGTAATTCATAACGATAAAACGTGTCCAACAACTTTCTGAGCCCTTTCTCATAGCTACGATATGACACCTTAGTTCCCGCGGGCAATACAGTTGCCAGATGATCGAAGATTACTTCCTTGGGTTCCGCTTGCGCAGCTACCATGACAAGTTCGGGTCGCTCTTCCAGGGGCACTGAATACTGGTTGCCCACAATTATTTTTATCCGATCAGAAAGCCCTAGTTTGTCCAGCACCGTTCTTGACAGTTCCGCTCTATCGGGTTCCTGTTCAATTCCGATCCCTCTGAGCCCATACTGATGACACAACACGATAAGGCTTATAGGCAGTGGTCCGCTTCCGAGAAACAGAACACAATCTTCAGGTTTAAGCCCGGCACCTCTATATTCAGTCCTTGCCAGTTGCAGATAATTGGGCAGATATGCAAAATCTTCTAACGCAGCCCACGCATCGCGGCTCCGTATCATCGCTTTTGCCTGCTCAACTTCTAATTTCGCGGTGTACATACTCCGGAACCTGGTAATAACGTCAAACGCGGAATTAAATACGGGATTAGATAGAAGTTCTTCTGCGCTGGTATCACAAATATCCAGAGCAATCAGGTAGTCCAATCGCTGAAAAACTGGCGTTAGACAATTCGAGGAGTCCATATAGATTTCTTCTGCGCTAAGACCTTTGAGTGCTGAATATACTTCCATGAATTCACCCACTATTGGTTCTACACAATAGCATGTACTGTTACTTAGACACTCATTTTTACTAATCGTTGCCATAAAATACAATATAAAGCGTCCACTATTTAAACGTTTCAACATCTACCCGCCAATTTAAGATTAAAGCTCAATCTATGCGTGTATAGTCTGACAAACTCGAAACAATTAAAATAAAATGTCACCTTTTTTTGTTTCGTAACACGCGCGGGATTTGCAAAAAAACGGGGATTGCAAAAAGCGGAGTCGCAGCTTTAGATGTGGGCACTGCCAGAGAACTCGGAAAAGTTTTCAAACTGCTTTTTACCCTGTAAGTTTCAGAAGTATTTAAAAATCAGTTTTTTCGGGGATACAGGTAGAGCACGCGAGTGTATGAGTTGGGTGCCAAGGATTACGTATTTTCCATTGTACTAATGATACCCATATTTCTCTCGCCATTTCTTTACTTCGTCATGCGTGTGCTCATGGATGTGCAGATGTATGTGCCCGCCTCCTGTCTCTATCACCTTAGTTAATCCCGATACTGCCTCATCAAGCGACAAAGGCAGTTTGTCGCAATTGAACCCAAAACATCTCATCACGTCAAACAGCTTGAATACATCCGGAACATCCAGTTTGTTCTGCTTCAGTAAGTTGCCATTGAAAAAAATCTCGCGTGGCGTGCCCGTTTCTATTATCGTACGGTTCAGCGCGTATATACGGTCTGCAAGTTCAGGAATAGCATTTACGTCATGCGTTGCGATTACCATTGTAATTCCTTCGCGTTTGTTCAAATCATTTAGAATTGCTATCAATTCCGTCCGGCTAGAAGGGTCAAGATTAGCAGTAGGCTCGTCAAGCACCAATATCCGCGGCTCCATAGCCATAACCGCAGCCAGGGACGCCTTCTTCTTCTCACCGAAGCTGAGATGATGTGGTGCCCGGTCTTCAAAGCCCGAAAGCCCAAGCGACGAAATAGCTTTTCCCACCCTTTCCCGTACCTCATCTTCTTTTAGCCCCATATTTATCGGTCCAAAAGCGATGTCGTCAAATATGGTTGGCATGAACAACTGGTCATCCGGGTCCTGAAAAACCATGCCTACTTCTTTTACTATTTCTGCTCGTTTCATCTTGTCCACGCTCTTACCGAATATTTCTATCTGACCTTCGGTTCCGTGTAGAGTCCCATTGAGATGCAGCATAAAAGTAGTCTTCCCGGCCCCGTTCGGGCCCACAATCACAATCCGCTCGCCTTCATACATCTCCATATTCACGTCTTCCAGCGCTTTTGAGCCATCCGGATACTTGTAACTCAGGTTTTTTACCGTTATCGCTTTTTTTCCCATCTTATTTCACTCTCTTATTTCTCTTCACACTGCTTATTTTAGGATATTAAAGATTGATCTCAGTCTTCCTCGGTCTCTCGGTCTAAGATTTCTTCAATTAGGCTGATGATCTCTGGTAGTTCTTCCTTAACTATAACCCAGACAATGTCATAATTAACACCAAAGTAGTGGTGTATAAGTCGGTCTCTTACACCAGCTAATTTTTTCCAAGGAATTTGAGGATATTTCTTCTTTAAGTCCTGGGACACATTTTTTGTTGCTTCGCCAATAATTTCGAGATTGCGAACTACGGCATCTTGCGTTTTTATATCCTGCAAAAATGTCTCATAATTTATAGTTTCAATGTAATCTTCTATTCTTTTAATAGCTTCTTTAATATCGCTAAGAAACTCTATATTTCCTCTTTTAGACATAGATCAGGCCCCTTTCAATATTTTCGGCGACGCTTTTAATCCTTATGCCATTTAGGCCTTCCAGAGTTAGTATATCTACCTTTCTATTCATGAGTTTTTCAATATATTCTGCAAAATCCATAAATTTTAAACCTATTGGTCTTTTAAACTCCACTAAAATGTCTATATCACTATCCGCCCTCTGTTCTCCTTTTGCAAAGGAACCAAATAAGGCGATTCTTTCCACATCATAGTAAGAACTCAAATGTGGTAGCTCCTTTCTTAAAACCGCTATAATTCCTTCTTGTGTCAACATATATTCGTCATTCATATTTATAGTACTTTTTATACTTATTATCTTTATTAGCTATACAGATACAACGAAACAACATGCAGAGAAACCGCAAAGCCTATAATGGCAACTGCTAGTATATAATCCATTGCACGCATCTTGAACTCAACCAGCGTTTTCGGTTTTGCGGTATAACCTCGTGCCCGCAATGCCTGATACACCCTATCCCCACGTTCATAACTTCTGATAAAAAGCATACCCAACGCCCCCCCTATCGTCTTGAGCGCATATAGGTTCGTCTTCAACTGGAACCCCCGTGCCGCCATTGCC
>JAPVWK010000115.1 GCA_028572065.1 Candidatus Methanophagales archaeon
ACGTGCAGTTCCCAGTACTTACGCGGAACAAATTCCTTTATCTCTTTCTCCTTGTCCACTATCAATGCGAGCGCAGGCGATTGTACCCGTCCAACAGAAAAGAAATCGTCACCTAAGCGATTCGCAGTTAAAGAGATGAACCTCGTGAGTGCCGCACCCCACATCAGGTCTATCCTCTCGCGTGCCTCCGCCGATGCTGCCAGATTATAATCAACTTCACTTCTTGCCGCGAAACTATCTTTTATGTCCTTCTCGGTTATCGCACTGTATCGCATCCGATCAATGGGCAATGACGAGTTTACTTTTTTTACGATGTCTATAGCTTCAACACCTATCAACTCGCCCTCACGGTCGTAATCAGTAGCTATTGTGATGGAATCGGCGTCTTTTGCACTCTTTCGTAACGCGCTAACCAAATCCTTCTTCAGTGCAACCGTAACTATCTCGGCATCTATCAGCGTCTGTGGATCTGTCTTGCTCCAATCATTGTAGGCAGGAGGGAAATCCATACGAAATATGTGCCCGCTCAAGCCTATAACTACCTTCCCATCAAACTCGTACGCATCTATCTTCCCCACTTTCTTTTTCTTTGCTTTTCCGTCCGATAGAATAGTGGCGATTCTTTTCGCGGACGTCCCCTTCTCTGTGATTATGTAGTGCATTTTTCACGATTTCGTTTTATAGCATGAGTGGATGAACTATTTAAATATAAATAGATAGAAATCTCCTGAGTGTGACGATTCTATTGTCACGAGACAACGAAAAGGAGCCTATGACGAGCACGAAAAGTGGCGTACTAATGTGTGGCGCCTTGTTTGTAGTGTGCTAAGAACACCGACAGCTTTTCTTATTACAAAAACAAAATAGTTATGATAAAAATTGAAATTATGGACTATCGGGACGAGTAAAAGGGGCATCGAAACGTTCGTGAACTTGCTTGAAGCATACCATATAGAAGTAATAGCAGATGTGAGGCGGTACCCTAAGTCAAGATACAAGCACTTTAACCGGGAAAACCTGAAACCGTTTTTGAATCGCAACGGTATAGAATATCATCACGTTACCGAACTCGGCGGTTACCGAAAGGGTGGCTACAAGAAGTATATGGCAACAAAAGAATTTGAGACTGGTTTGGTTTACCTTGAAACACTCATATCTTCTAAGAGGGTGGCAATCATGTGTGCAGAACTTCTCGCCGTACATTGTCATCGTAGATTCATATCGGATGCGCTTACACTACGTGGTCACACGGTAATACACATAATAGACAAGGAGAACAGTTATGAGCACAAAGATAGAATAGGTAAGCACAAGACTCTGGATGAGTTTTTATAAACGCGAAATGCAAATAAAAAAGATGCACCCGGGAGAATTAGAAGAAGAAGCGGAAAGAATTGTTGAAGCGTTTTACAACTATCTAAAGCACGAAAAAGGATTAAGTGAAGAAACCGCTTTAGAGCACAAAAATCAAATTGGCTTCTTTGCAAACAGCTACTTCATTGGATACGAGGAAAAGAGCCTTCTGAAAGTTACAGGCTCTGACATCGAAGACTATCTCGGTAATTGGTATATCCGAAAAGTCTGGAACAGTAGCAAGAGTGATGTTCGCTCTATTCTTGTCGCGTTCAAGAAATTCTGCAAGTTCCTGCATGAACGTGGCTACGTGGAAAAAGAACAATTGGATAATCTCCTCGCGGCATGTAAAAACCCTCAAAGAGAATGGTTCGCGATCACGAAACGGGGGCAAGAAATATTCAGAGCTATAAGCTAAAATGTGCAAAATGACTAGAAAAGAAGTAATCGGTTTGGGTGCCTTGAATTACGATGTTCTGTATGCAGTAGAGCGAATAGCCGCGGAAGGCGAAGAAGTCGGGATATTAGATGTGAATAAGGTGCCGGGTGGTTCCGCAGCAAATACTACCGTGGCATTAGCACGATTAGGTGTAGATACGGGTTTCGCTGGTATAGTAGGGCGAGATAAAGAAGGCGAACTAATTCTGGACGAGTTTAGGAAAGAGGGCGTGGAAACGAATATAACAAAAGAAGAAGGCTATACCGGTGCAGCAATAGGATTCGTGGACGCTAAAGGCGAAAGAACTCTTTATATTTATCCGGGTGTGAACGATAGGCTTGGCATGGCTGATATAGATCTTGATTTCGTGAACAATACGGAGTTTCTCCATACGAGTTCGTTTGTAAACCGTGAACAACTGGCAATGCAGTGTGAATTAGCGAAGCAACTAAAATCGAAGCTCAGTTTCAGTCCCGGGATGCTCTGTTTCAAGTATGCGCTTGCTGATTTAATGCCTGTGATAGAGCGAAGTGAACTGGTTTTTATCAGCGTTGACGAGTTAAAATCGCTGGTAAAAGACGCGGACTATGAAAAAGGTGCGGGGGTTCTCCTTGACATAGGTGCTAAGGTTGTTTGCGTGACGCTAGGCGGGAAAGGCAGTTATGTTACTCACGCTGCGGAAGAATCGCATTTTATAGCGGCATATCCTACTGATGTTGTTGACACTACCGGTGCCGGTGACTCATTCGCAGCAGGATTCTTGTTTGGGTTGTTGCATGGAAAAGGGATATATGAATGTGGCAAAACCGGTAATTTAGTGGCTTCGTTCTGTATCCGAGAATACGGCTGTAGAAAAGGGTTGCCTTATACGCTTGCTTTCCCTAAAAAAGTTTGATCAACAACCTTTCACTGTAAAAGAACGCTTGACAAAATAACTGTGAATGGTTTTTCTTTTAGCACAGGTTTTCTGTTGTAAAAAGAAAAAGTGTGTAAACATTCATCAACGTCCCCTCATATTTATCCACTTCGCCGAAAGAATTCAATTCTGTTTCCAGCCACTCGAGGTTAACCATCTGGAACTTGCTAACCGCATGAATTCTTTGGAAGCCTTCTAAGGTCAATTCAGCTACAATAATCTTCTCGCTTGCTACACGACATGCTTCCTGGATAAACCGCCTTCTTTTCGCTATTTCTATATGATGCAAAACACCATAACTGATTACAACCTCAAAGCACCCGTTCGGATACGGTAGTGAAGTCGCATCGCCTTTCTCAAATCTGATTCTACCTGCCACCCCTTCATTCGCTGCATCTCTCTTTGCATCACTCAGAGCACCTTCTGAGATGTCTATATTGGTGACCGTGCAATTGAAATCCCGCGCAGCAATAATCGCAAGCGGTCCAGCACCGAGGTCAAGCAAAAACTTATCTTTCACTTCCCATCGCTTTAAAATCTCCGCTCTTTCTATCAGACCTTCGGAATCTTCTTTCAGTTTTCCGTATTGCATTTTTGGTTCGCCATAACACATTACATACCACTCACGGCTAAGCTAAAAACGGGCTATCTTACTCCTTTCGGATAACAACAACTTCCCCTTTGTTCTCTATTTCAAATTCGACATCCAAAAACCTCTTCGTCACGTACATGTTCGTTTCTAAATGTTTCGTTACTTCTCTAACATTCATCTCAGATTTGCCATCGGCAAGTGCAATATAGGGTATAAGATGGTCGGCAAGGTGAGCATCCACAGTCGAAGCGGATTCCAGCTCCCTCATAATGTCTCTTGCGGCTTCTTCTCCTACAAGTTCTGCTCTTTTCCCTCGCACACCCTGTGCACTACCACTCTTGAATCCTTTCCATAGGGTAATACCACTGCCTACCGTCCTCTTGCCCAAAGTCCCGGTCTCTATTTTTATTTTGGCATCATACCCATTTTCATGCAGTATCCTTTCCGCTGCTTTCGCTTGCCGTTCCACCACATGCGTAGGAAGACCACAGGAATGTGAAATGCCTTTTACTTCTCCCGCGTCCTCCGCCAAATCAAAACCGTTCATGTGATACAAAGGCGCTATTCTCGTTTCCACCACGCCCCCGCCCTTTGGATAATAACCCCTTCTGATAACTTTGGAATACACTTCACAGCCCATCGCGCGAATGGCGTTGAGAAACACCATATTATAAAAATCTATTGGTGGTGCCCATCGCACATCCGTGCCCCCTGTTATCTTTACTCTCGTATCGCGCTCTGCAAAAAGTGCAACTGGGATGAGACATTGCAGTAGTAACGTTATGCTGCCCGCGGTGCCTATGTTTATATCACCTTCAAATCCTTCTAACTCTGCTGGTATGAAAGTTAACCGTGCGGAACCCAATTTCAGACCGTCGGTCTCACCGCCTGATAATCGCTCTACCGCTTTTACCGCCTGCAAATGTTGCGCAGAAAGCCCTGGCTTCGGCCGGTTCGCCCGTATATTCGTTATCTCCACTCCTTCTCCGGTCACCGCGGCGAGTGCAACCGCCGTCCTTATTATCTGTCCGCCACCTTCACCAAATGAACCGTCTATTTCTATCATCACTTGTTAATACAGTACCCGTTCTTCGCTTCTATACCTGGCAAATCCATTTTTAGTGCTGTTTTAGTACAGTACACTTTTGGTTATCATCCTACGGGTCATTAAAAGCCGTATTACTTAGTTATCACTTCACAACCATCCTTCTTTATAATTACCGTATGCTCAGCTTGCGAGACCATCCCCTTCTCTTCTTCTCGTAACACGGGATAATCCCTCAAAATACCTGCTGTTTCTACCTTTCTTAGTGCCAGCTCAAGCCTTTCTCGTGGCAGCCAGCGCTTGGCAAACGGTAACCCCTGATAGTTCTTTATCTCATCTAACAGTTTCTTCGCCTCTCGCATCCTTACCGGTTTCGGCTTTATCAGGCTGAATATCTCGGCATTGCCACTCTCTACTACTTTTCCGCCACCATCCGTTGCAAAAGGCTCTATCGCAACTACATTGTTCTCGTGCAATGTTACGCCATGCTCATACTTCACGTTAGGTATAGTAGGCGGTGCATGAGAATCGTATCTACTGAGACCGTGCCCGGATAGATTAACCACGGGCTTGTATCCTCGCTCTTTTATTGTAGTCCCAATCACTTCACCTATTTCTATCGTGCTCACGCCATCACGCATTATTTTTATCGCCTCGTCTAACGCTGCCTCTGCTGCTTTCACCAAGCCGCCATAGTTACCACTTAAATCTACTGTTACCGCACTATCGGCTATATAACCGTCTATATGGACACCAATATCCAGCTTCACGAGGTCGTCCTTGCCAAATACTGTCTGGTCGTCTATCGAAGGCGTAGCATGTGCCGCTTCCTCGTTCCTCGAGATGTTGCATGGGAATGCAGGTTCCCCTCCTTTCTCCCTTATGTTATTCTCAACGAATTCCGCAACCTCTAATAACGAACCGCCGTCCTTTATTAGTCCTGTTGCTTCTTTTCTTACCTCTACCAGAATCACCCCCGCACGCCTATAATTCTCTAATATAAGTTCTATTTCTTCTTCCATTTTGATACCCTATTGTTTTATCTCTTTTGTTTTTCCTTTATAACTTATTTTTGCCTGTCACGTCTTGCCTAACCCCTCTTGTCTCGAATTCACTTTACTGGACACTTTCAGGTCTGATTATGTGGGTTGATACAGCGTGCTCGGCACATTATTTCAGCACATCTAACAGTGCAACTCGCTCTAACACAAGCATCTTTAACTTCTTCTCGCCCACGGCATTTATCTCCGCATCAGTAATATTGAAAAACTTCTCCAAATTCGCTTTTTTAGCCTCAATGTAGTCCAGCTCACGTATAGGTGCTTCTTCTAGCTTCGTCTCCTTCTTTACTTCCTCTACGACAACTGCCAGATCTTTCTCAGTAGTAGCATCAACGATAACGAGCGCAACTTTATTCTCGCCTTCTGTGACACCCATCGCAAATGCTCGTTCTATCTGCCTTTTCCCTGCTGCATACAGAAGTATCTCCAGACCCAAATCGTTTGTTATGTTCCTTTTACTCGCCACAGCACGTATTGCCTTTATCACCGCCGATTTTATGTGTGCCTCGCCTGCTATCAGTTCTGCATCCATAGCCTGTATTGTCACAGCGTACTTATGCGCGATACTTTTCAATAGAGAAAGGAACTCCGTCACGTTTGATACCCACACTTTCCCGGTAATTATTTTGCAGTTCAATACGCGCTCTTTCTCGTAATCATGGTTAAACATACTTTGCCCCAAATTAGTCAAATCACACCACTAAAGATGCTTTTTTAGGCAGAGGCGATGATGATGAAAGGACATTGGCACTTAATTTTAACCTCTTCTCCAACTCGTTGTACCTGTTTCGAATTGTAATCGGAGTTGTACCTGCAACCTTGGCTATTTCTTTCTCCGCCACCGACTCGTTATTTAAAACTGTAGCGAGATATATAGCCGCAGCGGCTGTGCCCGTGGGTGCCCACCCCCTAGCTGTTCCCGTTCCCTCATCACTTTTCAATATTTCTATCGCTCTTTCCCGTATCG
>JAPVWK010000116.1 GCA_028572065.1 Candidatus Methanophagales archaeon
GTAGAATCAGTGCGTTGAGGATTTTCTGTGATTTGTGTTCGCCTTTGGAAGTAACAGCGCCAAGAGCTTCGCGCTCCTCTTTCGCAAGTGTCACAACGTATTTCTTCATATTCAATCCTCCAAGGTTAATTATGAAGAGCAGACCTTATATCTCTTACGACTTTACATGACTGACATGACACTAGCCAGCGAAGATTAGAAACGTATGAAGTTTATATAAACACCCATATTCGTTCGGGAAAAAACCGAACTAAAAGATAGTCTGGATGAACTGGGTAGAATACGAAAAACTACTCTTGATTTTGGTGGAGAAAGTCGGGATAAAATTTCTGTTCTCACTAAGGAGCAAAAGGAGATTATTGAAAAGTTGGGGTTTGCGGATGCGCTTTACGGGTTGTAGCCTATACAACGCTGAAAGTCAGGTTATAACTGATCGGCATAGGAACTATTTATGGAAACGGGAATGCAATCAATAGCAATAGCAGTAGAGCTATTAGGGCTAGGACCACTTCCCTACCCTACTCTTTGGCCCACCACATCACATTGCACGTTTAAAGAAATGGCTTAAGCACACGCTTTATTTTACGCATTATCTCTTCGCTTGGGCTTATCTCATCATTTTCTATCTTCCGTAACAATGATTGTTTCTCATTTATCTTTTTTGCGAGTTCTTCCTGTTTTAGCCCTGCTTTTCCTCTCGCATTTCTTACTTGCTTTCCGTAATCTTCCTCGAGCGCCTGCCCCGCTTCTATCTCGAGATCCATCTGTTCATATAATCTCTTCTTCACATTTCTAGGCTGCACGAATTTCGCCTTCTTTGTCTCTACCACAACCGTTCCATGTCGTACACATGTGCTACATACCCTTAGCTTTGAGGTGCCTACTGATATGATTTGTGCCTTTCCCCGTATCTCCGCACCACATATCTCACAATCAGTCATTTTTGTGTCCGTCCTTTTTATACATAAGAGGTAGAGTAGTAAATAATGGTGGTAAGATGAAATCTAGCAGCGGTAGTAGTGTGGCATATGGTAATGATTATTCCAGATTTTTGCAGGACCGGATGAAGCTATTAGAAGGCGAGAATAACCTGCTTAAGGAAAAACTTGGGAAGATAGAGCGTGAATGGCGAGATCATCAGGATATTCGAGTCCGATATGAGCGGGAATTAAGGAAGCTAAAGTCTGAACTAGAGAAGTTACGTACACCACCTCTGATCGTTGGGACTGTAGTAAACAAATTAGATGATAAAAGGATGGTGATACAGAGCAGTACCGGCCCTAAATTCGTTGTGACGTACTCGAAATTCCTAAACGCAGGCGATGCAATTCCGGGCGCTCAAGTCGGACTGAATCAGCAATCGCTGGCTGTTGTAAGCCTGCTTCCCACGGCAAAAGATCCTTCTGTGCATGGTATGGAAGTACTAGAAAGCCCGGATGTGGATTATAGTATGATAGGTGGGTTGACGGAGCAGATAGAGGCGATAAGGGAAGTGGTTGAGTTGCCACTGATCTCACCTGAGCGGTTTGAGCGCATTGGCGTGGAGCCACCAAAAGGTATTCTCTTGACTGGTTTACCGGGCACGGGAAAGACGTTACTTGCGAAGGCAGTTGCGAAGCGTACATCTGCCACGTTTATACGAATTGTTGGTTCAGAATTAGTGCAGAAATACATAGGTGAGGGTGCGAGGATAGTACGAGAGCTATTTTTGCTGGCAAAAGAGAAAGCGCCGTCTATACTTTTTATTGACGAATTAGATGCAATTGCGGCTCGGCGGGTAGAGGACGGTACTTCAGGTGAGCGAGAAGTACAACGGACGATGCTGCAACTGTTAGCCGAGATAGATGGGTTCAATCCACGGGGTAACGTTCGAATACTAGCAGCAACTAACCGCCCGGATATTCTAGACGCTGCATTACTCCGTCCTGGTAGGTTCGATCGCATCATAGAGACACCGCTACCCGATGTTGACGCAAGGAAGGAGATATTCGGGATACACACATCTAAGATGAAACTGAAGAAGAACGTGGATTTAGACAATTTAGCTGCACTTACTGAAAGTACATCCGGTGCGGACATAAGAGCAATAGCAACCGAAGCCGGGATGTTGGCGGTAAAGGAGAACAAGAAAGCGATAGGCATGGAAGAATTTGATGTGGCAATAAAGAAGGTGCTAGGTGCGGAACACAGAAATTGCGTGAATCTGAAGGAGCAGGGAGTAATGTTCGCGTAACCTACATATTCAGAATTTGTGGTGAATTCAGTAGGCTAAGAACCCTTAAGAACGTTCCAGGTACAGGATAGGGTGACCGCTTTTCATTGCGTACATCCATACTTTCCCTTTATTTTAGTTACTACTCCTTGAACCCGTAGCAGCTCGAAATCAAAACTACCATATTCCAGATGCGCTTCTTCATGTGTCGCCAGAACCTTGTACAAAACGAAATTCATATCTTCTTCCTCAAACTCTTTTACTCGTATTGGAAGGAATATCCGCTCGCCATCTGTCGTGGCGCCCGCACCCTGTGCATCCACAATCTCGATTCTGTAGCCCAATAGCGCATTCAGATAATGCAACAGAACGGGTTTCACTCTCCTAAGCTCGAGACCTTCGGTGATAGCCTCAAAAAAATCGGCATATTCGGATGACTCCCCACGCACAAAAGAGGTTGCTTTCTCTTCGCCTTCGTGCTTTGCTATTTCGGAAGCCTTGTACGCCACCTGTACTAAACCTTTATAACTCGCTCTACCTATGATGTCCGGACTTGCCTCAAGCAAACTGACCGCGGTTCGACAATTATATCTGGCTACCAGATTGCAAAGCTCATAGACATTCAGCACTAACTCTTTATCGCCATACCGCAGCAATCGCTCAATGAGTTCCGGACACCGTCCAAGTAACCTAACCGCAGTTCGCCATTTATTATCCTGGGCGACCTGAGTGCAAAATCCATAAACGGTCGTAACTAATTCGGTATCGCTATATTCGAGTAATCGCTCCACGAGTTTTGGACTACCATCAAGCACCCGAGCCGCGATGAAACTGTCATCCTTGTTGACTAGACAACAAAGTTCTGCCAGATGCTCTAAACAATCAGGACTCACCTTATCAATGAGTGCGGGGCTCAGCTCGAGCAACCGAGCCGCCACAAAACTATCCTCTTGCGCTATCCGACTACAAAGACTGACTACCTGCTCTAAAACGACTATACCTGCTTTCGCTATTAGTTCCGGGCTTTGTCCCAGCAACCTAACCGCAGTAGTACTACTATACCCTGCTACCTGGCTACAGAGTAGCGTTACCTGCTCTAAAACGTCTATACCTACTGTATCTATTAGGTCCAGCGTCATCTCAAGCAGGGCCGCAATGAACCTACGGTCGCTTGCGACTTGGCGGCAAAGGCGGGCTATTTGCTCTAAACCTTCGTAGCCCACTCGATCTATTATGTCCGGACTCAGACCCATTAACCTGGTAGCGACAAAACTGTCTTCCTGGGCGATTTGGCGACACAGTTGGGCTATTTGCTCTAAACCTTCGTAGCCAACTCGAGTTATTAGCTCGGGACTCACGGCAAGCAATCTAACCGCAGGTCCTTCACTATCGCTGGCAACCCGATTGCAAAGTGCATAAACGTTCAGGACCAACTCTTTATCGCCGTGGATTAACAGTCTATCTATTAGTTCGGGGCTCTCTTCAAGTAAAGTAACTGCTGTTCGTCCACTATGATCCCCCGCGAGCTGGTTGCAAAGACCTACTATCTGCTCTAAGCCGTCATAGCCTACTTTAGCGAGTAGAGGGTACAATTCGCGGACTAAACTGTCGAGCACTTCGCCTTCGTAGTACTCGTTAAGTAGTTTCCTTAGTTTCCTCGTCCCGTAGGTCTTTTTGATTGTGTTGCTTATCATTTTATGGTTAGTCTTTACACGATAACCTATTTTTACGGATTTATTCCTCTCTTGAGGGCATGTTGGATCTTCACCAACGGGATATTATGAATCTTGCTCGGCACACTCATTTCAACCTCCTTTCATGGTTTTTTTCAATTGCGCTTAACGTTTCACGGCTAAAAGAAGTTGCCGAAGTGCAAAACGCGAAGAGTTTTGAGTCGAAAGAAAGAAAGAAAGAAAGAAAGACCATACGGTATC
The DNA here is from genome assembly GCA_028572065.1 of Candidatus Methanophagales archaeon. GTDB lineage: Archaea > Halobacteriota > Syntropharchaeia > Alkanophagales > Methanospirareceae > QENJ01. The sequence continues at coordinate 4,147 of JAPVWK010000116.1, forward strand.
ATCCTATTTTAGTTTAGCTTATAGTGAACCGTCCATTGAGTTTTTCTAAATAATTCAATATTCCTAAACATTTTAAGCCATCCTAGTTTCTTCTCTTCCGACTCGAAATAAGACCAATCATCAAGAAATTGAATGCCGGTATGCCACTCTTCCATTTCTTTACTGTCACGAATACCGAAATTAAAAGTTGCATCTTTTCCGAGATGCACACGATGTTGCATTTTGTAATTCACTATTCTTTTCAGTGGCTTTTTTAACCATAAGGAGTTAACCACTTCACAAACTAGTTCAGAACCCGGAAATTCCGATTGAAGCTTTAATACCAATGATTTTACATCTTCCCTTTTTAAGTACATGAAAACCCCTTCTGCAATAAATAGAAAAGGTCCTTTGTGTTTAGAAACAACAGACATCCAATCATAACTTATTTTGACAATGTCACATTCAACAAACTTTATATATCCTATCCTTCTATTGTGATGAATGTGCTATGATAAACATGAATCAATATTCGACCCCCAACGATGGGGTCTACGAGACGAAATCACACAGAATTTTGTTCCGCGTTTTGTCGGATTTTGGCTGCGATTCCAAGAGCGATTCAAGACTAAAACACGTGATACTAGCGATTACGCATATAGCTACATGAGCGGGCTGTTACGAATGGAGGGAAAGCGCAATTTTACTGATATTGGGTTCAACACGGGAGTTTCTGAGCAGAATATGCAGCATTTCATGTCAAACTCGCCGTGGGATGCGTGGGCGGTAATAAAGCAGGTGCAAGCAGAAATTGCGGCCACGCCAGAGTTAGGTGGTAATAGTGTGCTTATTCTGGACAAGAGCGCGGATGCTAAGGCGGGGGGAAAGAGTGCGGGATCCGGGCGGCAGTACAACGGACGGTTGGGAAAGGTAGATATGAGTCAAGTGGGTACCTTTCTGGCTTATGCCAACGAATCGGTGTGGACATGGGTGGACGGGGAATTGTATCTGCCCGAACATTGGTTTGCGCCCGATATGGCGGAGTTGCGCGAAAAGCTTGTGATTCCGGCTGAGCGGGAGTTCGAGACGAAGATAGAACTCGGCTGGAAGATGATCCAGCGAACCCATGCTAACGGTCTTCCCTTCGAGGCAATTTGCTGCGATGACTTCTACGGGCAGTGCAGTGACTTCCGCGCGAAAATGGATGCCGCAGACTTCATTTATATGGCAGACGTACCACATGATACGCAAGTTTACCTGAAGCGACCCGTTGTGGGTGTGCCCGAAGCACAACCTGGTAGACAGGGTCGCAAACCGTCCCGGTCTCGTGTGTTATCGGCAGATAAGCCTCTGAAGGCGTCCGATGTGGCTCGCCTGGAAGATACGAACTGGAGCGGTGTTTTCGTGCGTAATACCGAACGTGGTGTGCTGAACAACGAATTTGCGGCACGGCGTGTCTGGACTATTCATGAGGACAAAACTGTTCAGGAATGGCTGGTGATACGGCGGGAATGTGGTGGAAAATGCACGTATTCGATGAGTAACGCCACCCTCAACACGCCCATCAAACGCCTTGCATGGCTAAAATGTCAGCGATACTTCGTGGAACGTGCCAATCAGGACGCGAAATCGGACCTGGGTTGGGATGAACTGGAAGCACAGAAGTATTTAGCGTGGATGCACCACCTGGCGTTGACCATTCTCGCCCTATGGTTCATTACGCAGACGAAAATCGAGTGGGCGGTACAGAACGCTCGCGACCCAGCTCTGTTGTAGCAGCTCGAGGTGGACGTGTTACCAGCGTTGTCCACGGCGAACGTACGAGCCCTGTTGCGTGCCGTCATGCCGCTATCACAGCTAACGCCTGCTGAAGCCCAAGTACAGATAGCCAAACATTTGGTCAATCGAACTCGGTCGCGTAAAAGTCGAATGAAAGGCCGACACAGAGGCCTTTGAGTGGGAAACGGCAATAAAGAGCAAGCGAATTAACGAATGGCCAAGGGCGGATAGCTTGGGCTATCGGTGGAGTTCTGTCAACACCGCTTATTCTTATATTCGTTGCACAGTGAATGGCTATTTTGGATGCCCACGATGCCATGATTCCGTTCATGATGAGCTAGGATATGTGAAAAAAGGAATATTCTCTGGATTATAATTATGTTATCGCACTGCCCTGGAAACACCTTTATTAAAAATGATGCTAATCTGACATTGTCAAA
>JAPVWK010000117.1 GCA_028572065.1 Candidatus Methanophagales archaeon
ATGTACTTTCGGTGAGGTGATTGTAAAGCATTGGCGCAATCTCGCCGGAATAGCACTAAAGTACGGTGAGGTCGTATTACAACTGATAGCTTGTGGAACACCCACCAATTAAATAGAAAGATTTAAATATAAGAAAGTTCTATCTTATTATACGTCCTCCAAAAAGTCTGGAGGCATAACATGCTCCAAAAGATATTAGAAATAGGGAAATCGTACAAAATCGCCGTTATGGGTTTCCTGCTGATCTTCTGTCTGCTGGCAACCTTTTATTTCCACTTTATTTTGAAAATTGAAATTATCTTTACGCATTTCTTCTATGTGCCCATAATTCTTGCGAGTTTGTGGTGGTCACGTAAGGGCATAGTGGTTGCAGTATTCCTGGCTTCACTGCTACTGTTTTCTCACGCCCTAAGGCCTTTTGAAACCCCCCTCTGGAGTGACTTGACGCGGGCATCCATGTTTGTGGTTGTCGGAACGGTAGTGGCCATCTTGAGTGAGAAAAGGCAGATACTCGAGGATAAACTGCATGCGTATAGCAAAACCCTGGAGCAGAGGGTGGATGAGCGCACGAGCGCGCTGAGAGAAACAGAAGAGAAGCAGCGGGCAATTTTAGATGGCATCAGCGATGCCGTCATTGTTCTAGATGAAGATCAGAATATTACATGGGCAAACGACATCGCAGTGAAACAGTACGGGGCGGTTATCGGCAGAAAGTGCTACGAGGCATATAAATGGTTGGAGGCACCGTGTTCCGATTGCATCGCTATGAAAACGTATGCAGACGGAGTTGCAAGGACATCAGAAGAAGAAGGTATCTTAAAAGACGGTACTCGTGCCAGTTTTATAGTTGGATGCTCCCCAGTCAGAGACTCCGAGGGGGAGGTTGTTTCGGTTGTCGAGGTACTCCACGACTTTACCGACCGAAAGCGGGCGGAGGAGCAAGTCAAGACTTCGCTCAAAGAGAAAGAAGAGCTTCTGGGGGAAATTCACCACCGTGTGAAGAACAACCTCCAGATTATTTCCAGCCTGCTTGATTTGAGCAGCATGCGGACTCATGATCTGGATGCAATTGATCTTTTTACAGACGCACGAGCCAAAATCTACACGATGGCTCTTATCCATTCACAACTCTATCAAAGCACCCGATTTGATCAGATAGATATGGAGAGCCATATCCATGAACTGGTCGGCTTCTTGTCACAAATTTATGCCGCGGGATTGATTACCCCTGTTATTGAATGCTCGTGCGTTTACCTTCCTCTAACTCAGGCTATCCCCTGCGCACTTGTCGCGAACGAACTGTTTTCGAATGCCTACAAACACGCCTTCAAAGAGGGGCAAAAAGGGACGATAGAAATCGCCATGAAGCGGTCAGCAGGGGACACGATTACTTTAAGATTAAAGGATGATGGTATCGGTATCCCTGACGATGTGGACATTTATAAAACTGACAGCCTGGGTCTAAAGTTGGTCAGAAATCTGGTTCAGCAACAACTAAAGGGTGATATACAGGTTAAACGGGATAAAGGTACAGAATTTATCATTGAATTTAAACTCGCAAATGGGGCTGATGAAAAAAATGCCTAAAATAATGGTAGTGGACGATGAGGCTGTCATAACCTTGCAGTTGGAGGAACGCCTCACGCGGATGGGCTACGAGGTAGTAGGGAGTGCATCTTCGGGTGAAGAAGCGGTAGATATGGCAAGATGTCTCAGACCTGATTTAATTCTGATGGATATAGTCATGCCGGGAAAGTTGGATGGTATTGAAGCCGCTGAACTAATAAAAGCAGAAATGGATATTTCGGTTATATTCTTGACCGCATATGCAGACGATAAAATAGTAAAAAGGGCTAAAAGTGTAGAGCCGCTCGGCTATATAGTCAAGCCATTTCGAGAAACTGAACTGCAAGCCATGATAGAAGTGGCCCTGTATAAAAAAGAGATGGAGCGGAAGTTGCAGGCATCGGAACTCCGCTACCGTACCCTTTTCGAGAGTTGTCCAATAGGCGTTGGTCTTGTCACCAAAGAGGGTAAGATTTTGGAGTGCAATGACGTCATGCTTCAGATGACTGGCTATTCGGGTGCGGAACTCTTGCAAGTCAACCTGAGAGACAGCTATCAGAATCCGGAAGAGCATGCACTGCTCTTGAAACGGTTGCAAACTGACGGGTGCGTCAGCAACTTTGAGGTAGGATTGAAACGTAAGGATGGCACACCCTACTATGCCAGTCTAACTATAACTCCGTTCACTCTGGATGGCAAGGAAGTACTTTTGACAGTGGCTCTGGACATCACAGAGCGCAAGCTTGCGAATCACGAGCGAAGAAGCCTCCTAAAAGAACTTGAAGTAAAGAACACCGAGTTGGAGCGATTTACTTATACCGTCTCTCACGACCTCGGGGCACCACTACTTAGTATTCAAGGCTTTGCCAACATACTGCGAGAAGATTTAGAGCATGCCGATAAAAAGAACGTGGAAACCGATTTAACATGGATAGAAAAAAGCGCCGCGAAGATGGCAACCCTGCTAAACGACACGCTTCAACTCTCGCGTATTGGTCGCGTGACGAACCCGCCGGAAGATGTACCGTTTGCGGACATCGTAAAAGAAGCATTGGAGCAAACAACCGAGCAGCTAAAAAGAAGCGATGTTGAAATAACCGTGGCAGATGCACTTCCCGCTGTTCACGTGGATCGCATGAGAATAGCCGAGGTGCTTGTGAATCTCATAACAAACAGTACCAATTATATGGGCGAACAATCGCATCCGGAAATAGAAATAGGAGTTCGTGCTGATGGCGAAGAAACCGTGTTTTTTGTTAAGGATACGGGGAAGGGAATAGACAAGAGCCAGCATGAGAAGGTGTTCGAGCTGTTCTACAAAGAGGACGAGAGTAGCAAAGGAACGGGTGCCGGACTCGCAATTGTGAAGCGGATAATCGAGGTGCATGGAGGTCGCATCTGGATAGAATCAGAGACGGGCAAAGGCTGCACGGTTTGTTTTACGCTGCCGCTTTCGTGATTACGCAATATCCTGTGGGCTTCGAGTATATTCAAAAAATAAAGAGAGAAAGGGGCTTTTTTTAAAAAAACTGCCCCTCTTATATTTCGCGTTTTGTTTAAGCTCTTTTTCGTCTCAACACTAAATATCCGACTACTAACAGGCCGGCAATAGCGAATACCGCTTCAAAACCGGGTGGTGTCGGAGTAGCTGCTGGTTCTTCGGTTGCCTTTGCCGTTGTTACCGGTGTCGCAGTAGATGTGAGTGTCGGAGTAGCTGCTGGTTCTTCGGTTGCATTTGCCGTTGTTACAGGTGTCGCAGGAGTAGCCGTTGGTGCTACCGTTGGTTTTGGTGTAGGAGTCGCCTCAATCGGGCCTTCCAGCGCAATTGGGTATCCCAGTTCGACTTCGCCATTATCGGCAATAAACCATTCACAGTAACTGCCCTTTACATCACCGTTCGTATCGAAGCTGATGTCGCCCGAAGCGCCCAGATAGTTTACCGAAAAATCGCCCTCGCGAATTATCCTTAAAGCTTCGCCGAGGTCCGCGGTTTTTAGTGTAGCCGGTGGATTTGCGACATCGCGCAAACAGTCGCGGATCTCAGTACCGGAAGAAGAGACATTACCTGTTTTTTCCAGTGCAAGCGCGACCAGAGCCACAGCATCATACGCATTGGCGCAGTAACCGATAGGCTCCTGACCGTATAAAGCGGTGTAGTTCTTCTTGAAATCCTCGTAGGCGGGACCTACCACACGCGGGTCGGGCGATGTGCCTTTTAGTCCTGCTATGATGTAGTTGCCCGCATCGTCCTTGCCCACCATCTCTGCCAGATCGTCACTCATTAGTCCTTCAGAAAGCAGCCAGCCTATATCACCAATATAACCGTTTTTGTATGCCGCCTTTAGCATCTCACTGCCGGTGTCAGGATATGCGCACAGCATAACGAAATCCGGGTTCTTGGATGCTACTTTCTCTACTACCGAATCGAATTCTGTTGTAACGGGGTCATATCTCTCTGATGCCAATACCTTTCCGCCGAGGTTCTCGAATTTTTTCGTGAATGCCTCCTCAAAGCCTATCCCGTAGGGGTTCCAGATTACCAGCGTACTTGCCGTTTTATAGCCTTGCTGGATGGCGAGCCGAGCCATTGCTATTCCTTGCAATGCGTCTGATGGGCACGTTCTGAAAAATAGATCGTTGTCCGGAAAGTCCGTAAATTCCGCGGCTGTAACCGAAGGCGAAATTTGAAGAACGCCGTTGCTTGTGGTATAATCAATGACCGCCATGCAGGGTCCACTACCCGAAGTGCCAATTATTACGGGTACCTTGAGCAGTCCAACAAGCTCATGTGCCCTTTTAATGGCTACTTCATCCGAGGACTTCGTATCCTTGATGACGAGCGTAAGCCTTTTGCCAAGCACACCCCCATTGTCGTTTACATCTTTCACCGCCATCTTCATTGCATTGGTATCGGATTCGCCGTAAACACCCAAGTCGCCGGTATATGCGTACAGAACGCCTATAGGTGCTTCACTCGTCGCAACACCCAAGGTGGCGCTGGACAGAACTGTTGCTATAACCAAAGTCGCAATAGCTAAACTCTCTACTATTCCTTTTGTTTTCATATTTAATCCTCAAAGATGAAAAAGTGGATTATAAGCTTAAATAGATTGTGGTTTTGTGGTCTATCCTGTTTGCGTTCTACATAAACATATGCAGTTTCAAGCTACAAGTAGGAAGAGCGCACTACCAAATCGGCATGAGGATAAAAAAGCAACCAAGAGCGATAGCGAAAGAGGGGCTATTCATGTTTGTTGACGCGAGATCCAGGGATTCAAAGATAGCGACTTGCCCCAACTGGTAATCACAGTTTGTGGATGAAGCGGGATTACCGGAGTTACTCGGGCGAATCGTAGAAGAGGGCAATTTTGTGGCAACCGTTAGCTTGGGAGAACGGTATTTTGGGGGCATAACAATGCCTACGCGAATAAAAGAAGACGCGCCCGATGTAAAGTGCCCGTCTTTGTCGTTGCGATAAAATAGCTTCGAGGTAAAGTATTCAGCTTTTCTTATGTAGTGGATCTCACAGTTGGTAGGTGGTAGCACACTCCAATAATGTTTGGACTATGTTTGCAGGGGCTAAAAAGCGTCTTTGGCTGCTGCTTTGTATATCTTTGGATTAAAAGCAAATTCTGCCCTCTGCCGTTATGATATTATGTACATCATTTAAATATTTCGGCGGGAATATAATAAGCAACAATATGGCAGACACATCGCAGACCCGAGATACAATGCCAATCGCGGAAAAGATCGGCTTAGCTTTCGCTTTATTGGTTGCGGTAATCGTGCTTGTTTTCTCGCTTTTTTCGTTAATTATAGATCTGGTCATAAATTTTAATTTATACGGCATCGTGATAGATTTGATATTCGTAGGAATAGGTATCTTTTTGGGTTATTTCTGCATTCGAATGTACAAGAAAACGGCATATTACGAGAATTTGATGGATACTAGTTTTGATCAGGGTGTATATGAGCGATTGGAACCTGTGCTGAGGAAAGTAGCAGAGACGCAGGTAGAAATGGAGTCCTTAGAGGGTCGTTTGGGCAAGATTGACCATATGGTCCAGACGGTGATAGACGAGCAGGTGAAGAGGGAAAGTAGCCCCGAGGTAGAGATAGAAAGAAGCATAGCTCCCGGAACTTCTATGCGTTTTGTGACCAAAGTTATCCTTCTGGTTATCGTATCTATGTCCGGCTTTACATTTATGATAGAGACCTCATTTGGGATGGTACACCTCGCAACTTTAGGTTTTTTCGTGGCGTGGTGGCTGCTAATAGCATCAGAATTTAACGTTTTTAATCGAAACGTCACATGGGTAGTTCTCTTTTTGCCTATTATTCTGGTTCCTTTTAGCTTCATGTTTCTTAGCATTGCCGGTTTATATGGGCCAAATAATATACTCGGTATCTTTTATGCCTGCCTTGCACTATACGCCCTATTATACTACTCGTGGGCGGTATATGTGACAAAAGGGACGGTGCCTTTCAACCTTGACTTTATACGTAACATTAAGCGTAAGTGAACAAAAAAACCGATAAGTTTTTAAATAGGTATAAGACAATTAGCGATAAGTGGTGTAAAATGAACAAGAAATTAGCTGGAACTATAATAGCAGTAGTATTGATAGGGGTACTAATGGCAGGCTGTGTGGATGAATCAGCGCCTGATAAGACGCCCACACCAAAACCGGCGGCAACACCGGAACCGATACAGACGCCAAAGCCGACAGTTGCGCCCACGCCCGCGGTGAAACCACCCGCGCAAATGACG
>JAPVWK010000118.1 GCA_028572065.1 Candidatus Methanophagales archaeon
CATCTCGACAAGGGTCTTTACCGTAGGATCCACACTAATTTCATTATCTGGTATCATATATTGGCTCACTAGGTAAAATAATCGCTTTTAAACTATATAAAAATAGTAGGACTGTCTATCTCTTATCCGAACACGCATGGGTACAACTTACCAATAGCACTGCGAATGAAACAAATCCAATCTTTTCATCGTCACCGTGTCATTTAGAAGTAGCATATGTCACTGAACAAGACGGTAAAGTGGATATATGGACTATGGAGTTGACCGAATTGGGAGATAAAGTTAGGATATGGTCGCTTGTGGATGGATATGTACTTTTAGGCAAAAGTTTTGGTGTTATTGGTGAAAATGAGGGTGTGCTGACGCTGATTAGAAATTGTAGTTTTGACTATAACTCTGTGTTCGTTTCACCGGGTGATGTTTTCTCATTATCCTTATATGATAATTCAACAATTACTGGAACAGTGAATAGGATAACCACATTTGAAGATAGGTACTCTGAGGTAGAACTCGTGAATGTTACGCTGTACTCTGATACCGGCGAGGTTTTAATCAGTAATGCAACGAAGATATTGACCAATGCACCGATTCCCTTAAAGGTTAGCACATCTGGCTTTGACACAAACGAACCAGCCAATCCATACCCCAACATCTTTGGCACACATAACGGCACCATCACACCAAGTGTAACAATCAAGGTATCCAAACTTTACACATATCCATGTGTAGGCACTGGTGGACACACAGAACACGTCAGATTTTGGAATGATTCATGGAACGTAACAGCGAATTGGAGTGGTTACAATGGAGATTGGCATAACGTAACTTTTGGTGATTTAGCAATATTATATGCAGGGCTTACCTATAATTACACGATAAAAACGGGTGCTTATCCACAGATTCATCATACTGACAGGCTGGAAATATATGATGGTGTTATCACATGCGATGAGTTCCTAGATGCAAATGGAAAAGGTTACACCAATTGGATTCCTGCGATTAGGTTAGACTGATAAGCGTATAAAAGGGATAAAAGGAGGGAAAGTCAAAACAAGAGGGATGCCTCGGAATTTAGAGGCTTTCCTACAATTCAAAAACACAATAAAAAGAAGCTTTCTGTTTCGCAAATCTAATTATGAGACAAACTCTTCAAAGCAGGGTAGTGGTATTACTAGAACTGAGGTTCTGGATTACTATACAGGAATTGTGTATGCCACAATTACCATCTTAATAGCTACTTGCCACAGGATATGCACCCAGCGTTTTCAACATTGTCACCTTAGCTTTAACACCTTCTAACGCTTCTTTTATCTTCTTCTCCTCCATATGCCCTTCGCAATCTATGTGAAACATGTAATCACCCATAGCCTTCTTTGACGGTCGCGACTCAATCTTCGTTAGGCTTATTTCACGTTGTGCAAATTCACCCAAAGTATCGTATAACGCACCCGGGCTATCCTTCAGGTATAGCAATATAGAAGTCTTATCGTTACCGGTAGGATAGGTTTTGATACCAGAAGAAGAAAGCACGACAAATCTCGTGACGCTATCGCGGTCCTGCACGTCTTCCGCGATTATATTAAGCCCGTATTTACCCGCTGCTTCTTCAGACGCTAACGCTGCTAACTCTTCTGATTGCGAAGCCAATTTCGCAGCACCCGCCGTACTGTCCACAGCTTTCAGTTCCAGCCCTTTACACCGTTCCCGTAGGAACCGCTTACACTGTGCCAGTGCATGCGGGCGAGAAACTATCGTTTTTATTCCGGCAAGAGCCTGTGCACCGTCTTCGCGAGACGGAAAAACATGTTTCTTTGCTAAAGCTTTCTTTTTTAAAGAAAGGTTTTGTTTCGCCATCAAACAAATCCGTATCGGCACTAATATCTCGCCTACTATCTGCATACCACCTTCTGCATTTTCGCCCGATAGAACATCTAAGGTCTCACCCACAGAACCTTCCAGAGAATTCTCGATTGGTACAATCCCATAGTCCACCTCTTGCTTTAACAGTCCTTCCGCTACCTCAAATATCGTGTCATAATAGTTTAGCTCGCCCGTATCATTCTTTACTGACTCTTCCAGCCACTGCACCGCCGCCGTTTCCGTAAAAGTCCCGGCAGGACCTAATATGCCGATTTTCATGCCTTTAACACTCACATCAACCTATCCGGAACCTTTTGTGTCCTCAACAAATCTTCTATGCCCTCTCTCGACCGTATCAAATCCACCGTGCCATCATTTACCAGCACCTCGGCACATCTCGGCCGTCCATTATATTGCGAACTCATTGAGAAACCGTAAGCACCGACATCTTGTATTGCGATTAAATCGCCTCGTTTTACTGCCGGGAGCATCCTGTCCTTCGCGATTATATCGCCGGATTCGCATACGGGACCAACAACGGTATATAGAGTCGAAGCACGCTCATTTTGCCTGTTCGCTACCACCACTTCATGGTACGCATCGTACATCACAGGTCGTATCAACAAATTAAACCCGGCATCTATCGCCACGAAAATCTTATGCGCGGGCTTAACCACATTCACACGGCTTAGTAGTATGGTGGTAGTGCCTGCAATAGACCGGCCAGGCTCCAGGATTATCTTCAGATTTAGCCCCAATGAATTCATCCTATCTGTAAGAATAGGTAGTATTACTTCTGCGAGGTCGTCAGGCGTAGGCACTATCTTTTTATCCTCGTCACTATAACCGATTCCAAGCCCGCCGCCGAGGTCCACGAACTCGAGTTCCATTCCACGTTCATGTAATTGCTCAACGAGGTTCATCATCTTCTCCGCGGCTTCGCCAAATACGTCCAACTTCAGTATTTGCGAGCCGATATGACAATGCAAGCCTGTAAGAGCGATGTTTTTATACTGCTCCGCTTCTTCGCAGACAGATATAATTTCGTGGTATGGCACCCCAAATTTCGATTCTTTTAAGCCCGTGGCTATTTTAGGATTCACCGCAGGCGATACATCGGGATTTACTCGTATGGCTATCGCCGCTTCTTTGCCCAGCTCGTCAGTAACCGCAGCTAAAGCGCTCAGCTCGTCACGCGAATCTACTGAGATCTTTACACCCGACTCTACCGCAGCTCTTAAGTCGTCTTCGCTCTTTGAATTACCGTTGAACAAAATCTTTTCACGTGGTATGCCCGCTAACTTAGTAAGATGGAGTTCGCCTGCTGAAAACACATCCGCACCCACACCCTCTTGTGCCAGCACCTTCAAAATCGCTAAATTACCGTTTGCTTTTACCGCAAAGAATATGTCGGTATCTATGTCCGTGTTGGGCGTCCCGAAAGTACGTTTATAATTCCTGATATTCGCTCTTAACAATGTCTCGTCTGTCACATAGAGCGGCGTACCGTATCGTTCCGCCAGTTCTACAACGTCCACACCGCCAAAGAATAGATGGTTGTCTTCTTTTGCCATTTCTATTTCACACTCTTGCTATAACGTTGTTTGTGCAAATATATATTATTTCCGGTCGGTCAACCGTATAGACCCGCTTAGCCTCAATGCGTCTATCAGATGTTCACAAGCCCGGAACGCTTCTTTTCGGTGTCCCGCACCCACTAAAATAGCCACGATGCTATCGCTCACGTCTAACAAACCTTTTCTGTGCACTATTTCCACGGATTCTATGTCAAACTTCTCCAGTGCTTCTCGTTTTAGCTGCTCAAGCTCGGTCTTCGCCGTTTGCTCGTCTATCTCTACTTCCATGCCCCTTGTTCCCTCGTCATCCCGAACGACACCGATGAACGAGACAATACAGCCCAGTTCCGGTTTTTTTATGCCTTGCACGAGAGTATCGAGTGCAAAATCTTCTTCTGTAAACATTTTTCCGCTATTTATTTATTACAATTACCCGTGCTATACATTTTAATGCGGCAAGACATATAACTTATTATTGTGAGTGGGAGGCCTCAAAAATGACTACTAAAGTTCTACGCAGTATATTTATCGTACTCGTGCTACTTGCATTTGTCACCTACGTTAGCGGCGAGAGCAAAGACGATGAAAACGTAATTTACGTACTGAAAATCGAAGGCACGATTACAGAAGGCACAGCTTTAGAGGTCGTGGAAGGTTTAAGAGAAGCAGAAGATATGAGAGCAGAAGCGGTATTACTCAAACTAAATACACCAGGCGGAATTGTGGCTTCCACACGTAAAATAACAGAAGCAATTTTGAATTCGCAAACACCGGTTATCACGTATGTAACGCCAAAAGGCGCGATTGCAGCATCTGCGGGTGCTTTTATCCTGGTTTCCAGTAATATCGCAGCGATGTCCCCCGGAACGACAACAGGTGCGGCAATGCCGGTTGAGATAGGTATAGAAGGCAGAAAGGCTGCGGATAATAAGACAATAAAGTTCTACGCCGGGCATGTGGAGAGCATAGCAGCTTCAAGGGGTAGGAATGCAACGCAGGCAAAGCGGTTCGTCACCGATAACGATGTACTGAATGAGAATACAGCTCTGGAAAGAGGAATAATTGACCTCATTGCCGAGGACGAAACCGAGCTTTTGTATGCCGTGGATGGCATGACAGTAGAAGTAGACGGTGAAAACCGTACTTTAGCGACTGCGGATGCTTCGTTATACATAAAGAAAACGAGTACGCGGTCTTCTGTATTAAATCTGCTTGGCAACCCGCAAATAGCATTTATTCTCTTTATGGTTGGCATATATGGGCTGATTTTTGGGTTCATGTCGCCCGGGACTTACGTACCGGAGATGATAGGTGCGATATGCCTGATTTTAGCGCTATACGGTATGGGACTTTTCGGTACGGGGCTTTTCGGGGTGAATATGTTTGGTGTGCTATTATTAGTGTTCGCCGTTATTTTATTCATAGCCGAGGCACTTACACCGACTTTTGGGATTCTCACTATGGGTGGAGTGGTATGCCTGATAATAGGCGCTCTGATACTCCCAAAAGAGCCTTTTCTATTCAATCCCGAATGGTTCAGAGGTTTTTTACTGACTATATTAGGTATTGCCGGTGCATCCGCTGTTTTTTTTATATTCGCACTCGGAGCGGTATTGAAGCTGAGAAAGCGAAGCATAAAAGTGGGTGGCGAAGAACTTATCGGACAAGTAACGACGGCCGATACGGAAATAACAGAAGAAAAAGGCACTATAAAGATACATGGCGAAATCTGGAATGCACGAACACAGGCAGGTGAAATAGAAGAGGGCGAGAAAGTGGAGATTGTCGCACGAGAGGGGTTAACGTTGTTTGTTAAAAAGAAGGAATAAAAAGGCAATAGGCAATCAAATAGGGATTATAAAAATAAAAAATGGAAAGTTCTATTCCCTATTTGGCCATTAAACAAATCGTGAGGTAAAAACAGATGAGTATTCTCTTAGGCGCACCGGTATGGTACGGCAACCGCCCATTCAAACGGACTATAGAAGAGCTGTACAAGCTCGAACTGGATTATTTGGAGTTCTCGTTAGATTATCCATTGCCTGACTGTATGAAACATGCGGAACGGGAAGAGCTGAAGCGTTTATTAGAAGACAGAGGCATGAAAATAGCGTTTCATTCTCCGCTTGATGTATCAGTGGCGCATCCAAGAGAAGAGTTAGCAGATGCGAGTATGACCGTTTTGAAGCGTTGCCTGGCTTTTTCTGCGGAGTTCCTACCTATTTCGCTATATTACAATTTGCACTTACATCCACAAGTTTCCACGTTTAAGCTTGCTGATGTACGGATGCAGATAAAAACAAAAGGACTCGAAAGATGCCACGCGATAACAGAAATAGCGGCGAAATCCGGTATAGTAGTAACGGTGGAGAATGATCTGGTTACTCTGGAACAATCTGACCTGATACTCGAAGCTATTTCGGCACCGAATGTGTATTTCACCTTTGATGTCGGGCATGCGATTTTATCCGAGCTTTTGAGCACGGCGGGACAGAAAAGAGGTAGTTATATGGATTATATTGAGCAGTGGATAGAGAAATGTAGTGCGAAAATACTGGCGGTGCATTTGCATGATTGCTGTCTTACCGAGAAGCAGGACCATTTATCAATAGGAAAAGGCGAGTTGGAGTTCGATAAGATATTCGCGCTTTTGAATAGCACGAGTTATAAATATCTGTTGATAGAGACTTTCTGGCGAAATAGAAATAAGGACGAAATGGATTATGAAGAGTTGAAAAGGAATGTAGAGTTTTGCAAGAGTTATTTGTGAGACGG
>JAPVWK010000119.1 GCA_028572065.1 Candidatus Methanophagales archaeon
AATATGTAGGGGAACTCACAAATAATAAATTACCCGAACTGTATCATTTTCCAATGCTTTTTAAGCAGACTACGGATAGGACGATTGCTCGCCCATTCCCATCTCAGAACGGTACGTGAAAGTTTCCCATTCATACCGCTCAAGCATTTCATAACCCTTTCTGTATCAGGCAGCAGTTTGGTTTAACTGCTTTTGTAATTCTGGTTTGCAGCCTGTTAACAGGTGTTTCAACCTTTTTCAAGCGATGCCAGTCCACCGGAATTTTGGCTGAATGTCTGTAAATCTCTCGCCTTTTACAGGCGTAATTGAATTACTT
The DNA here is from genome assembly GCA_028572065.1 of Candidatus Methanophagales archaeon. Taxonomy (GTDB): domain Archaea; phylum Halobacteriota; class Syntropharchaeia; order Alkanophagales; family Methanospirareceae; genus QENJ01. The sequence continues at coordinate 317 of JAPVWK010000119.1, forward strand.
ACATTCTGCCACCTTTCATGCAATGAAACACCGCTACGATCGGGTCAGCACCTTTTCGGGCGGAGGCCAATTTTGAACCTCTATATACCTCATTACAAGATGTCATTCGCGCATTTACACGATTCCGTTTGCCCACTATGCCATCGTTTACCCTCACGGGGTCACTACCCTGGTTTTCCGGGAACATATTGGGCTTACCAAGTTCTATAATCACAGATACTTATGGACGCCTTAGAAGCCATCTGTAAGCCGGAAACCGTCTGCCCATCCCATACAACGTCTACGCAGCCGTTATAGTCTGAGTCCATACCTTTTAGCCTAAGCGTAACAGTCCGTTTTCGCTTATCCCGCGTTACGACTCTTTCGATGGTTCACATTACACTCGGAATAGCGGGTCTTATCCTGGCAGTTGATCCGAATCGGACTTTTTGATTTTCCACGTTGTTCCGCAGGCATACTGCGTGGGCGTTGCCATCCACACATTCTGCGGTAGAATTACCCCGGATGAAAGAGGTAGCCGGTTAGGCAATCCGCGATGCAACCTCTTGTCAACAGACAAGATTACACAGATTTACACAAGATTTCTGTGTTACTCTTGTGTAATCGTGGTTTTATAGGCGGAAATCCACACAATATTAACAAGAACGCGCCTCATCCCGGCAGTTCAATCGGTTTCAACAGATTATCTTCCATGTGTTTGAGTTCATCAATGCCCGAAATCACGATCTCCGGATCTGGCTTGAGTTTACTTTCATGGACCTTACCTTCGTAATCCAGGTTATATAGGATATATTTAATACAGTTGAGTCTCGCTTTTTTCTTGTCATTGGATCGAATAATTATCCACGGGGCAATGGTTCGGTTTGTTTCACTAAGCATCTGGAACTTTTTTATTGTATACTGATCCCACATTTCCTGTGCCATCTTATCAACACATGAGACCTTGTATTGCTTTAGCGGATTGGTCTTTCTTGCATCAAATCGTCTTATCTGTTCATCTTTAGAGACTGAAAAATAAAACTTGAATAGAAAAATTCCATCTTTTACAAGTAATTGTTCAAAGAGAGGAACATCCTTTAAGAAGCGCTTATTCTGCTCATCAGTGCAGAATCCCATCACAGGATCGACCATTGCCCGGTTGTACCAACTGCGGTCAAACAATACTATCTCCCCTGCTGATGGGAGGTGCTGGACGTATCGTTGAAAATACCACTGGGTTTGTTCCCTGTCGCTGGGCTTTTCGAGTGCTACAACCCGCACACCCCGTGGATTTATATGTTCGATAAATCTCTTTATCGTGCCCCCTTTCCCGGCAGCATCCCGTCCTTCAAACAATACCAGGATGCGCAGTCCGCAAGTCTTGACATGGTTTTGCACCTTTACAAGTTCGATCTGCAGATTGCGCAGTTCCTCTTCATATTCAAGGGTACTCCTTTTTACCCATACGCTAACACGGTTCTTCTTCTGCACCATGTCCCTATTCTTGATGGCGGTATGTTCAGCTAATTTCACTTTTTTCCCCGATTCTTCATTGTCGTTTTTTGTTGCCATCTTTCATTCCCCCGAGTATGTAACCATACGATCAACACTCGTACTTACCATATTTTCTCCAGTTCTTCTTCATTATCTTCGCTTCCTTATCTCCCGGGATCGCGATCTCCGGATCCAGGTTAAAATCCAACGTCCGACTTCTGCCTATGTATTTAACTGTACTGAGGATTATTTTAAACGTTTCCAATCGAGCCAGATGTTTATCATCCGACCGGATGATATACCATGGCAGCGTTTTCGTATGTGTCTTTTGTAACAATCTGAATTTTTTCTCAGTAAATTCAGCCCATAATTCCTGTGCCTGTAAGTCCACTTCACTGAGTTTCCACTGTCTCAACGGGTCGTTTTTCCTCCTTTCAAAGCGCCTTGCCTGTTCCTCCTTAGAAACCGAAAAATACAATTTAAGAAGCGTTGTCTTACCATCAGCGGTGAAATTTTCTTCGTAACTGATCACGTCATCCATAAATTGTTGATATTGACGCCTGGTACAGAACCCCATCACAGGTTCAACCATTGCCCGATTATACCAGCTTCTGTCGAACAGTACGATCTCCCCCGCATGAGGAAACTGTTCGATATAGCGCTTCATGTGGAGTTCCGTTGCCTGATCTTCATTTGGTTTACCAAGGGCGACCACACGATACCTTTTTTCGTTCATATACCGGGTAACCCGCCGGATAGTGCCTCCTTTCCCGGATGCATCTCTGCCATCGAATAGAATAATTAGCTTTTTTCCGGTTTTTTCTACATGACGTTGTAATTTAATAAGCTCTGCCTGATACGGTTTCAGTTCCTCTGCTTCATAATATTTCAACAGTGCGGACTTTATTATTTTGTCTTTCTCTTTCTTTCTGAGGTTCTGCAGTATATTTTGAATTTGGGTACTTCGATCTTGTTCTGCAGCAATGGTTGGTTCCACTCTTGGCTCTGCCTTCTTCACTACATCTCTGATCCTGGCACGTGGTCCCTTTGGCTTTATTTCAACCTCTGTCATAATAGCTCTACTCCAATTATATTTACTAAGTTTTTTTTACTATGTATATCCCCTGTTCTTCAGATTAACACAGATGTTAAAGTAGTGTAGTTTTTAAATTTTTATTCCACCCGTAAAAACTTAATAAATAGGACAGCACCGTCTGTGTAAATCTGTAAAATCGGCGTCTATGATAAATATCAAAATGGGTAAACTATTTACTGGTAGTTCCAGTGTATCTGAATAGCAGAGTTTAGAATGCAATAAAAACCAATCCGTGTAATCGGTGGTTGACCCACACAAAACCAGCTATTTTTTCATGTATTCCCTCAGCACAACCGTGGCATACGAGCCTTTTGGTAAGAAGAACTTTAACAGCACTTTTTGCCGTGCGGGATTCAGATCGTCTTCGGTAACTTCTTCTATACTTGGCATCACCGGCACCAAAATTGGTCTTCTTGTACCTTTAGAACTCATTTTAGAAAGTTCTGTGATACGGAAATCGCGCAATTCTAATCCTGCTGCCTCCAGGACCTTACGCTCTATCTCACCTTCCACACCCCCAGCAAATTCCGTTTCATAGCCAAAGATCGAAGCCGTGACAAAAGCTCTGCCTCGGCTTATCAACCGGTTTATACCTTCTATTTTGTCCTCGGTGACTCTTTCCGTCTTATCCGGGTTCGCTAACCCCCGTTCGTTGCGAAAACATACTACATCGCCAACCAGAGCCTCATTGAATGGTATGTTCTGCTTCATGCGCGTACTTAACACGAGGTTGAAGAGATATGCTTGATAGGCATGTACGAAAAGTTTCTGCAAGTTTTTGGGGAGTACGGAAAAGGCAGAAACGAAATCAGGATTATCTTCCGTCTTCACCAGTTCGTTCAACATCGCTATCTCGTAGCGCAGGAACATTGGCATCATCTTCAACGCTTCTTTTAGCTGCCCGTCCTGGCATAGCTGCCTTGCTCGTTTCGCATCTTCGCTCTCGTCAGGGAAAATGTCGGATATGTATGACATCACCGCCTCTTTTATTCTGCCTCTTATCAGATGTTCCCCCACGACATGCGTTATCGGTCGGCTGATGCCAAAACGCTGCACACCAAAAAAGTTGGGTATCCCAGAAGCATCTGCTATTTCTTTTGTGAACGCCGCGATTTTTGCACTTATATCTGCTTCTTGCCCGTCTATACCGCGTATAACAATCTCGAATTCGTTTCCGTAGAGGTCACCCAAAGAAACGGGTTTATTCGCCCGTCCTAACATTTCAAGTGCTACATCCGCGATTCTTACGCGAGCCAGCTCGTCTTCGGTCACATCCCATATACTAATCTTCTGCGTAGTAACGGCGATTTTATCTTTGGTGCCTGCGAATCCGATTCTATTCTTGCTAATACCTAACCGACGTGATAATTCTCTTATCACATTGTGCGTGTCCCAGTTCTCCTTCGTCAACGCAGCAATCAAGTATTTACCCTCTGCTTTCTCATCTCGGTTCGTGATTTCGCGAACTATAAAGTCTGATGGTTTTGTCTTTATAACCCCTCCGAGTCCCTCTGCGCTCGTGCTGTAAAACCTGATACCTATTCGTTTTTCGTATTCCGGACTTTCTATTAGCGACATTTATAATACTTTAACCAAGACGAGATAATATTAGAATGTATATTTAGCGTGGGGTACAAAAGTATATCAGAAGATGCACATCAGCACAGATATTGGCGGCACATTTACGGATTTCGTTGTTTCGGACGGTGAGAAGCTAAAAACGTTTAAGGTGCTTTCCACACAGCAGAAGCCCGAACTCGCTATTGAACGCGGTCTGGATAGACTCACAACTGCCACCTCATTCTCTCATGGCGCGACAATCGCAACAAATGCGGTTCTGGAGCGTAAAGGTGCAAGAATCGGGTTGATAACGACAAAAGGATTCGCGGACTTACTTAAAATTGGACGACAAAAACGTGTTCATCTTTATACGTTCGATTCCGCAAGACCCAAGCCGCTGGTTGACCATTATTTTGAAATTTCAGAGCGCGTATCCTCTAAAGGGGTCATAATTACGCCCGCACCAAAAGAAGAAGTTCTGGCTGTGGTAGAACAGCTAAAAGCACTGGGCATTGATTCGGTAGCTATCTGCTTTTTATTCTCGTTTTTGAACCCCGAAAACGAACGGGTTGTACGAGACCGCCTGGAAAAAGCGGGCATAAAAGTTTCTTGCTCTTCCGATGTACTGCCGGAATTCCGGGAATACGAACGGATGTCCACAACAGTCCTGGATGCTTATCTAAAGCGAATTGTCGAGGGCTACATAACCCGTATAGAAGCTATTCTAGCGAAGAAGCAAGAGCAGTTCTATGTCATGCAATCAAGCGGTGGAGTAGTTAAATCCGGACTTGTAAAGAAAAAGCCCGTGAATATGTTGCTATCAGGACCCGCGGGTGGTGTAGCCGCCTCAAAGTTTCTTTGCGAACTCATTGGGCTAGACAATTTGATAACGTATGACATGGGTGGGACAAGTGCGGATGTCTCTACTGTGGTCAACGGTAATCTATCCTGGACTTCAGAGAGCAATATTAACGGCTTACCACTAAAAATGCCGGTGGTGGACATCGTAACTGTTGGTGCCGGCGGCGGCAGCATTGCCTGGTTAGATGCGGGTGGCGCATTACGAGTGGGACCTGAAAGTGCAGGTGCAGCCCCGGGCCCTATCTGCTACGGGCGCGGTGGAAAAGACGTCACGGTAACAGACTGTGATTTGTTATGCGGCTTTATCAACCCGAACTACTTTCTGGGTGGTGAAATGGTTTTAGAAGTAGAGAACGCGAGAAAAAGTGTGAAAAAACTCGCAAATGAGCTGGGGATGTCTTATGAAGATACGATTCTGGGTGTTGGGAAAGTAGTAAACTCAAATATGATAAAAGCCATCCGGCTGGTTTCGGTAGAAAGAGGACTTGACACCCGGGAGTTCTCCCTAATTGCGTTTGGCGGTGCGGGACCCGTGCATGCGGCTGCTTTGGCACAGGAACTGAATATCCCACGGGTAATCGTGCCTTTTGCACCCGGTGTATTCTCGGCTTATGGTATCCTGGTATCTGACGTGCAATTAGATTATAGCAAGACTAACATTTTGTGTGTGACAGGCGCAGAAGAGTTTGTCACAGCCACGCTAGAAGAATTTACTGCGGAAGCCAGACGGGCACTTGCAGAACAAAATATAGACTTTGAAGATGCAATACTGTTGCCCTCTTTAGACATGAGATATGTTGGGCAGAGTTATGAACTGAATGTGCGCTTCAATGGCTTGAAATACGCCCGGAAACTGTTTTATGAACAATATAACCAACTTTATGGCTATTCTATGCCTTC
>JAPVWK010000120.1 GCA_028572065.1 Candidatus Methanophagales archaeon
AGAAAACAGGAGATAGTTTCAGACCTATAACAGCTCGTGATATGAGTGAAAGCGAGAAAAGAATATAAATGAAAGGGTGAAGTACATAAATACAATGTTAGAACTGAAGTTACCAAAGTCGGATGAAGAAGAAGCGGATTTTTGGGATAGAGTTGACACTACACAAATCCTGGAAGAGGCGGTTAAGGATAGCGATTGTATTGTGTTGATTACAGATCATCCGGAATTTAAAGATGTTGAGCCAGAAGGAATATCGAAGATTATGCGTAATACGAATGTTGTGGATATGAGGAACCTGTTGGATACCGAACGCTGGAAAGAAGCAGGATTTAACGTGCATGAGATAGGAGTGGGACTATAAGCTTAATATATCTAAGCAATTAATGTTAAAATATGATGCTAATAGGATAACAGGAGAAAAGTCGAAGGGATGAACACTGCAAGTATTGTTGAAAAAAAATTAGAGATAATTGTGGGTGCACGATTAAGAGACAGAGAAAGAATAGAACATGCTATTTCAACTCAGGATAGACTAAGGAAGAAATCTAAAGGGTGGAATGGTGCAAAAGAGGTCAGGAAATGGCGTGATTCACGGTGATCATTCTAGATACTTCTGTTGTTGTAAAATGGTTTTCTGAGGAGGAGTATACAGACAAAGCCTTAGTGATAAGAGAAAAGATCAGAATAGGAGAAGAAAGAGTTGTCGTGCCGGATTTGTTATTATACGAGTTGGCTAACGCTTTGAAATATAATCCAAGTTTCGATACTAAGGATGTCTGTGACGCTTTAACATCTATATTTGAGATGGAAATGGATCTAGTCACCCCGTTACCTGCGACTATAAACTCTGCAGTTTCACTTGCTTTTGGGTATAACATAACTGTTTATGACGCTTTTTTTGTTGCTTTGGCAAAGGAAACAGAATTTACTTTTATCACCGCCGATAGAAAGCTTTACGAGCGAGTAAATGATTTGAACTTTGTAAAGTTTATAGGTGATGTCGAATGAAGATAATAACAGAGATAATAAAGAAGCCGAAGCCATTGTTGAAGCCGCCGAGACGTTTTTACACGTATCAAATAAGCGATTTACACGATACACGCGAAAGCGCAGACTTGACGTAGCGCTAGGATTCCGCGAGCGCGTCATCTCTACAATTGTTTGCTACTATCTTTATACTTTTCCTCTATGCTCAAATGTGATGAATATGATTTTATATTGCTCTAATTTGTAGATGATTCTGAACTTTCCAACTCTAATAGAGCGGCAGTTTCGATATGAATGTCTCAGTGGCTTACCTATTTCCGGACTCTCTATAACTTTATTAACGATCTTTTCGAGTTCTTCTTTCAGCGTTCCTTTAAGTAGACGTGTATCCTTCAGGAATCTGCTTGTGAACTCTGCATTCATTTGTTCTTGTTCTTGAGCGCCTGTTCAAACTCCACAAACCCGTAAACTCTACCCTCTTCAATGTCCGTAAGCCCTTCCTTTATTTTACCGGCCAGCTCATCATCGGAAATTATTTCCAGTTCCTCCTGTAAAGCATCCAAATCATTTCGTATCCTTGAAATCAACTTCAGGATACCATCCAAATCCGCTCTCTTTAATGCTACGTGCGCCATAAAATACTTTATGCACTATCAATATAAAAATCTTGGTGGTGTATCAACATCAGCTAAAATCCATCTCCGGCAGATATAATTTCAACCTCACCCTTTATAAATCTTATTAACCGCACTATAAGATTTGCACCGTGTAATTGATCCTTCTTTTCTGTGCGTCTCGCCATCTTTATCGTGTTTCACCGCCGGATTTTTCTGTGAATGCCGGGCAGATTCCAACCTGCGAATTAGCTTTTTCTGCGGCCAGCGTCATCTTACCATCCTGCCAGAGTTTAAAGCCCGTATCGCGTATTACGTGGATTAGCCATTGGTATTCACATCCTTTGCATACAACATGCTGGTTGTGTTTCCCTTAGGCTTTTTATTATTTTTACCTATCTTGAAAAACAACCAAAATATTTCGGGACTCTACAGCAACATGGCTATAGCTTTATATAGTATTCATGACGTAATATACTAATAACCCTATATGTCACCAAAAGCAATAACGAACAAAGACATTTTCGCGTGCTTCAAGAAGGGACAGAGGAACGGCAACTGGCGAAAGCTGAATCGGTTTGGATAAAGCGCTATACCGAGCTTCGCTTTGATACTTAAGACATTACGGTTCTCTTATGAAACCTCGGAACCCACTACCCGGGAGCAGCTTAATTTGATGATGGCGAGTCTAAATGCTGCTATCGTACCTATGCTTATGATTTTTGGATTGATCATGGTGTTAGAGGTGATGAAAGCCGTCTAAAGATGCGATTACTTTGATTTACGCGATATGTTTAGCCTTCATCAAGAACAGAAAAAGCGGGAATATGTTAAGTGCAGTCGCTAAATATTTACCGTTTTTTTACCTCGTGCTTATCGCAGGTGCCGAATAAATCACTACTTTTTACGACCCTTTTTGGGGACTTGTTTGTAATGCACTCATCATGTTCTGCCTATACGGTCATGCGATCGTTCTGTATCCCGCAGCAAAAAAAAGCTCGTTTCTACTTATGTCCATCGCCCTTGCACCCCTTATCCGGATACTATCTCTTTACGCGCCTCTTGCCAGTTTCACGTATTTACACTGGTTCATTATATTGAGCTTACCGCTATTTATCGCTACTGTCATTATAATCGTATTTCAGCAGCTCAAAGCACGCGATGTCGGGCTTGTCCTAAAATCGCGACAAATTCCGGTCCAATTTGCTATTTGCTTTACCGGCATCCCTTTTGGCTATATCGAGTATCTCATCTTGAAGCCCGAGCCTCTGATACCGGAACTTTCCTTTCAGGCTCTTATAGCACCGGTGATTATCCTGTTGCTTTGCACAGGACTCATGGAAGAACTGGTTTTCCGTGGTATTATCCAGCACAATGCCGTCACATATTTCAATCCCGGCATAGGTATTTTCTTCGTGGCACTTCTTTTTGCTGTTCTGCACATTGGAAACATGTCACTACTGGATGTTGTCTTTGTATTCCTGATCGGCTACTTCTATTCTTATGTCGTGCAGGCCACAAACACTATTGCAGGAGTCACTATTTCTCACGGCGTAACCAATATTGTACTGTTCCTGCTTCTGCCTCTGCTCTGGACGGTTTGAAGTTTTATATTATGCAAAGATTATTAGTAAAATAAGGAGACAAAATAATAAACCATGACCTGGCAAGAGGAACTCAAGGAGAACATTTGTACGATCGCGCAGTTGAAGGAATACATAGATTTGAGTACAGACGAGGAGCAGCATTTACGTGAAATTATGGAAATACACCCTATGAGTATTACCCGCTATTACATGTCCTTAATTGATAAAAACGATCCTAACGACCCAATAAGGAAGATGGCGGTTCCTTCGGAAGAAGAGTTTAGCGTGATAGGCACCTATGACACGAGTGGCGAACAGGAAAACACAAAGATGCCGGGCTTGCAGCACAAGTATCAGCAAACTGCTTTGATCTTAGCAACGAATAGTTGCGCTATGTATTGCCGGCACTGTTTCCGAAAAAGGCTGGTTGGTCTTCCCACCGAAGAGACATTGCGTAGATTCAACGATGCGGTAAACTATATAGGCACGCATAAAGAGGTAAATAACGTGCTTATAACCGGTGGTGACCCGTTTGTATTACCCACAAACGTAATCGCGCAATTTCTGGATAAGCTCTCACCTTTCTCGCATTTAGAGTTCATACGATTCGGAAGCCGAGTCCCTGTGACATTCCCGAATAGAATCCTGGACGACAAAGAGTTATTGACGTTACTGAAAGACAACACCACGAAAAGTAAAAGGGTATATGTAGTAACACAATTTAACCACCCAAAAGAGATTACACCAGAATCCGCGGACGCTGTGGATGCGCTCATTCGTTCTGACGTGATAGTAAATAATCAAACGGTTTTACTGCATGGTGTGAACGATAATCCCGAAACTTTAGCGGAATTGCAAAATAAACTTGTCGGTATCGGTGTAAATCCCTATTACGTCTTCCAGTGTCGCCCGGTAAAGCGTGTAAAAAACCATTTCCAGGTGCCGTTGTATAAAGGCTATGAAATCGTGGAAGAGGCCAAGAAGCGACTTAACGGGCATAGTAAACGGTTCAAATATATTATGTCGCATCAGACCGGCAAGATCGAGATTGTGGGTATTATGGACGGTTATATCTATTTCAAGTATCACCAGGCAAAAGAATACGATAATATCGGTAAATTCTTTAAGAGAAAGCTAAATAATACCGCGGGATGGCTGGATGAATTAGATTGAGTTACAGAACTCGGTGTTATTCTTCTTTCTGCTTTGCAACGCACGTGAGATTGAATCTGCGGTTACAGCACAAATAACAGACTATTTTTAGGGCCATTCACATATATGAATAATAGAGTAGATAAGAGGTAATCACGAATGCGCGCAGTAAAAACAAGCAGTAACCTAAACGCACGAGAAATAGTGCGTAAAATCTTTGACATAAATCACGAGCCTATGCCCCGTGGCGCCTGGTGGTGGTGGTTTTGGTTATTCTTCTTCAACAATCCAGACAATCAGGCTAAACCACGTCAATTAATGATCCTCTGGTCAACAAAGAATGTGAGAGAGATGGATTGCAACGGCCTGAAAATAGAATTGAAACAGCCCCTGGACAGACGCAATCTGGACGGTGCTGTCGCTGCCTGGTACTTTGATGGCGAAACGATGCACCACAACTTTCTGCTGGAGCCGTGCGCACTCAATATAGCAGATAACGCGCTCTATACGGATTCTTCTGTGCCCACCTCGTATTCGATAGGCGATAAAGAGAGCACAATAAAAATTGGGTCGGAAATCGAATTCATTACGGAAAGCGTAAATAGGCACAAGTTTGCATTGCCCACTTATTATTCAAATACATACATCCGAGATATGAACTTCTCTATGCTACGATTAAATCACCAGAATTTACGTGGTCGTATCAAAACCGAACCAATTCGGGGCAGTGCGTACTTTCAGCGTGTCTTTGTGAATGCGCCCGTAGTGCCCTGGTACTGGGGGATATTCCATTTTGAAAACGGCGGTATTCTGACTTATTTCAACCAGTATCTACTCGGGAAAGCGTTTAATACGGGCATATCGTTTTTTGATGGTGACAAAGTGCATGAGTTCGCGGACATGAATATAACAAGAGCAGGTGCTGATATACCTACTTTTTCGGTTTCCGGTGAGACCGAGCACGAAAAGATGACCTTTACGGTAAAACCGTATGCCCAATCTTCCTGGACATTCCAGAAGAAAGCTCTTGGCGTCATACCAACTAAATTGGTTTACAACGAATATCCAGCTATTATCTCGGACCTGGAACTTACAGACAAGAAAACAGGAGCAAAGATATTTTTGGGTGATCTAGGCAAATCGGTCGGCAATGCGGAGCATACAACAGGATTGCTACTTTAAACCTTTTTGCAAAAAGTTTTTAAAAAAAGTTTATAAGATAAGGAAAATAAGGTAGATATGATAACGTTAAGTTTTGAAAAAGGGACTTTAGTCGTAGAGAGCAATTTTAAACTGCCTCATACCATCTGGGATGACCGATCACAATGCTTTAGAAGCAGCCCGATTTTTTATAATGACTTGATCGAGTATCTAAATGTTTCCGGGCTCGAATACGAAGACAGAGTCCTGGATTTGATGCCCATGCCGAATTTAAGCTGCGATTTGTGCCTGCGTGGCTACCAGAAAACGGCAATGGCGAAATGGCTACAAACAAAGAGTGGTGCGTTAGTGCTGCCTACTGGTGCGGGCAAGACCGTAATAGGGCTAAAAGCGATTTCTGTGCTGAACGTGCCGACACTGGTGATCGTACCGACTTTAGAGCTGGTTCAGCAATGGAAGAAAGAACTGGCGGAGAAGCTGGACATAGAAGCCGGTACGTACAGTGGCGAAGCACATATAATGAGGCCTATAACTGTATCCACATACGATACCGCGTATTTACGTGCTGAAGAACTCGGAAACCGGTTCCTTTTAATGATCTTCGATGAGGTGCATCATCTGCCTTCGCCGGGCTATGCGAACATAGCAGAGCTGTTTGTCGCGCCTTACCGGTTAGGCTTGACGGC
>JAPVWK010000121.1 GCA_028572065.1 Candidatus Methanophagales archaeon
AAGATGTGCATGCGTTATCACTACGGCGTCTATATCACTTAACGGTGTCACTTCCGGCACGTATAGATACGGCGTACCTTCAGAACCAACACTCACCCCACAATCTATTAAAATCCGCGTCTCTGGTGTGGAAAGTAAGAACGCATTCCTACCTACTTCTCGGCAGCCACCCAACGCGGTTATACGCAGCCAGTCATCTTCTTTTGACTTATCCCGGTATATTCTCCGGCCCACCTTCTTCAAAAAACTCTTCCTGAAATCGCTCTCTTCACGTAAATACTGCCTTATGTTCTTTATTATTGGTGATTGTATAGGCGGTGCTCGGATTACGTTAGGTCGCCACCCTATCTCTTTCGCTACATCTCGGAGTGTGGCCCCGTGTGTGCCTATTACCAACCCTGGCTTTTCCGCTTCTATTATCACCTCTGCTTTGTCCATATCGAAGTAAATGTCCGTTATTCCACCTTCTTCTGGTATAATCTTATGAATTGCTTTGGACGCTTTCTCAGGATCCATTAAAATGTCACTGCTGGGTCTAACAGAAATCCGTTTCTTCAGCTCCTTCGCTAACGTTCTAACCAAAGCGCCGTCATCCACGAACCTCTGCGTGTCCTCCGTGTACAGCACTAACTCAGGTCCTTCAAATTCTACGCCGGTTACACTTACATCTGCCGGTAATAACTCCTTTATTCGCCGCTTTAGTTCTAAAAGCGTCCCCTCTGCTGGCATCGTCTGTTCTTATCCCTCTACTATTTTACCACTAAATTCAATCCACTCTACGTCTTAACCCTTATCCGTCTTCACATTCACATTTAACGCTTTCGCTATGGAATCAACATCAAAAAAAAAACAAAAAATCAATTAAAAGAACTTCTTATTTCGTCTATCTTCTCTCCACTTATTTCTTCCTGTTTTTCCTTTGTTATGACCATTACTTCCATGCCTTCACCTGAGGCACTGTCTCTTCTCATTGCGGCATGCAATGCATGTATTGCAAGCGCTACCCCTTCATCTATAGTCATTTCTTTTGAGTACTGGTCCTCAAGCACACCGTATGCAATTGGTGAACCAGAGCCCGTAGCTGCAATCTCTTTCTCATCGGTATTACCACCATAAGGGTCTACCGAGTATATGTGTGCCCCGTTCCTGTCTATACCACCTACCAGCAGTTGCACAATGAATGGGAACATCCGATTTCCACTCAGTACATTGGATAATAGCGTTGTCAGCGCTTTTACGCTCAGTGACTCTTGCCTGCGTATCTTATAAAGCCTTGCTTCCACCGACATTGCACGAACCAATGTTTGAGCATCTCCCACTATCCCCGCTGTTGTCATACCTATTCTATCGTCCACTAAATATATCTTCTTCGCCGCTTTAGATGCTATAAAAGAGCCCATTGTTGCTCGTTTTTCACTCGCCAGCACTACACCACCCCCGCAGATTAAACCCACGGTGGTCGTTCCCTTCTTTATCATATCCTGTAGTTCCATTGTCTATATACCTCCATGCGTGGTCGTAAGTTTCACGTGCTTTACACCCTTCAGGCTCATTATGTTCTCTGCAAGTTCCTTTATCTTCCTTCCTTCGCCACGCATCACTATTACCTCAAAGCAGTTTTCCTCATCCAGATGAATGTGTGTCGCTGTTTTTATCATACTTATGTAATGGTGTTGCGCCTCTGTTAGCTCATCGCCCAAACCCCTCTGACTGTGGTCATAAAGATAGGTTATGGTCCCTATCTCCTCACCAGCTTCACGTTCCATCCACTCGTACTCTACGATATACGCTCTGATTGAGTCCCTTATCCCCTCAGACCTCGATGAGTAACCCCGCCCTCTTATTATCCTGTCAAACTTATTCAACAGGTTAGCGGGAAGAGATACTCCTATTCGAGTCAATCCATGTTCTTCTTCCATTTTTATCCATTCCTTAAAAGCCCTATATGCTTTATTATCTCCTCAGCTTTACAAAACGCATTCGAATTATGCTTCTTTATACGAACCACCTTCGAGTTGAACCCTCGCTCCCTAAGCTCCTTCTCCAACGCTTCTTCATCGAAAGCCTGGTCATAACCTACTGCTATTACGTCTGGTTTTATACTATATAAAAGTTCATACATATCCGTTTCACTACCTAACATCGCTTTGTCTACCATTTTCAAAGCAGAAACCATCTCCTCCCTCTGCGCCCCCGGTATAATCGGCGTTCTTTTTCGCTTTTTCACTGTTACATCCGTTGCGATAATAACAAAGAGTTCATCACCTAATTTCCTTGCCTCCGTCAGATAAAGTAAATGCCCTGGATGGAGTATATCAAACGTTCCCGTTGCTAAAACCCTTACCATATCTCTTCCTCCATAACCCTCTCCACTATTTTCAAACCCATCACTTCCCCTTTTGAATTGTAACACCGCCAATTATCAATGGCATAAGGGTAAAAAGTAATGATATGACAATTTCCTGTTCGGGCAAACATAAATAAATCTTCTTCTGACGGTCTCGCTGATGCGGGGTGCGGATGACTATGAACAGAACCCACATAGCTGAGACCCGTTGGCATCATCCACAACTGTATAACAGCATTTACATTGGATGTGTGTGTGCCGGGCAGGAAAAAAATATTTGTTACGACCTCTCCTTCGGCGTTCAGCATACCAATGAATTCGCGGGGATAATTGGATTTGCTTACTTCCAGGATGAACTCTAGCGTATCCTTTGCTATACTAGTAATTTCTCTGCTCTTCCTCTTACTCATTGTTCTAAGCCTTACTCCTTGTTCTTTGATAAAAATACATTCGGTAGTAAGCTAACTAAGAAAGCTTGAAACGGAAATGTCCCTCGGTTTTCACTTCCTCTTCGCGGGGCAATGTCCCAAATTTCGCTCTCAATATCAAATCCGCTATCTCATACTTTAGCACCTTTACTATGCCGACCACAGAGGTGGTGGGTCTTGGATTTACGTCCACCACGTATGCTTTACCATCTTCTCCAAATACAAAATCTATTCCCACATACCCTTTGCAGTGAAGTACGGTAGCAACCTCTTTACTTATGCGTATTACCTCCTTCTCGGCTTCTTGCCCCATGAAAAAGGGGACTTCCCCGCCTTCGTAACATAATCTTCCTCCATCCACCCGTATAAATTGCTTGTTTATCGTTAGCGGTAACACAGAGGACGTCCCAACAACTACGCTGCTGCTTATATCTGCCCCTTTTATAAATTCCGTCACGATATAGTCTTTATCATCCTCTGGAATCCCTCTGCCCTGCACTATAAAAACGTCTTCTGAGGCACATCCATATCGCGGCTTCTTCACATATACCTCATTCGCACCATTTCCTTCCCTCTCCACCCTAGACACAATCATCGGCACTGGTATCCCCTTTTCGCTCAAAATTTGTGTTGTCCGCTTCTTATCTGCGCATAACTTTACAGACTCGGAAGGGCACCCAAGATTAACGGTATTCGATTCCACAACCTTCGTAAGCTGGTAGAGTTTTTCTTCGGGGGCAATAACTATGCCCGCATCACTTTCCTTTGAATACGTCTCCACCGCGGCTTCAAAATCATCTTTCGCTACGGGGGTGATAACTTCATTTCCTATCGCTTCAAAGCTACCCTTTAGAGTTGCAAGCATCGCTTCCCCCTCCCTCAATAAAGAGTCACTTTTCTCCCCGCCGCCACCAACCGCATACTCGGCCACCATTATCTTCATTTCGCGACACGCTATTTTGCCGGTGCAAGCGTTTTCCCGTGTCCTAGTAGATTTGCTAGTGCAAGCAGTATATTCACAAAATAGTCATTCTGCAAGGTTTTATCCAAATCCTTCTCCCAGCGACTCTTAATAGAATTAAAGCTTTCCTCTGTTGCATCTGATATATCCCCTATGTATGACGAGTAAAGCCCTTTACCCCTTACTATTCTCTGTTCTTTTCTTTCACTCAAGCTTGTAATAGGAAGACTAAATGTGTTTATTGCCCGCGCAACAGTGGCTAGTTTTATCGGTGCCGCTCGTATACGATTTTCCGATTCCAAAATATCCTCTGCTTTTATTGCCCCTTCGCTTATCTTTTCGCTGTATTTCCGTATCCAATAGGGGCTCATCTCTGTCACTTGGACTATTTCTTTCCTTCCTCTACTCTCTTTTCCAGTCGCAACCGTTTCGAGTATTTCTTCATTGCGTAAACCTGTTAGAGGATACCCCATAGCATTAATAGCTCGCGTAACCGTAGACAGCTTAATCGGATCCGGACGTATACGATTTTCCGATTCCAAAATATCCTCTGCCTTTATCGTTCCATTCTCAATCCCATCATGGTATTTCTGCAACCAGCCCGGACCACGTTCAACTCTACCCAGTGCCCCGTCCGTTTCGTGATGCTCCAACACTGCAGCAGTTTCGGGTATTTCTTCACTGCGTAAACCTGTTAAAGGGTACCCCATAGCATTAATAGCTCGCGTAACCGTGGTCAGCTTAATCGGATCCGGACGTATACGATTTTCCGATTCCAAAATGTCCTCTGCCTTTATCGTTCCATTCTCGATCCCATCGCGGTATTTCTGCAACCAGCCCGGACCACGTTCAACTCTACCCAGTGCCCCGTCCGTTTCATGATGCTCCAACACCGCAGCAGTTTCGGGTATTTCTTCACTGTGCAAGCCTGCTGTAGGGTGCCCCCCCATAGCATTAATAGCTCGCGTAACCGTGGACAGCTTAATCGGAACCGGGCGTATACGATTTTCCCATTCCAAAATGTCTTCTACCGTAAACGTTCCTTCCTCTATCTTGCTTCTATATTTCAATATCCAATCTGGTGCTCTCTCTATCCTCCCCATTTCGTTCCCCTTTTTATTGTTTGTTTGATTAACTATAAGAATATTATTAGCTTGCAAAAGAACAATGTACATTAAAAAGAGCATAAAAAAAAAGGTGGTGAATTAAAATTCCCTGCGGAAAGAAGAGAAAGATAGCAAAAATGCGGAAGCATAAGCTGAAGAAGAGACGAAAGAAGATGCGGTATAAGAAGTAAAGAGAGGGTACACTGCATTTTCTATCTACCGCTCTTCACTCATACATATCGTAATGGTGTTCGCTAAATCAGGACTACTGCACCGTTGCGTTAATGTTGCTATATTAGTGTGAGTAAGTGTCGCGCGGTAGCGATTGTTATTTTTTAAAACGGAAAGAATTTGAATGAAGGAAGCAATTCTAGAGAGGGATGGCTAAAGGCATAGGAGAAAGATGAAACATGAAGGAGCTAACAGAGGTGAGAACCTTAAAGGATGGGCGATACGTGGTTATAGATGAAGAGCCGTGTACGATATTAAGCATAACGACTTCGAAGCCCGGTAAGCACGGGGCGGCGAAAGCGAGAGTGGAGGCAATGGGCGTATTCGATATGCAAAAAAGGACGGCAATTCAGCCGGTTACTTCGAAGATATACGTACCTGTGATAGAGCGGAAGAACGGGCAAGTACTTTCTATTTCGGATGACATGGCGCAACTAATGGACATGGAGGACTATTCGACGATAGAACTGAAGATGCCGGCGGAATTGATGGAGAAAGGCCGAATCGAACCAGGTAAAGAGGTATCTTTTTTACATTATGAAGGGCGATACAAGATAGATATGAAGTAAATGTGTGTGGAACGAGACTAAGATGGATGGCGAAGATGGTTGAAAGGAAATTGTTGGTAGGGCAGATCACGCATTATTTCTCGAAGATAAATGCAGTAACAGCGCTGAGATATGATGGTGCATATAACATAATGGACGAGGTTTAAGGCGTGATGAGCAGCTATTCTGCTGTGGGTGTGTGATAGAGATGCTAAACGAAAAGATAAAAGTAAAGGATATAATGGAAAAGGATGTTGCGTGCGTAACAGTTCCGGGAACGAGAAGTGAGTTGTTGGAACTATGCAAAGAGAAGTATGTCTCTGGTGCTCCCGTGCTGAAAAACGGGAAAGTGATAGGCGTAGTTACGAGACAAGATTTGCTAAAGAATCCAAATGAGTCACAAATAGCGCTGCTTATGAGTAGGGATCCTATCACGATAAGTCCTGATGCAAGCAT
>JAPVWK010000122.1 GCA_028572065.1 Candidatus Methanophagales archaeon
GCACTGCCTGACCTTGTGCACCTCTGTGTGGTCCGGTTTTTCCGATGGCTTCAAAGTGTGACCTTTATGCCCCTTCTGCCCGCCGGTTTTTTTGATGCCGGTTTTTCTCATACTTTTGGTGCGGTGCTTTTTGAAACCATCGCTAGAAGGGGGTTTGCTGCTGTTCTTGCTATTTTTGTTCAAACGATCCTGCTGTGCCTGCAATTCCTGAATGAGCCGCTCAACAAGTTGAATAATCTCCTCTTCTCCTTGCTGGTAGGCTGCACGAATTTCATCACGGGTAGGTATATTCATCGTTTGTCCCTTCACCAATCGAAACGTTTTATTTACAACCATAGGGATGGATAATATAAAGTCTTATCCGTAATAACTTCGTAGTGGGTGGTGAGTAGTTACCAGATTTCTATCTTTATGGAGAACAAGTCGGGCAGGATGGCAAAGGTAGCTAAGGCGTTAGGAGATGCGGGTGTGAACATACGCACATTGACAATTGCAGAAGCAGGTGACTTTGGAGTTGTCCGGATGGTGGTTGATGATACGGATAGTGGCTATAAAGTGCTCCGTGAAGAAGGCTTCACGGTCTCTGAGACGGATGTTCTTGCTGTTGCGATTAATGATAGTCCCGGCGGGCTTTACGAGATCGCGAATACGCTGGGTGAGAACGAGATAAACGTGGATTATGCCTATGCCTTTGTGACTGCAAAAGCTGAGCGGGCGATGCTGATACTCCGGGTGGATGACTTGAATGGCGCTACGCGCGTGCTGGACGAGGCAGGGGTGAGGATAGCGACAAAGGCGGAAATACAGAACATATGATCGCTCTGTGCTCCTTTCTTACTTTTTCTGTAGTGCGCCGCTTAGCAGCTTGCGTTTGAATTCGGATAGCAGTATTCATACCAATGATACTCTTCTGATTATGTGCCCAGACTTCTGGTGAGCGCGTGAACCGCCTTTCATTTCGTGATCTGAGCAAATGTTTTAACACAACGCAAAGAATTATAATAGCCTATAGCTTAAAACATCCCATAAATTATAAAATGTCCGAGGTATTGATATGAAAGGGAAATGGTATGAAAATGAGAAGGTTGTGGAGAAATTAAAAGTCGAATTTGAAAAGTCCGGGTTACCTTTAGAGTATAGAGCTAAAAAGATATTTGAAGACAACGGATTTGAAACTTTTAGCCGACATTATAAATTTCCTTTAGATGGTATTTTGGATAAATCCATAGATGAAAAAGAAGGTATTTGGAGACAGATTGACATATCCACGATATCTAAAGAGGGCACATCTGATGTTGATTTGCAATTTGGAAAGACTAGGCTTGTTTTAACTGCAGATTTTATTGCTGAATGTAAGTTCTCTTCAAAGAAATCATTCTTCCTTTTTAAATCACAGGATACATTTATTTCAAACTTCCCTTTATGTCAATATGGTAATAACTTATTACCGTTTAGAATTAGTTTATTTGACTCAAATAAAAAAGAATTTATAGTAAAATCAAAAGAAACAAATGATTATTTCAATTTTAATGTTTATGATAATGTAGTAGAAATCGATATTTCAAACTGTAAGAATAAACAGAATAATTATGATGATAAAATCACATATGAAGCTTGTGAACAATTATATTATGCCGGTAATTTTGAAACTATTTCCGCAAAAAATGAAATGAAAGAGGAAATATCAGAAGATATTCACAAATCTAAACTGTTTAATAACTGGAAAAAATACGTAATAGATAAGGATATTAAAAAAAGAGATGCAATCGGTTGGAAAGACACCGTAAGAGATGATATCGCATTAAAATTTTTAAGGGATAATTTTAAATTAACAGATATAGAATTATTCCATATGATCTTTCTAAAATTTCCAGTTCTAATAATTATCATGGATTTTCACAATCATATTTACCGTAATGTATTCACAACCAAACGAACTCCAATTTTTTCCCTAACCAGGCGACATATTTTCCACCATCCACCCACCCATCCAAAAATGGTGCATTAATCAAACACCCTGTGGACCTCTTTTTACTCAAACAAACGATAATCTTGTCCTCGCAGTTATATATTCTGCCCCAACCCTGAACAAACTCTTTATACAGCGTTTCGGCCTCCACGTTCTCGTAACCACGCAAATTCCGTGCCATCACGCGATAAAGAGAATGCGCGAGTTGCGCCATAAAAGTGTCAAAATCGAGCTTTATATCGAGATCAGATGCAAGCTGATTAAGATCAAAGAACTTCGTTTCCGTCTTGATTCCGAGCTCTATCAACCATCTGGGTGGATACAACTCAATAATGTCCTTTAGCGAATGATCGAAATCCGTAGTTATGATGAACATTGGTTTTTCCCTTCCGTTATCGGTAACGATGATCTTTCGCATCTTTAACAGTTTCCATGTTCCGTCATCGTCCTTGTATCGCAGACTTACCGGCTTCTCATGCGCACGAATCTTCGCATATCCGCCCTTTGCTCGTTTTATCCGCACAACTTGCCAATCCGTTATATCATTGGCTTCCTTTACCATTTTCTTGCTCCGGTAGCGAATGGTTACGATTTTAGGCCCGTCACCGGACATTCTCGCGATATTATTATAATCCGTCACCTTCGAGTCGATAATAATCCATTCGGGCTTTATCCCTAACGGCTTGACCATATCCAAAAATTTTTTGATTTCCGCACTGGCTTCGCTCCTCTTTACGTTTGCATTGCTGTATGGGAACATTCTGCTTTCCTTATCCTGAACGAGGAAGATGAGCGCACCTTTCATGTTCTTACCTCGTGTTGCGATATGATTGTAATAATAGATTTATGGCATATAAACAAGAAAATTTAGGGAGACCTAATAAAAAATAGAGTGCTAAAATCGGTTTAATGAAACTCTAAAATCGCTTCTTTTGTGACTGAGCGCGGATTGTCGTTAAGTGGAATATCTGGAATATGCTACATAAATCCCAAAATACAAGCATATTTATGTAAAGTGAATAAATGCGAAATACTACGTTAAATGATGATAATAGTTAAAGCAGCCCTAATTTTGCTGTAAATCTGTAGTTTGCATTACACAAATTGTGCGGGTGAAAATCCATGATGAGGGGACGGAGGTCGAAAGACCTCCTCCCACTCTGTCGGTTGGGGCTGTCCTTTTAGTAGGCGTATCTATTTCGAGGGGGTATAGCGATAAAAAGCAGTTACCGAGGCTCGCTGAGTGGTAAGGTTTGGAGGGGGTTATAGATTTATATTGTCATAAATCCATAGCTAACTAGGTAAAAAATGGAAACCACAATACAGGTGCATGAGGATGTTCTTGAACAATTGAAGACCATGAAAAGAGAGACATGGGATAAAACCAACGAAGAGGTTATTAAAATGCTTATAAAAGCAGTAAAGAGTCTCAAGAAATCCCATTTTGGAACACTGCCAAATTTAAAGAGATTTGAGAGGAAAGAAATTGACCGTTTTGATTGATTCGTGGGCGTGGATAGAATATTTCAGAGGAAGTAAGGCTGGGGAGCAAATAAAAGGAGTAATTGAAGATTCCGAAGAGAAAATGGTCATTAGCACGATCAATATCGCAGAGGTGTATAGATCGATTCTCAGATTTTACAGCGAGGATTTTGCTGAGGAGAAGATATAAGCTATGAAGCAAAGGGCATTTGTGTGCGATGTTATTGAGGAGATAGCCGTAGAAGCTGCAAAGATAAAACATAAGAAAAAATGGGGACTGGGAGATTCTCTCATCTATGCTACGGCTAAAAAAGAGGGTGCAAGGGTTTTAACTGGGGATCCTGATTTTAAGGATGTAGAAGGGGTTATTTTTATAGAATGATTTTTATAATCTTTTAAAGTCCAACCAACAGCGTGGATGCCTCGGAATTTATTCCGAGTGTGGAGCGGCTGGGGCTTTATCCCTTTTTTTTTAAAAAAAAAGTATCTCGAACAGAGTTCGAGTCAGCTCAAAATGGAAGTCTTGGGATTTATTCCGAGTCGGCGTAAGGTTCCTCTGAAGTCGTTATTACTACTTGTGCCGAAATCGCATCTGCAATAAGCGTTGCAAATTCGTTCGCACCTCTATGCCCGTTCAACACAGGAATAACATATCTACCGTTCTCCTCTATACAGACCACCCAGGGGTCTTCGGTCTTTTTCGTCGGTTCTATCGCCCGCACAAGAATACCCATAGGCAGAATAGCGACAATGTCCTCTTTCGCTCGGAAACGTTCCCGTATCGCACGGTAAACGCTTTTCACATTCTCATCTGCGCTATTGCAAGAGCTATTTTCTGAGCATACCAGTTCGGAATCGAACCCGCTCTCTAACAGCATTTTTTTCACCGTTTCGGCAATTGCAACCGATTTCTGTGCCAGCACAAAAATGGCGATCATGACTCGCTACCCCCATAAAGTTTAGAAACACCCGATTTTTCAAGTACAGCACCCACAATTATCACTGACTGGCTCTTGATGCCTTCGGTCTTCACCTTCTCTGCAATATCATCTAAAGTACCCCTTATTATCCGCTCTTCCGTCCATGACGCTTTATGAACCACTGCCACGGGCGTATCTAGAGGATAACCAACCAGCAGTTCCGAAACGACCTCGTCAATAAGATGCACGCCGAGAAAAATGACCATTGTCGCACCATGCTTAGACAGTTCCGCTATGCTTTCCTCCGCAGGCTTGCCTGTCTTCCCAAACGGTTTTGTAATTATTAGCGTTTGCGATACACCAGGAGACGTGAGCTCCCGTTTTAACGATGCCGACGCGGCTGATAACGCAGTAACGCCCGGAACAAGTTCAAAATCAATGTCCATAGACGAGAGGAACGCCATCTGTTCCAGAATAGCGGAATAGAAGCTCAAGTCGCCTGTATGGAGCCGCACTACTCGTTTCCCCGCTTTCGCAAACTCCGCGTACAGTGCGAATAAATCTTTCCTCGTCTTTCCATAACTGTCTATCACTATCGCATCGCGCCTAGCATATTTCAAAATCTCTTTCGGGACGAGTGAACCCGCATATATTACCACGTCCGCACTTTCTAGTTCTCGCTTGCCTCGCAGCGTGAGCAGTTCCGGGTCGCCCGGTCCCGCACCTACAAATACTACTTTCGTTTTCATAATCTTGTGTAATCTTGTGGTTCCGTACCTATACCCTTTTTTACGATAAGTGTGGAGAGATAATGAGTTGGTTCTTCTATCTCACTAACTTTTCCTGATAATAATTCTTGGTCTTCAAACCCGACCTTAACACATAAGATGGCTTTTTCATTGCCCAGCAGATCCTCGATTTTATCCAGATCTTTTGGTTTGAGGAAAATCAAAGAATCTGAGTTCTCTATTACTCGCATTGCGTTTTTTGCTTTTACGTCCGGGATAATAGAAACTATCTCCGTTCCTTCCACCAAAGGGATCTGAGCAGTAGAGGTGCAAGCTGAGAAGGAGGTCACACCGGGAATTACTTCTACTTCCTCTACCAGGTCGTTGAAAACCTCTAAGAATCGGTAGAATGTGGAATACATGCTCGGGTCGCCCAGGGTGATAAATGCGGCATTTTCACAGCCATTTCCTTTCGCCACTACCTCTTCTCGCGCCTTGTTCCAATACAGTTTTAGCGTGTCTCTGTCTTTCGTCATCGGGAATACCGGTTCAACCACAATACAATCCCGCTCTTTTATTACTTTTTCAACCGTGTGGAGCGCTCGACTCCTTTTTTCCTCGCTCGACCTCGGCGCTACTATCATATCCACTTCCTTGAGTATCTTATATGCTTTCAATGTGAGCAGTTCCGGGTCGCCCGGTCCCACACCTATTCCATATAGTTTCATTCTTTCGCTCCATAGATTAGGAATACCGGATAAGAGGGCGCGAGGGCTGTTTTACCGCCCAGGTCCTTGCCCTTGTTCAAGCAGATATTCAGAACTTCAGGGTTGATACCCCTGTTTTTCAGTACATTCATGGATTCTACTACGGTCTCAAGTCGGACAGCGGCGATAATAATCCGTCCCCCTGGTTTCAAGTGCGTGTACAC
>JAPVWK010000123.1 GCA_028572065.1 Candidatus Methanophagales archaeon
GCCACCCATAATCGAGACGTTGCAGCGTCCACTCCCACCCGAAGCATACTTAAGCACCAGGGAATGACCAATCTTCGCTGCTAGTTTCTCTTTGCCTTTCAAACCCTGTTTTTGCATTAGCCGCTCTAATTCGTTTAGCACAGCCTTCGGTACGATTATATGCGAATACCCCAACCGTTCGAGCTCGTGAAATATATCAACGCCGAATTCACGCGGTATGAGCAGTGCATTCGTGTCCACAATCACGCTCTTCCTTATCACCATCACTTACCCTTGAATTCTGCCTTACGCTTATCTAAAAACGCTTTAAGCCCTTCGCGACTATCTTCAGTTGCCAGTGCAGACCCGAAGCATTCCGCTTCGTAACACAATGCCTGCTCCAGACTCATTTCTAACCCGTTATTCACCGCGAGTTTCAGTAGCCCAAGCGTAACGGCACTCTTTGTGTTTAGCTCTTTAATGACCGCCACAACAGCAGCATCCAGCGCCTCCAAAGGAACGACTGTATTCACGAGCGTTAGCAGTAACGCCTCTTCCGCATCTATTCGTGTACCGGTCATGAGCATTTCCAATGCCTTTGTCTTACCTATCAGCCTCGTCAGCCGTTGTGTGCCCCCGCCACCCGGAATAATTGCCAGGTTTACCTCCGGCAGCCCAAATAACGACTTATCGGTAGCAATCCTGAAATCACATGCCATTGCGAGTTCCAGGCCACCGCCTAAGCAGAACCCGTTTATCTTCGCTAAAATCGGTTTTCGCAACCGTTCCATGTAGCTCGTTATTTCCTGAACCCACAGAGACCAGTCCCTTGCCTCAATAGCACTTTTATCAAGCAATTCTGGTATGTCCGCACCGGCACAGAAAGCTCGGTCACCCGCACCCGTTAATACAATCACATGAATATCTGCATCGGCTTCGGCATCCACCAACGCATCTCGCAAATCCTTTAATACACCGGTATTCAACGCATTCAACGCTTTCGGTCTGTTTAAAGTTACCGTTGCGACTTTACCATGCTTTTCATATAGTAAAACCGTTTCGCGATGCACTTCGGTCATTTTTCTTCTTTTCTTTATACCCAAACTAAAGAACTGCCGTATATAACTAAGAACAAAGCTCTAATTGAATTACATACCGCTCTTTATGCCCAGCGTCTTTCTTATTACCTGCGTTACTAAAATTGAGCATACCATATACCATAGTACCCAGAACGGCATACCGAATTTGAAAATATCCGAAAGTTCTGTTGGACCGATTAAAGGGAATAATACAGGACCGCTGACAAATTTCCACATCCACATGAATATTGGTATAGTAAGAATAACGATGAAAGACATGGGCTTCATTTGCTGTCGGAACATCTCACCGGAAATTTCCGTTTGCTTTTTCATCACTTCTGCTCGCTTCGCCTCTATCTTCTTTATCTTATGTTTGTTATCCTCCTTCTTCGCTTCTATGAACTCCTTTTGAATATCCCGCATCTTCTTTTGCAGCTCTTTCGACTTAGCCATCACTTCCCAGTTCATTGTGTATTTCTGAACTATCGAGGTATAGAAGCCGGTAATAATCGCTAAAATTATTATTATGATTAAATAATTATCAATAACATCTGATGGCGGTCCCAGTACGACATGCAGATATGTGGCCATGTCGTCTCGGAGCCCCGGGATTATTATGATCCCAAACATCACGAAGAACCCTAAACCCATAGCTGCCCCTTCTATAAGTTTCTTCATCTGTGCCTTTTTCTGCTGCGTTATTTTCTCTTTCTTTACCATCTTACCTGCACATCAACAAGAACATTAAATACGGTGTATATACTTAAACCTTTAATGTATTCGTCATTTCATCCAGCACTTCGGTCAGCATAGCATGAAACTCAAAATCCGCTTTTAATCGCTCATGTATTCGCATCTTTGCATACGAATCCTCCTCGAATTCCGTGCCGGGATATGAAACGTTCTTCAATATAAGCCCCGCCGCGGGTGCTGGTCCGATTCCCTCGGTCAGTTGCAAGTCCAGCAGCGCTTCTATCCAGGCTAGATCTCGCATGCCTGTGCCTACCATTCTCAACGCTGACACTATCTTCCGCACCATCTTACGCAAGAAACTGTTCGCTTCTATGTCTATAATGACAAACGGTTTTCCTTCTTTTGTAGCTATCGTTATTCGCTTTAGTTCTCTTATAGGGATCTCCGTCTCATCGCGATACGAGAAATTCGAGAAATCGTGTACCCCGATAAGCAGTTCTGCTGCCTTTCGCATGCTCGTCAGATCTAAATCCGTTGGGGGAACAAGAAAATAGCGGTATTCTCGACTTACCGCATCCCGGCGTGCGTCGAACTTCAGATCTGGCTTTGCCTGTGCATACGCCCATATGTCGTCAGGCAGCATACTGTTTATCATTCGTGGGGTCACGTGCGTGTTTGACGTGTCGAATGAAACGACCTGTGCAAGCGCATGCACGCCTTTATCCGTTCTACCGGCGGCGGAATAATTCGCGGCGGTACGGCCTTCAATAATGTCGAGCTTCTTCAAAGCCTCGAATAACTCGCCCTCTATTGTTCGTGGACCAGACGGTGGCTGAATCTGAAACCCGTGATAATTGGTTCCGAGGTACCCCAGTTTTAGTGCTATTCGCTCCATTTCCGGTATCACCCATAAATCTATATGTAGCGGATGTATATAGATAGTGCAAAGAAGGAGCGAAACTGGAATGAACGAGATAATACGCGCGGAAATAACAGAGGGAAATTGTAAACAAAAACTCTTTGAGTACACTCGGCAGCACTATTTGCATGAACTGGCAAAAGTAAGTCAGGATTGCCCGTATAAAACCGGAGGCCTCAGTCATGAATTCGCAGTTAAGGAAGTTCTCGAATGGTTTATGTCTGAAGTAGTACAGCCGTCAACCGGGAAGACAATAGTGAGAGAGTTTGTAGAGAACCGTGAGAATGATCTGGAGCCAGGTTTAAAGCAAAAGCTGCTTCAGTTAGAAGAGATGTATAGGAGCGAGTTCGAGATAGTCGCAAATGACGGCAGTCAGGTGATACTTGCAGATATTAGTAGTGGCGAGCGGTATAAAGTTAAGCTTTTTGAAGAGGATCGAGCGGTATACACAGCGGGAAGAGTGGTTCGTGGGCGAATACATCCATGGGGGGATGTTTACCGATTTGCCGGGATAGTTCAGGTTAGTAGGACGGATGAAGAGCTCGCTCGTGGTATGGGCCTGGCAACGTCTGGACTTGTGAATTCGCTCGTGAAGCAGTATAAGACCGGCATGATAAAAGATGCAGAAAGTATCACTATCAATCCGAAAAGTACAATATCCAGTGTATTGAACAAGTATCCGGCACGATGGGTAGATGGCACTTGTACAGCGCTTGGAATATCAGTAAAGGGCAAAAAAAACGATAAAGTGAAGAAGATTCAGGAGTTGCTCACGTCTGACGCGATTCACGGTATTCTGGAGCAGTTACCACCACGCAGCCTAGAAGCGTTGAAGTTTGTAGAAGAAAAAGGCGGTTGGATAAAGTATTCGCAACTCTCAGCACGATTTGATGATGAAATGGATTACTCGTGGGTCGAACATCCACCGACTTCTGTAATAGGCATACTTAGACTTCACGCACTGCTCCTTGTAGGTAAAATAGGCATCGGCGGCCGAATGTATAAGATCGCGGTTGTACCGTCTGTGTTGCGGCACGAGATAAAACAGTTTTAATTTTATGGATGTACGAATCATTCTCGTGGAACCCAAGAATGACGAGAACATAGGGGCAGTGGCACGGGTAGTAAAAAACTTCGGGTTCTCTGACCTTTGCCTTGTGAACCCTACGGCTATTGGCACAAAAGCGTTTCACGTCGCTTCTCACGCGCACGATGTGCTAACCGCGGCTAAAGTGATGGGTTCTGTGGACGAAGCGATTGCGAACTCGGCCGTTATTGTGGGTTCTACCGCGCGGCACGGTATTTCGGTGAATGAACATCTTCGGATGCCGTATTTATCGCCACGAGACCTGAAGACCAAAGTAGAAGGAAAAGACGGTGTAGTATCGCTGTTATTTGGTAGAGAAGATACAGGACTGTTGAATGAAGAGCTCATTCGATGTGACCTCGTTGTTTATATCCCCACGAGCACTATTTACTCGGTGATGAACCTCTCTCATGCCGTTGCCATACTACTATACGAATTAAGCGCTGTTGATTCCGCGCCGATAGGACTACAATTAGCGACTGTTGAGAACAAAGAGCGTTTGTTCATGCACCTGAAAACCGTTCTGGAAGATATAGGCTACAAGGAACACAAAAAGGATAAGACGTTGATTATGCTCCGAAGAATACTCGGCAGGGCAGAACTCACGGCACGAGAGGTGCAAACGCTGCGAGGTGTTTTAAGGAAGGTAGAATGGAATCTAAAGCAAGTTGAAAACCAGGATGTGAAGGTTCAAAGTCGTGATGAAAAATGACAAAAAAAGAAGCTATTTCGGATCGAGACAACGCATTGTTTGAAGCAGGCATAAAATTAGGCGCTCTTTACCATCAGTTCATAGGTACACCCGTGAGCACGGAAACACTGGAACTGCTGGAACGGACGATAGAAAGGAGTGTCGCGCTTCAGCCCGGTGTGAAGTCCGTAGAAGTGGATATAAACAGGGAAAAGGTGCGCATGGCTGCGAACCAATTCAAATATTGTGAGTTAAGCGGTGCAATGCTGGACGTGAAAGTGGTGGTCGTGTATGGACAAGCGGAAGTACATGTAAGGTTGAAATATGAAGCTGAGCTGGAGTACCCGTTGATGCGAGTGGAAAAGGTATCAGAAATTACTTCTTAGGGGTGTCACAATAAAAAGGTTTACCCAAAGGCGGCTTTGCACTAAAAGTCCAATATTTTACCGGCTTTAGGTGCAAAAGTGACTTTAAGTGCAAAGCCGATGATTATGTTAAAAAGATAAATGACTTACACAAAAGAACAAGGAAAGCAACAGATTAAAGAACTCGTTGAGCGATTCCGGTATAATCTTGACGTTTACAAAAAGTCAACGTATAACGAAACACAGGTAAGGCGGGAGTTCATTGATCCTTTCTTTGACGCTCTGGATTGGGACGTAAGCAATAAACAAGGCTATGCAGAACAATACAAGGAGGTAGTTCACGAGGATACAATAAAAGTAGGGCGTTCAACCAGAGCACCGGATTACAGTTTCCGAATCGGCGGTCAAAGGAAGTTCTTTGTCGAAGCCAAGAAACCCGCAGTGAACATAAAAGAGGACGTCAGTCCTTCATACCAACTGAGACGGTATGCGTGGAGTGCGAAACTGCCATTGTCCATCGTAACGGATTTCGAGGAGTTATCGGTCTTCAACTGTCAGATCAAACCAAATCCTACGGACAAACCCAGCATAGGTCGGATTGCATACTATACGTTTGACGAGTATCTCGATAAGTTTGACGAGATATATTCTATTTTTTCAAAAGAAGCGATACTCAAAGGCAGTTTTGACAGATACGCACAGTCTACTAAAGGCAAGAAGGGCACTGCGGAAGTGGACCGCGAATTTCTGAAAGAGATAGAAAGCTGGCGTGAACTGCTGGCTAAAAATATCGCGCTTCGTAATCCTGATGTGTCCATCTACGAGTTGAACTATGCGGTACAGAAGGTAATAGACAGGATAATATTCTTACGGATTTGCGAAGACCGTGGAATTGAACATTATGGGCAGTTGCAAACGAGGGCAGAGGGTGATACTGCTTCATGCGTGTTCGGATAAGAGATAGACAGTCCTACTATTTTTATATAGTTTAAAAGCGATTATTTTACCTAGTGAGCCAATATATGATACCAGATAATGAAAATAGTGTGGATCCTACGGTAAAGACCCTTGTCGAGATGTTTCCAGAGGATTTTTTGAGAAACAC
>JAPVWK010000124.1 GCA_028572065.1 Candidatus Methanophagales archaeon
AGGGGAGAATAAACGACCAATACCCACAAGGTTTTGTGCTTACACCATATCCACTTAAAAACAATACAATAATTATTGAAGCGGATGCTCGTGTGGTGGGGTGTGGCGAGGACTATAACCTTCTGTGGGCTAAGGGCAAATATGAGGGTAGATGGATAAGGAACAGTGACGATGCCTGGATAAATGTGCCAGGAGAGCCGGATCTGGTGGTCAACAAGTCGGTGACATTTGTGGACGGGATGTTCATCGTGAACTATACCGTAACCAACATCGGATGTGGACTGGCAGGGAACAGTACCACGTGCAAATATGTTGACGGCGAGCTTATGGAAAGCCAGTCATGCCCGGCATTGAAGTCAGGCGAAAGCTACGGTAGCTCGTTTGATCTTGAGGAATGCCCGTGCGGCGAGACGCTGAACGTAACGGTATGTGCGGACAACGACGATGTGGTTGAAGAGAGTAACGAGACGAACAACTGCGAGGTGAATATCGTGAAATGTCCTGGCACGCCCAGCATAGACGTAGAGGAGACCGTATGGAACCAGGTAACCGAAGAATGGGTAGATGAACTCACCGCACTTCTTGGAGAAACCGTGACCTTCAATTCTACAATCCATAACGATGGAGAATGCTGCAACCTGACTAACCTAACCATCACGGATACACTATCTGATAGCTTTGAATACGTGGGACACTACCCAAACATAACGGCTGAGGTAATCAAAAACCCGGATGGTAGCACGACACTGATATGGGAGATTCTAGGACCACTTGTACCTTGCGAATCGCTAACCTTCTTGATAAATGCCACGCTGATAAAAACCGGTGTGGACACCAACGTGCAGAACGCAACCGCGTGGTGCGGTGAAACAATGGTCGCGGACGAAGACACCGCCACTGTTCATTCTGTCATACCAGAAGGCGGAATAGGTGTAGCGGTTACGCCAAGATTCAACACCGTAAACAGCAGTGTGAATCTCAGTATAAAAATCGTGAACACCGAGAACTTTGACGATGTATTCCTCGTTAGTCTGACCAACGAGTCTATACCAAACGATTGGAAAGCAGATCTGGCATGGTTCAACTGGACTTCTACAGAAGTTGCGATACCCGCAGGTGGTGAAGTAATGATACCACTCAGAGCAGACGTACCAACCGGAATTTCGCCGGGCAAGAAAGCATTCCGTGTAGTGGTGGAATCAACGCTGTGGACACCAACAGTGTTTGATACAGGCTTCCTCGAAATATTGTAAAAACAAGAACGAACAACCAAACAACAAAAAAGAAAAATGAAGCCAGCAACCAAGCTGGCTTATTATTTTTTCCACATTTCTGAAAGCTGGGTGTAAAGGAACGAGATAAAAGGAGTACCTGTACTAAAAAGGAGAAAGAAAACATGTCCCTCAACAAAAAAGAACAGGGTGGAATTCCCTGGAGGGGCTAAAATAGGAATGCGCCGATAATGGCGCATTGATAGGGCTAGGGGCTAAAGTAGAGGAAAAATTAGGAGGTGAAAAACGAAAAAATGGAAAAAGTAGCAATATTAAAAACTGTATTTGTAGCGTCTATGGTATTAGCAGTGTTGGTAGGAGCATCTTCGGCACAGTTAGGTAACCCCGGGTTTACGATGGGTGTGACACCGATAGAAGATGAAATATGCCCGGGTGGGATAGCAACATACAACGTAAGTGCTGTAAGTATAGCACTGGAAACAGAGTATGTGAATTTCACAATCGAACCAGAACAAACCGGCTGGACATATGCATTTACCCCTGTGGGGTTTGACTTACCTGCTGGCGAAACGAGATACTCTATATTAAGCATAGGAGTACCAACCGATGCTACACCTGAGGACTACTACCATGATGTAAATGGATATGCTTGGATAGAAGGTATCCCGTTCCCTGTTGAGAATAGCACACACGAAAACCTTAAAACCACTGTCACTCCAGGAATACCCACGTATGCTCGTGTCGAAGTGATAAACGAGGAGCCAAATGTGCAGTACAAATGGGAGCAACCGGATGATACGCCGGGTGATGGGTATACGAATGTATATCCAATTCCGGGTGAGAACGTAACCGTGGACAAGTATGTCGTTGTTTGCGACCCTGACGGCAAGGACGACATTGAAGAAGTGGTTGTCAGAACGTTCTATCCACTCGGTGATGGCAGTGCTTGCAATTGCACACCGTGCAACGAATCAAACTGTTGTGAACCGGGCGATTGCGTGTTGAAAGAGGAATCAGCGGCAACGGCACTGGAAAACAGGACTGCATGCGATGATGCTGTGGAGGATGCCTATGACGTAGGCTTGCTCACGGATGATGAAAAGGCCGACATCAAGGAGTGTCTCGATAACGGTACCGCATGGATATATATAGAGCACAACAACTTCAACTGTTCGGACCAGGCAGGAAACTACACCGTATGTGCCCAGGTGTTCGACTCAGAAGGTGAATACGATTGCATGGCAAACACATTCAAGTATGAGTCAATAATATCGCTTGCGATAGACTTCTCAGAGGTGGAATATGGAAACGTCACGCCTGACAACACAACATGGGTAACGCCCGGAAATGTGAAGAACGATGGTAACGACCCGATGGACATCGAGATAGCGGCATGGAACATGACCTCAACAGGAGGTGGAGGCATTCCCGCGGATAAACTGGATGCAAAGCTAAGCGGGCTTGAACAGTGGCTTGCATTGCCACCTGGTGTATCATTTAACGTGAGTCTGCCAGGATGCGTGCCCACACCGATCGAGTTCTCGTTACACGTGCCAGCCGATACACCAGAGGGCGACTATACCGGGTGCATTAGAATGACGGGAAAACACAGCAGTTAAAAAACCGGAAAACTATAAATAAATATGCCCCTTTACGGGGTTTTTTATTTTTTTATATTAAAAGTAAATTCAGATAACATGAAAATGAAAACGCAAATGAGAAAGGAAGAGAGAAGAGCGGTCATTATAATCGGAGTGATGCTGGTATTGCTTATGTTTATAGCGAATGCCGATGCGATAGGGTTGGGCGTGGTGCCTTCACGGCTTTCTGTAACAGATGCGCTTCGGGGCGAAGAGTATGAGCATGTGATAATTGTGCATAATACCGATGTGATGACCACGACGTTCAGACCGTATGCCGAAGGAGAACTCAGCAACTGGATTAGCTACTATGATGAAGAAGGAAATGAACTGACAAATATAACGATAGCCGGTAAAAATTCTACAAAGATACTACTCAAGTTCAAGATACCGATGGATGCCCCGAGTGGCAACTACAACTCGACCGTATATGTTGAGAATGTTCCCGCATCTGCAGCTCATGGTGGTGTTGGTGCACAGATGTTAATCAGAATGCCTGTTGATGTAACTATTCTTGTTACGGGTAAGCAGATTCTTACAGGGATCGTAAACGGTATCACATTGCAGGATACAGAAATAGAGTATTCATTACGAATAAAAACAATGTTCCGGAATACGGGAAATGTAGTGGCAAAGCCTGTTATCGCTGTTAATATTAGCAAAGACGGTGCGGTGATTGATAAATTCTCTAAAGCCGAAAAAGCGGTGAAGCCACGTACAATAGAGGAGATACCTGTTGCATGGGATACAACAGGACAGGCAGTTGGTGATTATCTCGCAGATGTCAAGGTATCTTTGGATGGCAATGTTCTATATGAACGGGAGCAACCTTTTAAGGTTCTTGAAAAGGGAACTTTGACGAGAAAAGGCATTTTGAGTACTCTATCATATGAAGGCGAACCCGCAGTTGGTGAAATGGTAAAAACGATTGCAACTTTCAAGAATACGGGTAAGATAGATACAAATGCGAAGTTCACGGGTGAAGTACACAGAAATGGAAAACTCATAGAAACAATCGAGAGTGACGAGTTTGAAGTTCCGGTGCGAGAGACGACTACTCTTATATCTTACCTCAAACTGGATAAACCCGGCAACTACCGCATAACCGGCTATGCTGTCTATGAGGGAAAGAAGACGGACTCGAAGGAACTCCAGCTTGAAGTTCAAGGCGTGGAAGAAAAAAAGGGCTTACTACCAGCAATAGGCGTAGTTGATGCGCTAATCGCCTTTTTTTGCGCTGTATTAATTCTATCCAGGAGGAAAGAATGGAAAAAATGGAAAAAATAGTCCTGATTTTAATTGGATTTTGTTTGGTAGCCATGGGCATAGCAAGTGCAGGCTTCGGGGGTATAGATAAAGCAGACTTTATTTCAGACTATCCACAGCCAGGTACTAACGCGGCGGACATCAACATCAACCATACCAATCATACGAGTTCGTGGGGTCTTGCCGCTGTAAGTGTCCCTACTCATGCCCGGGTTGTGTCGGTGAAACAGCAACCGAAAGTGCGGTATAACTGGCGGAAGTACAACAATACGCTAGGAGAAGTGTTTACGCAGGTATATCCAGTTCCCGGTCAGACAGTGACAGTAAGCAAGTATGCGGTTGCATGTGGCACAAACGGCAAAGCGGCTATTAAAGAAGTGGTTGTCAGAACATTCTATCCCGGTCCGGATGGTGAGCCATGTTGCAGTGAACCATGCAACGAAACGTGTAGTTGCAACTCCGAGCTGCAAGATATGTCAGTTGCTGAACCACTGGACGACGGGGCAGCATGTGATGATGCGGTGGAAGACGCATACGCAGAAGGATCAATCACATTGGATGAGAAGAATGAGATTCAGAATTATCTCGATCACGGAACTGGCTGGATATACGCGGTCCACGATAATTTCTCTTGTTCTGATCCTGCAGGACTCTATACTGTTTGTACACAGGTGTTTGATCACACAGGTAACTATAGTTATACCACGAACACAATCGAATATCTATCCTCAGTAGCGTTGAGGGTTGACTTCTCGGCGATAGACTATGGAAATGTTAACCGTAGCGAAACGAAATGGGTTGACGGTGACGATGACATGGCAACACCCGGCATGCCCACGATCATAAACGAGGGCAATGATCCAATAGCCTTGTGTATAGAGTCTTGGAACATGACAGCAGCGACAGGAGGGGTTATAGCCGCGGATAAAGAAGGTGCGAAGATAAAAGGTGTTGAACAATGGCTTGCTCAGTCCCCGGGTATATTATTCGATATAAACCTGAAAGGCGGCATACCAACACCGATAAAATTCGCGTTACATGTGCCAAACGAAACACGAGGAGGCAACTACACCGGATTCATTAGACTGACCGGACAATTAAGACCAGAGGGCGGACTTGGAGTTGCAGTTCTTCCGAGATTCAGTAACGTAACCGCGGGAAGCGCAGTTGACCTAAAGATAAAAATCGTGAGTACCGAGAACTTCGATGACTTGTTCCACGTTCATTTGACCAATAATAGTGACCTACCGCCGGATTGGCAAGCGGATCTGGCATGGTTCAACTGGACGTCTACGTACGTGGAGATACCGAGTAGGGGCGAGGCAGTGATACCGCTCAGGGTTGAGATACCGGCTGACGTTTCGGGATCCAAGGCATTCCGTGCAGTGGCAGAATCCACGAAATGGACGCCTGTGGCGTATGATTCCGGGATATTTAGCATAACATAAAAATAAGCCAGTGAAAAACTGGCTTTTTATTTTTTGCTATTTTGAGATTTACTCTGTTTCCAACCGTCTCTCCACGAGATTCTGCCATTTCCTGAGCTTGCTTAGTATCGCCCTCGTTTCTACCATAGTAAGGGGTACGCCGCGACTAAAAACGGTTTCACGGTAGCTTCTCATCTCTGCTGCGACATCCCGAAATCGCCCATCGCTACTTAGC
>JAPVWK010000125.1 GCA_028572065.1 Candidatus Methanophagales archaeon
AAAATACTTGAACGGCAGTTTGATTTCTTTCTTTACCCGCGGTTTCAAATACAACTGAATCCACCTTTTCAAATATCTTTTTCAATTCATCTGGAATTATCATTTGAGGCGTATCATACCAACAACCCATTTATTGTTGTAGTTTCCCGTTTTTTAAAAAGCAATCTTTACAAACGCCTTTTAGGTAAACGTGGCACACTATAACTTTATGTCCTTCTATCGTCTCAGTATCAAAGATTGGTGATTCCAGAGCTATGTCATACACGTTCCCACATTCAATACACTTGAAGTGCGCGTGTGGTTTTGTATCGGCATCGTATCGCACTTCTTTCTCTTCTATCGTCAGTTCTTGGACAATGCCCTTGGCCACAAAAAGTTTTAGCGTATTATAAACAGTCGTTTTTGAAAGTGTTGGTATCTCATTTGAAAGATTCTTGTAAATTATATCAACGGTTGGATGAGTTCTGTGGTTCATCATATATTCCAGAATCTTCAGACGATGATAGGACGGTTGAATACCCTCCTCTTCCAGATATGCGCGGAGTTTCTCCATTGACTACTCTCGTTTTTACCTCACATCCTCTGCACCATACCGCATCCTATCCAGCAACTCCTGCTCCTTACCCTCATTCCAGACGAACATCTGCATGAGCTGCTCTATTTCTTCGTATGGACGCCCTTTGAGATATGGTGCGATGAAGGTAAGGGCGTTGAAGAAACCCCGCCCACCCGCGAAGTTGGTCTGCGCACTGCCTAAAATCTTCACTGCATGTAGAGCACCCATGTTAAATCCTCGTTTTGTTTTAGTTTCAACTATGTAATAAGTTTAGAGTTGCAAATATAAAAAGGTTTTCGGTTTTTTATTCGAGTTAAGTCTTTATTACTCACATGAGCATAATTACTGGCTATGTCACTACAGGAGATGCGTCAGCATCCAGAGGATTTGTTCTTATAACAAGAGAGAACAGATATGGATAGTTATCCTTTAAGTGCATCATATAGGCTAACAATTCACGAATTAGCAGCGTGTAAGCACGCTTTATATCTCCCGCCAGGTGTTCGTAATCTGATTGTGGCAAACCCACTAATGTATCCCTGGCTGCCAATTCTTCAGACAGGTGAAATATTGCCAAAAGGAGGTCGGTAAAAGATTCATGCTCAAGCAAATTTGGATTTTCCAGCAGACTCAGCATAAAATATGGTGCGGGTCGGTGAAAATTGCATAGTGGATTATATAAATAAATAGAGATGATATGATTAAAAAAAAGGCTAATAACAACTTCCAGCTCAAGCGTTTCATTTTTCACCTCTTATTTTTGATTTGGCAATTATGTCATTGCATCTTACCTCAACGCTTGGACACAATAGCCTAATCCTAACTAATTAACCACAGCCATCTATAAAACATACACTTATGATTTATGATGTTAGTCTTTTGGGTAATAAAAAATAGAAAATAGAAACGATTTTATACTATGACAAATCCAGTTAGTTATGTTAAGATGACAGACTTAGCAGGTTTACTGTAGCAGATGCTGCCATTCACACAGATAACCGTCTCTCAAGTGCTGGTTGCGTTGATTATAGTAATCGCCGGCTGGGTGATCACTAAGATAATAGTGATACTTTTCAGGAAAGAATTAGAGAAAACGAAACTCACAGAACTCGTTGCGGAACTTCTGGCAAGATTCCTGAGCGTGTTGCTCTATGTTATAGTGATACTTTTAGCTGTCGGATCGCTGGGGTTTTCTATGAATTCCGTTGTTCTTGGTCTGTCAGCAGTTATAGGCATAATATTAGGGTTTGGCCTGCAGGATTCAATCACAAATTTAGCTTCGGGAATTTGGATAGCCGCCTTGAGACCTATTGACAAGGATGAAGTGGTGGAGGTAGAGGGAAAGGTAGGAAAAGTTACTGCTGTGGGGCTTATGGCAACTGAAATTTTATCTTATGACAATAAATTCATCACAATTCCAAACAGGCTTGTCTGGGGGAGCCCAATAGTTAACTACACAAGAATGCCTACGAGAAGGGTTGATGTCGCAGTCGGTATAAGTTATGAAAGCGATCTGAAGAAGGCAATTCAGGTAGCAATGAACCTGATGAAAGTGCATTCGATGGTTTTAACGGATCCGGAACCTGCGATTGTCACCACAGAATTGGCTGATTCTTCCGTAAACCTTCAACTGAGGGCATGGGCAAATACTGAAGATTACTGGACTGTTAAATTAGATCTGACAAATGGAATTCTCGAGGCATTCCGCGGGGAAGAAGGAATTGAAATCCCATACCCACAACTGGACGTCCACTTAGAGCAACAATGAGTGTTGCTTGCAGTCCGTGTGCAATCTGGTAAAAGGCTAGGAGATATTGATCTCCGAGAGAAATTTAGCTAGAGTAATACAATGGTTAGAACTTTAGACCTTTCGCTACGGACATACCCAATTCCTGGTCAGCCTTTGTCAGATTCTCAACCACCCGCTGCTGGATCGGTTTGTCAATCTGCATAAGATCCGAGACGAGGTTTTCTACCAGATGTTCCTGATCCATCTTGCTCAAGGAGCGAAATCTCTCTCCTGCCTGCCCGAAATCATTCGTTATGTCAATCTTGCGCCGAGTCACTTCTCCATCAACTCGATATACACGAGATGTACCCGCTGGTGCCTCCATAGGCATACCACCAGCTAAACTATTGGGCTCGTAATTGATCGAGCCACTGAATGCTCCAATCTGCATAGCTCCATCGCGCTGATTGTTGTTTACCGGCACCAGAGGGCGGTTGACGGGAAGTTGCAGGTAGTTCGCACCCAACCGATAGCGCTGAGTATCATTATATGAGAATGTTCGACCCTGAAGCAACTTGTCCGCAGAAAAATCGATCCCGGGAACGATGCTGGCGGGACAGAAAGCCGCCTGTTCCACTTCGGCG
This sequence comes from Candidatus Methanophagales archaeon, assembly GCA_028572065.1. Classification (GTDB taxonomy): domain Archaea; phylum Halobacteriota; class Syntropharchaeia; order Alkanophagales; family Methanospirareceae; genus QENJ01. Next base: position 2,930 of record JAPVWK010000125.1, read on the forward strand.
AAGAAGTTTTCTGGATTGCGATTGAGCACCATTTTGCCCACCGACATCAGTGGGAACTTATCCTCAGGCCATGTCTTTGTGGCATCGAGTGGATCGAAATTTTGTTTCCATTCGTCTGCAATATCCATCAACTGGACATTGAGTTCATACTCAACCTCTTCGCCGCGGGCAATCGTATCGTAGAGTTCACGAGTAAGGTAATCGGGATCAAGACCAGCCAACCGGGTTGCTTCATTACGATCAAGGTTATGCACACCCAATTTCGGTTTCCAGTGGTATTTCACATACAGCGCCTTGCCCTCGGCGTTCACCCATACATAGGTATTGACACCAAAACCCTCCTGCATACGGTAGCTTTTGGGCGTCCCGCGGTCGGAAAAGAGCCAGGTAATCATGTGGGTTGATTCGGGGGTCAGGGATATAAAGTCCCAAAAGCGGTTATGCGCGGAAGAGGCCGCGGGGATATTGCTATCAGGTGCGCCCTTGAAAGCATGAACCATATCCGGGAACTTGATGGCGTCCCGGATGAAAAAGACAGGCAGGTTGTTTCCTACAAGATCATAGTTTCCATCCTCAGTGTAGAACTTAACGGCAAATCCACGGGGGTCCCTCACGGTATCAGCAGAGCCACGGCCACCGGTTACAGTAGAAAACCGTATAAATACTTGGGTCTTTTTCTCGGGGTCCTGAAGGAATTCCGCCTTCGTATACGCGGCCATGTTCTTGTAAACCTGAAAATAGCCGTGTGCCCCTGCTCCCTTGGCGTGGACAACCCTTTCAGGGATGCGTTCCCTATCAAAATGAGCCATCTTCTCGATAAACTGGACGTCTTGTAACAACACAGGACCGCGTTCGCCAACGGTCAACGAGTTCTGGTTGTCCGTGATCGGGACACCCTGGTTCGTGGTCAAATATCTTTCTTTTTCTTCTTTCATGATGTCATTCTCCTTTGGTACAATAATTTTTACTTTCTAACTTTTAAATAAGTTTGGACATATAAAATAAAATAATTTCTGCATTTTTTTTTCTGTAAGGCTTCAACTTTTCCACAGATAAAAATAAGATCAATCTTCAAAGTATGTCCTCAAAATCAATTCCAGGTATGATTTATCTACCTCATTGAAGGAGTTAAATTCGGTGCTATCTACATCAAGCACAGCTATCAATTTGTTGTGTCTTGTTACCGGTACTGCAATTTCCGATTTGGTGAGCGGATCACAAGCAATATACTTGGGATACTTCAAGACTGCACTTACGATTGCCATTTTTCCTATATCATACAGTTCATGTCCCTTCGTAGTTCCAATGATGGCATTAAGTCTCTTAATGGCTTCTGTATATAATGCTATCTTCTCTCCGCCTTCTAAGCTCTGCATGGCTTCACCTTCTATAAATGTAATGTCTGTTTCATTATTTGGTTTTTTGTAGTTGCGGCTCGACAGGCGGTAAAGCTTTTTCTATAACCTCAGGCAGTATTTCCTTCCAATCAATAGGATCTTTTCCTTAAAAAGGGCCCCTAACGTCCCTGTCCTTGTACTCATCCAAGATACTCTTCTGGCTTCTCCTCAAATGCCTTTTTGCATCCTGGTGCACAGAAGTAATACGTCTCCCCTTTATACTCGGTCTTAATCTTCGCCGTCTTCTCGTCCACTTCCATCTTACATATCGGATCTATCGCCATCTTCATCACCTCCTTTTGTTTTTTCACCCCTCTTCGCGGGTGGCACATACCGTTTCAACAACAGTGAAAGAGTTACCACCGTTACAGAGCTCATAGCCATAGCAAGCCCTGCAAGTTCTGGTTTAAAAGTAATATTAAAAAAGGGATATAATATCCCTGCCGCAACAGGAATTAGTGCAGCGTTATATGCAAAAGCCCAGAATATATTTAGCTTTATCCTCGACATCACTTTCCTACCCAATTGCACCGCGGCAACAGCATCTATAAGATCATCCTTTATAAGCACTATCTCACCGCTCTCTATCGCTACGTCGGTGCCGCTACCTATTGCAATGCCCACATCCGCCTGTGCAAGTGCAGGTGCATCGTTAATGCCATCGCCCACGAAGGCAACTACCGCACCTCGTTCTTGCAGTTTCTTCACTTCATTCGCTTTATCCTGTGGTAATACCTCTGCTAGCACGTTCTGGATGCCAATCTGCTCTGCAATTGTGTGTGCAGTCCTTGCATTGTCGCCTGTTATCATGACTACATTAAACTTCATCTCTTTGAACTCTTCGATGGCATCTTTTGTTCTTTCCTTTAATGTATCAGCAATAGCGATTATCCCGCCCACCACGTTATCAATAGCGATGAGTATCACCGTCTTTCCTTCCTCTTCAAGCTGAACTATCTTCTCCTCAACCTCTAGGTATGATATATTCCGTTCACTAAGAAGTATTCTATTCCCTATAAGCACTTCTTTACTCTCTACTAGTGCGGTCACCCCTTTTCCTCCAAATGTATCAAAACCCTCGCACTCCACCAGTTCAATACCCTGCGCTCTTCTCATGATCGCCTCTGCGAGCGGATGCTGTGAGTTCTTCTCGACACTTGCTACTAACCTTAGCAACTCGCTATCGTCAGTTCCAATACTGATAATATCCGTAACTTCTGGTTTGCCCCTTGTAAGCGTTCCCGTTTTATCGAATACGATCGTGGTAAGTTTCTCAGATATTTCAAGTGCTTCGCCATTCTTAATGAGAACGCCGAGTTCCGCGCCACGTCCAACGCCTACCGTTACAGCCGTGGGTGTTGCGAGCCCAAGAGCGCATGGGCATGCGATAACAAGCACAGAAATCAAGGCGGTAAGC
>JAPVWK010000126.1 GCA_028572065.1 Candidatus Methanophagales archaeon
GCGCTGCTCGAAACGCGTTTCCTGGGTTTCATCGCTGATGTCCAGCCAATACTTGATCAGTGTAATCCCCGAACGAACTAGAGCCATTTCATATACGTTGACGCTGCCCATGAATTCAAGGTGTTCTTCTTCCGTGCAGAACCCCATCACCTTTTCTACCCCTGCCCGGTTATACCAGCTCCGGTCGAACAGCATCATCTCACCCGCCGAAGGTAAATGAGGGATATAGCGTTGGAAATACCATTGCGTCTTTTCTTTCTCGGTTGGCGTTGGCAGCGCAACTATACGGGCAACACGCGGGTTGAGCCGGTAAGTGATGCGTTTGATGGTGCCACCTTTTCCGGCGGAATCAATCCCCTCAAAGATCACCACAATTTTTAAGCCCTTGTGTTGGATCCAACCCTGGAGCTTGACTAGCTCTATCTCCAATTTGGCCAGCTCGCGCTCGTACGCTTTGCGCGGCATCTTATTTTCTTCGTTAGTCATAGTATCTTTGCGCTTCATCTTTTTTTTATTGTTACGCATAATAATTATCTACTTAGGCTGTTGAAGATATTAATTCGAGGATTACAAGGTCTACCATAAACGTGTATATGGATTGAAAGAAGATGCGTTAGAGGAGTTGGCGAGATGTGGGAAAATCAGCGGCACAACTTTCTTTCATCCCTCCCTATTCATTTTGCGAAATATATAGCTTTTTTCTTTTGGTATATATCATTTTCGATAATTTAGAAAGAAAAAGATTTATATATACACTTTAAATTATCTACATATTAAGAGGTAAAATAAAAGGGAAAAGGGAAAAATATTGGTAGTTGCGTCTATAAGCGTGTGTGTCATAGTGGTGGTTGCCGTTACTGGTGCATATATAGCAGGCACCTTTGAATCTGGGAACCCGGATAAAGAAACACTGAAGATAGGTCTGATTCCAACAGAGGATCAGCTTGAGATGCTTAAGAAATTTGAGCCCGCGAAGGCGTATTTAGAGCGGGAATTAGATATGCCTGCGGAGACATTTATGGCGACAGATTATACCGCCGTAATCGAAGCGATGCGAGCAAAGAAGATAGACGTCGCATATTTCGGACCTTTTTCGTATGTGCTGGCTACGGAGCGAGCTAATGCAGAAGCAATCGTTACTGGTGGAACAGATACAGGCGATGTTGCGACATACCATTCTTGCATCGTTACACATAAGGATTCCGGGCTGAAAAATATAGACGATTTGAAGGAGCATGCCAACGAAGTTACATTCGCATTCGTGGATCCTGCATCCACATCCGGAAACTTGATTCCGAGAGGATACCTTTTATCCATCGGTATTGATCCAGACACAGATTTAAAGGAGTGCATGTTTGCGGGCGGGCATGATGCAGTTGGGCTTTCAGTAAAATCCAAAAAAGTAGATGCGGGTGCGATGTATGATATAGGCTATAATCGGCTGATTGATAGTGGTGCGATAACACCCGAGGAGGTGATAGTGATCTGGGAATCTGATCCAATACCCAAATCCCCGATTGCCGTACGAGGCGACCTGGATCCGGTACTTAAGGGGAAGATACAACAGGCTTTTGTTGATATGCCGGAGAAAGATCCGGAAGCGATGAAGACCTTCGAAAGCAAGTGGGAGAAGAATAAATGGTATATCGCAATAGATGACAGCACATATGACTATGTCAGGAACATCGCGATAGCACTGGGATATATAGGCGGTGATAGCCATGTTAACAGTTGAAAAACTCGCTAAGATACTTCCAGATGGTAAACCGCTACTGAGAGATATAAGTTTCAGCGTTGGGCGAGGTGAGCTTGTGGCGATACTTGGCTTGAGCGGAGTGGGAAAAACGGTTCTTTTGCGCTGCATAAACCGGTTGACGACACCAGACAGTGGAGAGATTATACTGAATGGCGATAGTGAGCCTTTTGAGATTACAAACTGTAATATTCGCGAACTCAGAAAGGTCCGTAGGCGTATTGGCATGATATTTCAGAATTTCGGTCTTGTAAATCGACTTTCTGTGCTTGAAAACGTCTTGAATGGAAGATTGGGATACACTGATGCCCTGCAAAACTTGTTCTTTGGGTTCTCAGATGAAGAGGCGGATATGGCGCTAAAAGCTCTTGACCGAGTTGGGATTGCCGATTTAGCGCATAGAAGAGCGGGAACATTAAGTGCGGGGAGATGCAGCGTGTTGCTATTGCAAGGGCGATTATGCAGGAGCCATATCTGCTACTTGCAGACGAACCAATTGCTAATCTTGATCCGACCACATCAGAGCGAATCATGGGCATTCTGAAGGAAATCACAGTTTCACATGGAATCGGGACATTAGCAGTTCTTCACCAGCCGGAAATCGCAAGGAAGTATGCAACTCGAGTGATTGGGATAAAAAACGGTGTTGTTTGTTACGATGGTAAACCAAACATATCAGAAGAAGACTGGGCAACGATATACTGAAGAACCACAGGGTAATTTAGAGAGATTTTACGGGAATAAATACCTTATCCCATTATTCCTCTTTTTATTTTTTATATGGAGTGTTATAGGCACGGATTTCAATCTAAAAACGCTTGTCGAAGGATTTCCAAATATCCTGGATTTCGTCGGGTGTATGTACCCACCGGAGTTCGATGCGTTTTCAAATCTGGTAAAACCTGCAATAGAAACGATACAGATGGCTTTCTTGGGTACTCTGTTTGCCGCTTTAATATCGTTTCCACTTGCGATACTTGCTGCAAAGAACCTTACCACATCGAGATTACTGCGCAACACTTCTAAAGGCATAATTGCATTCACAAGAACAGTGCCCGATATAGTATTTGCACTCATATTCGTCTCTGCTGTTGGATTAGGTACGTTTCCGGGAACATTGGCGTTGTCCTGTCACTCAATAGGTATGCTGGGGAAGTTATATGGAGAAGCCATAGAAGAGATAGACCCGCAGCCGCTTGAAGCGGTGGAGGCGGTGGGTGCAAGTAGGATACAAAGTATAAAATATGCAGTCATTCCACAGATTTTACCTTCCTTCGTGGCTAATACTTTCTACCGATTTGATGTTAACGTTAGAGCATCTGTGGTACTGGGGCTGGTAGGTGCGGGAGGAATCGGATTTGAATTGATCTATGCGATGAAACTTTTCAGCTACCGAGAAGTGGCGTCCATCCTTATCGTCATCTTTATAATCATCATATTATCGGAAAAGGTTTCTGACGTAATCAGGAAAAGAATAATAGGAGAAGAGGTGCTGAAATGAATAGAGAAGAGCGATTTGAACTTATCACAATATCCGATGGCGCAAAAATTTGCGCGCTTGCTGAAGGGATTATGAAAAATACAGAAGTGAGAGTAGTAAAAGAGCAAACAGGAATGCTAATGGCTCGTACAAAAGAGTCTGTAGAAGGGATGGTATTCAATCTTGGAGAAGTGCTTGTCACCGAGGCAGAAGTGGAAATCAAGAATAAGTTAGGATATGCAATGGTGCTTGGCTTGGAGCCAGAAAAGGCACGTGCTGGTGCAATACTGGATGCCGCGGTTGAAGCAAACCATCTTCTCAAAGATAAAATCTTAGAAACGCTTGAGGAAGAGAGGGAAAATGCAAAAGAGAGAAGACGCAAGCTTTGGGGCGTGGTCAAACCGACAAGAGTAGAGTTTGAGGTGCTGAAATGAACCTCTTTGATGCTCAATTAACGTTCAGGAAAGTTCTGGATGCAATGGCTAGGCCTGGGATGGTTGTGAAAATGCCAGATATAGCTTTGAATCCGTCCACAGAAAACAAATATCCCTTTGCCATACTTTTCACTCTTTTAGACCATGAGGTTAGTTTTAAAGTGCTCGATCCAAAAAATAGAGAGAATACAGAGGAGATATCCCGGTATATCTCATCAAATACAGGAAGTCGTGAATCCCGGCTCGAAAATGCTGTGTTCTTTTTGATCTATGGCGGATCATCCAATGGCTTGATTAAAAAAATGAAGCGAGGGACGCTTGAATATCCGGATGATAGTGCAACGTTGATTTATGATGTTGGGAGAATAGGAAAGGGCATACGTTTAACGATTTCTGGACCCGGAATACGAGCTGAACGCGAAATAGAGATTGACGGGATTGGAGAGGAGGAGATAAGAGAGATAGTCAAAGTAAATAGCGAGTTCCCGCTTGGAATTGATGCCATATTTTCAGACAGATATGGGAATATCGTTTGTCTGCCTCGTTCAACAAGGGTGAGGGCGTAATAATGGGATATATAGCTGTTAGTGGAGGGGAAGATGCAATTAAGAACGCGGAAAAAGTCGTTGAGCTATTCAAACGAGAGAATCGGCTGGCTGTTGACCAGGTGTTGGGAGAAGGAAGTTTATATGCACCGGAACTTGCAAGACTTGCAATAAAACAGGCAGAAGGTGATTTGATGGAAGCATCTTTCTTAATTCGTGCATACCGGTCTACACTTCCAAGGTTGGGATACTCCGAACCGATAGACACGCGAGATATGTTTGTCATCAGGCGAATCTCTTCAACGTTCAAGGATATACCAGGCGGTCAAATATTGGGCGCTACGAGAGACTATACACAAAGATTGTTGGAATTTGAACCCTCAGACGAAGGAGAAGAGAAGGAAAGCGATGCTTCAGAGGTTCCACCTCACTTTGAAAAAGTAGTGGATGTGATGAGAAGGGCGAGTTTGGTTGCAGAACCTTCAGAGAACAATGAAGAGCCATTTGACATAACAAGGGATCCCTTACAGTTCCCGTTACCGAGAAGTGCGCGGCTTCAGGCACTTGCAAGAGGAGAAAGCGGTGCAATGCTTGCTATTGCATATTCGTCTCTCCGAGGATACGGCTCTGTTCATCCGACAATTGCGGAATTGCGTGTTGGATATGTGAAATTGAAGATAAAACACCCTTACACGAAGAACGAAGTGAGTATCGGTGAGATTTTTGTCACCGAATGTGAAGGAGTTTTGTCTGGTGTTGGCGCTACGATGTTGAGTGAAGGTGCGAAGTTTTCTCTTGGTTATGGACTTGTTTTCGGGCAGAATGAGCGAAAAGCAATTTCCATGGCGATACTTGATGGAACAACGGGCGTAAAAGAGCCAAAAGCACCATCAGAAGACCATGAATTCGTCTTTTATCACATTGATGGGATAGACGCGATGGGTTTTGTCGAACACCTGAAACTCCCGCATTATGTTACATTCCAATCGAGTCTGGACCGGATACAAAAGATACGAGGCGAAAAATGAAGGGCTATAACTATGCTTTTCTTGACGAATTCACGAAGCGGGAGCTAAGAAGGAAGATATTGAAGGCTGTTGCGATACCTGGGTATCAAGTACCCTTTGCTTCGAGAGAGATGCCTATTGCAAAGGGGTGGGGAACAGGCGGATTACAGGTGACGCTATCTCTGATCGGGCCTTCCGACGTGCTTAAAGTAATAGACCAGGGCTCAGATGATAGTGTTAACGCAATGAATATCAAGGCATTGGTGCAGAGCGTGAGCGATGTAGATATAACGAGAGATACGAAAGAGGCAAGTATCATCCAGACAAGGCATAGAATACCAGAAGAAGGACTCGAAGAGGATCAGATACTCGTATTTCAGGTCCCTTTTCCTGAACCACTGAGGACGGTCGAGCCGAGCGAGCAGAAGACGAGGATAATGCACGCGGAGAAGGATTACAGCAAAATCTGGCTTTATCTATATGAAAATATCGTTCGACAGGGTGATATAA
>JAPVWK010000127.1 GCA_028572065.1 Candidatus Methanophagales archaeon
ACCTGTTGCGTTTGCACCATCATCGAATTGCCATTCGTATTCTGTTATAAATCCGTCTGGGTCGTGAGATGCCGAAGCATTGAATGTTAGCGTTTGATTAACAACCGGACTCGTGGGTGAATACGTAAATGCTGCTACTGGCGTCTTGTTTACCGCGCCATGAACACATGTTAGTGCGTATATCTCGGTAGGTATTCCAAGCACTAAATCGTTCTTGGCATCACCGTTTAAGTCGTATCCATACGCCCCCATAGCCACCCAGATAAACTCGTTTGATTGTACTTCTAAAAATGGTTTGCCATCTTTACCTTTCTTTGCTATTACTCTCGATGTCGTCATATCCGTTGATTGGTCGTGTATATTTTCGTTGACAATAACATCATTCAAGCCATCACCGTCTAAATCGCCTGCTGGTGATGCGTAGATAAACGCTGCTCCTGTTACGGCCACTTCCCACATGTGTGCACCAGTTTTACCTTTCTTTGCTATTACGCTCGCTATCGGCATAAATGTCGTTTCGTTATAATTAATTTCGTTGACAATAACATCATTCAAGCCATCACCATCCAAATCGCCTACGGGTAGTGCATATATAGCAGGGGCAATTCCAGTTACGGACTCTTCCCACATGTGTGCTCCCGTATTACCTTTCTTTGCTATTATCCGATATATCATCATAAACGTCATTTCGTTACCTTTAAATTCACTGACAATGACATCATCCAGGCCATCGCCGTCTAAGTCACCTGCATAAACAGCAAAAAGGTTGCAGTTGTCTTTGCCCGCTGCACTTACCGACTCTTCCCATAAATGCGAGCCGTTACTGCCCTTTTTTGCTATTACACGTGCCGTTTCCGTTGTTCCGTCATATTTGCTTTCGCTGACAATAACATCATTCAAGCCATCACCGTCTAAGTTGCCTGCCCCTTCTACATCCATGCCGCAATTTCCATTACCGGTTGCATTCACGGACTCTTCCCACATCTGCGTGCCGTTACTACCTTGTTTCGCTATTACACGCGCAACTGTCGTATTTGTCGTCTCGTCATATTTACTTTCGGTGACTAATGTATCATTCAAGCCATCACCGTCTAAGTCGCCCACAGGTAGTGCATCAATGCCGCAGTTATCCTTACCGGTTGCATTCACGGACTCTTCCCACATATGCGTGCCGTTACTACCTTGTTTTGCTATTACACGTGCCGTTTCCGTTATTCCGTCATATTTACTTTCGATAACAATAACATCTGCCAATTCGTCACTGTCTAAGTTGCCCGCAGGTAGTGCATCCATGTCGCAATTTCCATTACCGGTTGCATTCACGGACTCTTTCCACATCTGCGTGCCGGTACTACCTTGTTTCGCTATTACACGCGCAACTGTCGTATTTAGCGTCTCGTCATATTTACTTTCGGTGACAATAACATCTGTCAATTCGTCACCGTCTAAGTCGCCCATCGGGAATGCCCAAATATCGCAGTTATCCTTGCCATTTGCAGTTACCGTCTCTACCCATAGCTGCGTGCCGTTTATACCCTTCTTCGCTATTACTTTTGCCGTTTCCACACCCGCCTCATAAACAGTTTCAGCGATTATAACATCATTCAAACCGTCACCGTCTAAGTCGCCCGAGGGTAATGGGAAGATGGTGCAGTTATTCTCGCCGGTTGCAGTTACTGTCTCTTCCCATAATTGGATGCCGTCTATACCATTCTTTGCTAATATACTGCTCGTATCTATATCTGTCGCCGGATCGTATCGCCCTGTATGAACCAGGACATCAGGATTGCCATCGCCGTCTAAGTCCGAGACTATGTATGTGTATGTAAAATCAGCCACAAGAGATTCATTCCAGATAGTTGTGTAGTTGCCTGAGATATTAAGGTAGCCCTGCACGCCTATTTCTTGTATCAGCGACAAGCGGTATCCACTGCTCTTCATCCCGCTCGTCCTTTCTTCTTCCACTCGCTTTTTTATCAATTCCGCCAGATCCTCTAAGCTATTTGGATGCTCATAGTTTTGCTGTTCATAGCCATTCGCATAGGCAATAAATCCTGACATGTCAGAACTCGCAGTAGCTGGTACTGTTAAAGCCGTAAACACCGCTAATGCCAATATCACTGTCACTATTCCACATTTCGTATATTCTCTCATTTGTTTTTTGCCTCCAACAACTAAAAAGCAATTCCGATTATAAAAGTGCTTCGTTATCCATTCGTCATTGCAGTTTCCGGAATACAATTCATGCAGAACACAAACACAAATAGAAAACTTTATAAGTACATTTTTATTATTTCCCTTTAGTCACGTTTTCTTCTCAAAAGAAGTAGAAAAGAGAGGTAGAAATGATAGAAATATGCATATATGGAAGAGGGGGGCAAGGAGGAGTTACGCTGGCAGAGTTAGTCGCACATGCAGCCATTGCGGAAGGCAAACATGCGCAATCAATGCCTTCTTTTGGTCCCGAGCGACGCGGCGCACCAGTTCTTGCGTTTCTGCGTGTGAATGAAACCGAGCGGATAAAGATAAGGGCAGAAGTTACAGAGCCGGATGTGTTGGTCGTGCTCGATCCGGGCTTGCTAAAAGTGGGCGAAGTAGTTTCCGGGCTCAAAAAAGACGGCATAGCAGTGGTCAATACGAAGAAACCACATGAAGTGATGAAATCAGAAATGGCAGTGGACAAAATAGCAACCGTGGATGCCATGGGCATAGCACGGGAAGTTTTAGGCTTGCCTATTGTCAATACGACAATGATCGGCGCGCTTTTAAAGGCAACCGGGTTGGTCACGCTGGAGTCCCTAACAGAACCGATGGAAGAACGTTTTGGCAAAGTCGCCGCGAAGAACATAAAAACGATGCGAAAAGCGTATGACGATACGGTAGTGAGTTGAAAAAAGCGGTAAACATAGAGGTAACTAAAAATGAGTGTCGGAAAATTAGGTTGGAAAGATCTGGAGATTGGGTTTGTGGCTACGGAACCCGGAAGCGCATCGGCGTATAAGACCGGTGATTGGCGATCGGACAGGCCTGTTCGTGATAACGAGCGGTGCATAAAGTGTGGGGTATGCTATATCTACTGTCCCGAAGCGTGCATTAACGAGACTGAAGAGGGGTTCTTTGACGCGGATTTGTTTTATTGTAAAGGTTGTGGAATCTGTGCGCATGAATGCCCACGCGCGGTAATAGAGATGGTAGAAGAGGAAGAGGAATAACTAAGCGAAAGAGAAAGTGTTGTTGGGATCTTGTGGTTTCAAATAAATACCAGTTCCTTTTTGCATCCGCTGCACATTCTAATATAGATGAGCAAATTTTACGAAGTACGAACTCGTGACGGTGCAGCGAGATTAGGTAAATTAGCGTTAAGCGAGAGTATGCAAACGCCGCTGATGCTCCGGCTAGAAAGCGGGGATGGACTTGCGGTAGTTCGTGCTGACGATTCAAACTTTGAGGATTTAGCCTACGAAGAAACGTGGACCGCACTCCGAGGAACTGTGCTGTTACCCGAAATACATCCTTCATTTACGAATGTGACTTCATTATTTACCGATTTCTTCGTGCTCGCTTTTGCTTCCAGTTTGCTCCGTAGCCCGCGAGATTTTGTACGGCGAGTTATTGATACACGAAACGCGCTCCCGCCAGATGTTGCGTTATGGGTGCCTGCGATAGCGACACCGGAAAATGCGGCTATTCTGTTTTACATGGGCGTGGACATATTAGACGACACAAATGCGGTACTAAAAGGCTACCAGGGCATTTATCAGATGGAAGACGGCGAAGCAAGAATAAGTGATTTAGAGGACTTACCCTGCAATTGTACTGTTTGCACCGCTCTAAGTATAGACGAGTTACGAGAACGGGATAGGAAAGAACGGGCGTTGCTGCTCGCAAGGCATAACACGCTGCTACTGGATAAAGAAGTGAAGAAGACAAGAGCGTGCATACGAGCTGGTAATTTACGTGAGTACGTGGAGATGAAGGTACGAGCTTCTACGTTTCTAACCGCAGTGTTAAGACTCCTGGACTTTAACGAAGAGCAGTATTTCGAGCAACGAACGCCGGTCGCACGAAAACAGATTATGAATGTGAATACGATGGAATCGTTAAAGCGAATAGAGGTGAAACGGTTTGCGAGTCGAGTTCTGGACAGGTACGAACCAGCGGCAAGGCAAATAATGCTGATACTGCCGTGTTCCGCACGGAAACCGTATTCACGCTCGAATTCGCATACGAAGTTCATCGAAGCGATTGGGGCATATAGAGGTAGCATCCATGAAATTATTTTAACGTCGCCGCTGGGTGTCGTACCGAGAGAGCTTGAAGTAGTTTACCCTGCTGCGTTCTATGACATACCGGTAACTGGATACTGGGATTCTGAGGAGCGCGACTGGGTGTCTTCATGCTTGCGTGCATACCTGAAGAAGAACCAAAAGAGTTACGAGGTGGTGGTTGCGCATCTCGGAGGTGCATACAAAGAGATATGTACAGGAGTTGCCGATGAGTTGGGCATAGAAATTATGTTCACGTGCGAAACAAACGAGAAAGCGACTTCAAACGAAGCTTTGAATAGGTTGAACTCCCGAATAGCGGAGTTATGTACCGACCGAAAGCGACTTTACGGATATGAACAGAAATCCGGCATAGTAAAAGCAATGGCGAATTTTCAGGTTGGTATTGGTGCTGGCAGCGAGCTTATGACGAGTAAAGCAGGCGAAAGGCTAAAAATAACCGGGAAGTTTCCGTTTCACATACTTAGTGCCGATAAAGAGGTACTTGCGAGAATCGTACCACAGTACGGGCTTTTAACTTTTACGTTGAATGGTGCACGAAGAATTACGAATCTGCGGTCCTCGTATAAAGTAGAAATAGGCGATTTCGTGCCCCGGGGTTCGATACTGGCGCCGGGTGTGGTGAATGCCGATCCGCAAATACGGGTTAATGATGAAGTTGTTTTTTGTGGCGATAAAGCGTTTGGCGTGGGTAGAGCAAAGATGAGCGGGTGGGAGATGGTGCAGTCACGAAAAGGCGTGGCAGTGCAGGTACGGGAAGTGGAAGAGGTTTGAACATGGATTTTCACCCGCACAATTTGTGTAATGCAAACTACAGATTTACAGCAAAAGAACATGAAAGGTGCGCTCATCTTCCTCGTTCAGGATAAGGAAAGCAGAATGTTCCCATACAGCAATGCAAACGTAAAGAGGAGCGAAGCCAGTGCTGAAATCAAAAAAAATTTGGATATGGTCAAGCCGTTAGGGATAAAGCCCGAATGGATTATTATCGACTCGAAGGTGACGGATTATAAGAATATCGCGAGAATGTCCGGTGACGGGCCTAAAATCGTAACCATTCGCTATCGGAGCAAGAAAATGGTAAATTGGATGGGTGGGTGGATGGTGGAAAATATGTCGCCTGGTTAGGGAAAAAATTGGAGTTCGTTTGGTTGTGAATACATTACGGTAAATATGATTGTGAAAATCCATGATTATCCATCTCCTGGCCATAAATGGTAACACCGAGATGTGTTTCATCTGCAGCTTTTAGCAATAACGAACCGCTGCCACAGGTCGGGTCGTAAATGGTTTGGTCCTGGCTTTTCGTCTGGCGAACGCCAATAACTTTCGCTATTACCCGTGACACTTCGGCCGGAGTATAAAACTGCCCCTTGCTTTTGCCTGATTCCGTTGCAAAATGACGCATCAAGTATTCATAGGCATCGCCTAAAATATCG
>JAPVWK010000128.1 GCA_028572065.1 Candidatus Methanophagales archaeon
TAACAGTGGATTCACTTAATTTCATATCCTGCGCAATGTTTTTAGTACTGTCATTTTTGGTCTTTGCCCGAATTATATACCTTATTTTCTTTTCTGTTAATTTTATGACTTTATTTTGTCGTCCCATGCGGAAGAAGATGAGTATATAAAGTCAAAGGTTTCGGGACTATACACTTTCATACGGCAACATATAAGCTAAAATAAAAGGAGACACAAAAATGGATGACGAAATTTACGAGTCTATATTTAAACTGGTAAGGGCTGAGCCATACGCAAAGAAAATGGGAATAGAACCGGTGGAATTAGATGCCGGTTACTCAAAAGTCAAAATGGTATTTAATGCGGATATGGCGAATATGTTTGGTATGGCACATGGCGGCGCGATATTTTCTTTGCTAGATGAAGCATTTGAAATGGCGGCAAACTCACATGGAACTGTTGCGGTTGCGCTTAGTATGAATATCACATATATAAAACCGCCCTCGACTGGAGACGTCTTATATGCAGAAGCGAGAGAGGTGAGCAGATCCGGCAGAATCGGTACATACGCGATCAACGTTAAAAATGACGGGGATGACTTAATTGCTATATGTCAGGCTCTAGCATACAGGAAACGTGATAAATTGCCGTTTTTGGATTGAGCCCAACACAAAATAGCGATTAGTGTTTTTGTAGCATATGTACTTAAAGAGAGAGATGTATATAGAACATAGGTGGAAAGGAAAATGCCAATAAGCGCAAGGAATAGGATTGTAGGTGTTGTAAAGACAATAGAAAAAGGAGAGGTCGCTTCTACGGTAAAAATCGAAGTTGCCCATCCCTCGACCATAACCGCAATGATAACAAAAGAGGCAGTGGAAGAGCTTGGCTTGAAAGAAGGCGATACAGTAGAAGCAGTGATAAAAGCGACAGAGGTAATGGTGTCAAAGGATTGAAAAACATACAAAATGTAAAATCGAAGGGTTTTTCATGCCCTTCCTTTTATTTTCGGATCAAAAGTAAGTTGACACAAGGTCAGATTTCGAGAAGGAATAAAATTTTATTAGCGGACACAGATTTACGCATATGATCAGGATTTTAAATACGGGAACGCACAATTAATTAAGATTCGATTTACTATTCTTTCTTCTTGTGCATACCCCGGTGGATAAAAATACCCAGTGCAACTATAACACTTGCAATTCCCAGGCCCACATAGAGTATGTCTATACCTAAGTCTGCTGCGGTCTCGCATCCGAGAATCAACTCTATGAAGGCGACACCGGAGATTGATATGATCATCGCCAGCAAACTCTCCTTCAATTTCCCCAGAGTCTTCCGTTTTTGACTCCGTAGAGTATGCAAGGTTCATGACCGCCTGTCCCACGAGGACAAAAGTGAGTGTGATTAAATAGTATTCGGCACATTGAACAAATACAGCAATTGCAGTTTTTTCGCCCTGCGTCAAGTAGTCTATTAGCTCATAGCAAGAATAAACAAGGGCTATCGCACCCAATAAAATGAATAATGCGCCAGCTATTCCCATCGCAAGCCTGCCGAAATTATGAATAAGTAGAATAGGCAGCCACAGATAAGTTTTACGTTTTCCAGTTATTCCGGTCGTATCAGCCATTTCAAAAACACGTTTTTTTGTGGGCATTTGACTTATCTAATATTTATTATTGAAGGTAGCTTTGCTCTGCAGATAGTTTTAAATATTCGTGATGCTATTACTAGACATATTAGAGGTAAGAAAAGAATGGTGGACTTGAAAGGGAAGAAGATTTTGATGGTTGTGGCGCCCAATAATTTCCGGGACGAGGAGCTGAAGGAACCGCAGGCGATTTTTAGCCGTTCAGGGGCAGAGGTAACTATAGCCTCGAAGGGTGTTAAGCGAGCGACCGGTATGTTTGGTGCGGCAGTAGATGTGGATATTGAGTTAGCGGAAGTTAGTGCTGATGTTTATAGCGCTGTGGTTTTCGTGGGTGGGTCCGGTTCTGACGTGTACTTTAGTGATCCGCAAGCACACGCATTAGCCGTCAATGCGTTTGAAGCCGGTAAGATTGTAGCTGCAATTTGCATAGCGCCTTCGACATTAGCAAACGCGGGCCTACTAAAAGGCAAGAAAGCTACTGCTTTTAGCTCGGCAAAGGACAATTTGGTGCAGAAAGGTGCTATTTTTACGGGTGCTGCTGTGGAACGAGACGGTAAAATCATTACGGGTAATGGTCCGGACGCAGCCGACGCATTTGGCAATGCCGTGGCTTCTGCTATTGTATGAACTGGATTAGGGTAACTCACAAATAATATTATACCCAGCTTTACCGCAGAGACCGCAAAGTTCGCAGAGAGAATTAGGTGTTGGGTAATCAGGTGTCTGAGCCCTATTCTAAAATCTACCTCATCGTAGCTCTCTGTGGACTCTGCGGTTAATCTGACACTATCGAGTTATTATAGCCTGCTTTTGGGTAAACTATTTAGTGGGAGTTACCTAACCTATTTCTCATTTGCATAATACAGTATGTAGTAGTGGCTGTTGAATTCTATGCTCTGTGTTTTGCATTTTATAACAGGATTATCCATAACTTTTCTTTCTACTAAGCTTAAATACGTTTCTTACAGGCTATAAAACGCAGTTCTTAAAAAAGAAAGCTTTAACAAAGAGATAATATACTTTATATGTAAAGCGAATAAAAATTAATTAAAAGCAAGGCAAAGAAAATGAAAACGTATATTTTTAAAATCGTAGTTGAACCTGATGAAGATCGGTGGTATGCCTATTGCCCAGTTCTTGAAGAAAAAGGTGGTGCTACTTGGGGCTATACCAAAGAAGATGCGTTAAAAAAATTGAGGGAAGTAATTGAAATGACAATTGGAAGCATGATAGAGCAGGGAGAGCAAATCCCAGAAGAACCAAAGACAGAAGTGGAAGTCCCTTTTGAACCTCTGGTTGCGGTAACGGTATGACAAAGATAGATTATTCAAAGCTCCGCTCTTTAACAGTCCGAAAGTTAGTCAATGCCTTAACAAAAGATGGTTTTTCCTTAGATCGGCAATCCGGTAGCCACCAACAGTATCGGCACCAAGATGGGAGAAGGGTGACAGTTTCTTTTCATCATCCTGGTGATACTTTTCGGACCAAAATCATGAAGAGCATGATAGAGAAGCAGGCTAAATGGACTGAACAGGATTTAAAACGTCTTAAGATTTTAAAATAGAAAGTTGGTTTTCATGTACCATACACCAACCCCTCAGCTTCTCACGTCTTCTTTAACATCCTTTACCCGGCAGTTGGATACGCAGTAGTATTATTCAGCGGTCGTTATGGACGTCCAACAGGTAGCCGATATTATAGCCCAAACAGTGTTCGTAATCGCTTATCCACTTCCGAGTTCATAAGGGGGGACAACTCACCTAATTCGCGCAGAATCATAGCAGTGGCCACAGTCATAAGGCGGTGCAAACGTAGCGTTGAGGAAACAGTTAGCCCTGTCAGTGCAAAATCTGGTTGACTTGCATCCTGTATCAGATCGGTTTCCAGCCAGTTCTGAGGACTCTGACTGGTAATGAACGCCAGAACGACATGGCTGTGAGAATAGGCTCAGTCAAGCAAACTGTGGGGCGTACTTTCACCGATGATAGATCGTCAAACGGAAAAGGGAACAGGACCACCGTACCTTTTATCATTGTTGCGGGAACGGCACTCCATCTGTTGGCTTGTAGATGTCCTCAACCGGATCATTCAGGAACTCGAAAGAAGGATTAGCAGAGGCGGTTCTAAGCCATTCCTGTTCCTCCAGCTCCTCTTCTCCTGAATATATAACTATTATACGTACGCGACTGGGACCGATAATCGGTAGTGGCTCATCAATATGAAACTGGCTCTTTTCGTCCACAGTTCCCAACACTTCGATAGCTTTCATTGCGTTTTCCTTTTTTAAAACTTAGACAATCACTTCTAAAAAATCAACTCGTGCAAAATCAGGGTCAAATGTGGCTATTTTCAGTATGCCATAATGTTTGCACGTTGCTGCGATTAAAGCGTCATTTGGAAGGAGCTTATGTTTGTATCAACGAATATCAGTTGCCTTGAGTTTGACCCTTTGTAATAACTGTTCATCTGCTTTTCCCAATATCCCACGACATCTTTTTACCAAACCACGTTTTGGTATTTCTATGGCTATTTTAGCGCCTTCGGGTATCTCAAGGTCCAGAGATTTCAGTATATTAAATACGCCATCTTCATACACGACTTCTATGGCTTGCATGAATAGTATATTTATCTTTTGTGCATAAAAGCCTGTCCTAATCTAAAATCGCACATTGTATTTCAAATCCGCGGGTTTTGACGGATGAACGCCCTTTTTGTCGTGTTTGTGATGTGGAAATGTGCTTATATCGCGATGAGGGAGTACGTTGTCCCATCTCGCTATTAAATCGCCGCTCTCTGATTGCAAGTGATATTTGTACTTCAAACGCTTAACAAGCTCATATGTCTCAACGAATTCTGCGAAGTGAAGTATCGAGCCATCCATGAATTCCAGCATGCCCTTGAAATACCCGACATGGAGTTCAATCTCTTCACAATCCATGCACCAACCAATGAGTGACAAAAGGGCAGTCCTGGATGATTGACAGCAGAAAGGCGTAGTATTCCCTTGTATCCATTTATATATTGACCCCAGCAAGAATCCGAAGTCTTCTGTCCTGGATGTCAAAACCCTTCTTTGCTGCGTATTCTAACAGCCATTTTATGCACTTATATCTTTCCTTTAATATAGTATTCTTCTTCGTATAAAATAGAAATAGCGTTGATGATTTCGGGTTTGACGGATACAGGAAACTACCCTGGATCTTCGAGGCTTACAAAGCATAATATTTCTTTGGTAAAGCTTTATTTTTGAAAGAAAGGTTTTATATAATTTCCCACTGCTTATATCTCGTCCTGCTTAAATCCCGAGCACTATGTACAATAGTAAGGATCAAAATGCACTCTGTTTCAACGCGATAGATAATTCGGTAGTTATGGAACAAAAGTTCACGGATATTTTCTTTTTCTGCCTCAGGAACCCTTCGCCCCAATTCAGGAAAATTTATTAGACGTTCTACCGCGTCAATAATTCTTTCAACGAACAGATTTGCGTAATATTCGGAATCCCACTTAATATAATCCCGAATGCTCTCCAGGTCTGAGAGCGCAGGTTCTGTCCACTAAAGTTTCATGAGAAAGAAGTCTCTTTTTAACTTCCGCATGAGCAATAACACGCCCTTCTTCTGCAGCTTTCAAGGCAACTGCTAACTTCTTCTTAACATAGAATTCGTACATAAGGTCATCCCATGTTGCATGGTCCGGCAACTGATCAATGAGCGCCTTTGCTTCTTCTTTTACGATGCCCACTCTTTTTACTCACCAGTTATTTATTTGTTTTTAGCCAGTAAAAAGCTTTTCGGTTCATTATGAAACTTCCAGATACAAAAAGCGGTGCAACAGAGTTGCACAAATCGAAATATTGTGATTGAGATCGTGGATTAATAACCGGTAAAGCCGAAATTCTTGGTTGTGTTTCAAGATAGGTTAAAATTATAAAAATCATAAGGGACACACCTCCAGCATGTTGGATGCAGAGGAGGTGAATCCCAATGGATATTACTGTATCTCTCCAAATAAAAATACAGCTTGATGGAAATAAAAAGGTATCGGTTGGTAATGTAGCAACTGCAGTGAA
>JAPVWK010000129.1 GCA_028572065.1 Candidatus Methanophagales archaeon
AGGGTATTCCATAGCAAAAACGAGCTTCATGCCGATATAATAACCTTTAGACTTGGAATAAGCCCATTTGTAGTCCTTATCTTTTAAATCGGCCTTTGTATATTTCTTCTTAAACCAATTGATATTCACCGTTAAATTGGTTGTATCTCCGATTATCATGATTTTCCCGCTCTTTCGCTTTCCACAAACGGTGTTTACAACTCTTAGCACCATATCCACGAACTGTTCGACTGTAAACCTGCTTAAAAGCCGGTAGACCCCCTTGGCGTCGGGGACATTGTACACGCCTGTAAACTCTCTTAGCGATGTTTTAGCCTTTAATTCACTTATCACGAAGGTTATGTCAGTCCCGAAGCACATGGAGATGATTACAATCTTCAGCACCGTGATTATCCTATCTAACGGCTTTATTCCGAATTTAGACACTATTTTCCGCACTTCTCGTTGCTCGAATATCCCTAGTACGTTTCGCACTAACTCCCATCTTATATCCTATTCTGCAGGTACAAGTGGTGTTTTCATTTGAATTACCTAAATAAGTCGTAAAGCACATCGCTTTATAAATCTTTCGGTTTTTAAGTCCGTATTCTAGGTACGGGTATATTATACCTTGTCGTTTTGGGTGGTAACTATATAGAATGTCGTTCCAGTTGATTGGGGGATGATGAGTTAGTGTTTTGCTGGTGGTTAGTGGAGGGGGCTAATTCATCGTTTGTCCCTTCATCAATCGAAACGTTTTATTTACAACCATTGGGAGGGATAATATAAAGTCTTATCCGTAATAACTTCGTAGTGGGTGAGTAGTTACTATTTTAGATATATTTAATACTTTCAGTTTATATTCAATAATTATCTTTGATATAGTGCTACCTCTTTTCATTTTTATCACATAAAAAGTTTTCTCTCGTTTTTAGATAGGGATAAATCCCGTAAAGCCACAAATGTATCCGTTAAATAATAGAAGGCCGAAAGCCAAAGCTTCCGACCACATTTTGCATTTTTTCTCCCTCTCTCACACGCAGTATTCTTCGGCACCCAAATCAGGAGCGCTTCCGCAATATGGCAGACCAACATCTATCCCGGCGTCAATACATGGAGAAGTGGACTGAAGGGTGTGATCATACCCGCCGGGGTCTACAAATAATGGGTCCTGCTCCACTTTATGGTCTCCCTGATTGTAGGAACTGTCACGCATCATCCAGTAACAGTTATAGTCCACTGTCTTGGAACCATCACCCGTAATGGCTCTTGGGAGACGGTAGAAGATATTGTCTTTGATATCGGCGGTGCCGCCCACTACATTGATTCCATCTCCAGGACCGAAATTCCAGGGTCCGCCGCCGCCATCTGCACGACCGCAAATAGTGTTGCTGTAAACGCTGGATGTTGTCGCATCTAAGTAGATCTGGTTGTTATACCATGCTGGATGGTGAAGGATATTCCTCGTAATATCCCAATCGCCACCACCGCGGATATAAAGGCATCCGCCGCCACCGTAGGCATTCTCATAGAATTCGTTGCCATCGAGTGTTCCGCTGCAAGAAGTAAGCATCATTGCCCAGTGCAAACTTCTGGCAACGATATTATCTCTGAAGTCGAGTTCGCTGTTGTCCGCTACAACACCAGGCACTGCACTCTCGTAGATGAAACAACCTGTTACCGTTACGTTAGAACCGCTGACACGGAGATTCGGACCGCTGCCGTCATACTGACCGCTGTATTCCAAAGTACTGTTGGCAATAGTGGCTAAAGAACCTTCGAGGACACAGAGATTGGGTTTGCCGCTGTGTGTTACCGTAGTGTTTTCAATATGGACTATTGAACCCTCACGCACGGCAAAACCAACAGTGCCTGATACACCGTTTCCGCTCAGGATGTTATCAGCAATGAGATTAACTACCGAGCCGTCACGAACCCCGATTCCTGGATTTTGATTGTTTTCAATAGTATTACCTGAGATTTCACCTATCGAAGCATAATGCATGCCAATACCTGCTTTACCGTTGCTCGTGATAGCGTTGTTCCTGATAGCATCAGCAGTAACTGCACCGGAAGTTCCATCATTTTTCAGGAAGATGCCAGATCGCTGATTGTTGTGGACGTAATTGCACGTTATATTGTTATACCATCCACCGGATCCATAGACAAAAATGCCATTTCCACCGGCACTGCAGCCGCTGCCTCCTCCGTGATTGCTGTGGACCTCGTTCTGACATATCGTGGAGTGCTCTGTTGTAACCATATGTATCCCGTGGATTGAATTACGGTCTGCGGGGCAACTGCTGTTGCCGTTATCGTGGACTGAACACTTGGTTACTGTGTTATTTGTGACTTTGTTTCCTCCTGAACCTTTGAGCGCAATTCCTGTGCAGAAGTTTTTAACCTCCAGATTCTTTATCACCACGTTATCCCAGCCTCCATTGTTGAAAATTCCTGAATGCGTGGCAGGAGTGCCCTCTGTGGCGGGATCACAATCAACTGCATTTTCGTTTCCCGTTATATTATAACCTGCTCCATCAATGACGATATTACTTGCACCTATCTTTAAACCCCACGTTGTACTGTCAGTGCAGTCCAAATTTCCTGTGAATGTGCAGTCCCCTGTGACTGTATCACCGCATGCGCAAACAGGTTTAGCAGTTCCAGCACCGCAATTTGCCGCGCTCGCGCTTCCCACCGCAGCGATTAAAAACACCGCCGCTATTGCCATGCCTAACATCACGTTTTTTGTATTCATTTTCTTTTCTTTTTCACCTCCTAATTTTCTACTTTTGTTTGCGCCTTCCCTCTTTCTTAGCGCAGATTCGTTCTGCGGAGCGTTTTTGATAAAACTTTTCTTAAAAGTTTTGTAAACGCTTTTGCTTGCGAAAGGATTTAAGCACAAGCTTCTTTCATTGTATTTTGTACCTCCAAGATACTATTTCTACTTCCGAGCAATGTTGCCCTGAAAGTTTGGTGCGAAACGGTTTTGTTCATTCTAAAAAACAAGTTTGATGTTAGATACATATATAACAGTGCCTTAAAAATCTTCGGGTTTTGTATTAAAACCTAATTTTATTCTTAAATTCCCACTGGAAACCTAATAGAATTAGGCAAATCCGTTATCCCCTAACGCTTCCTTGCCGTAATGTCGCCAACAGAACAAGCGTATTAAAAGGGTGATTATGGGATTTGGTTTACATTACCACGCAGCTTTTGAACATAGAGCTATTTACTTCGAGGTTATCTTCTTGTTATCAATTCGACTTAATTCTGATTTTGGCTTTACGCATTAAAAATTAGATGAATGCTAGTTTTTTATTTTTCATGACCCGCCCACAGATTAGCGGGCGTGCCGGGATAAATTCATACTCGCCAGCTGGTGAAAATCCAGCCTGAGGAAAGGCTAGCCACCACCTCAGAACTGAACCCCACACCCAGCCTGGTAACAGGCTGGTGTGAGGCCGGGGGGATGGGATACCAGGTCACAATCGAAAGGTGAATGTTATGAGCCCCGAAATTCTGATGATTCTGGAAGCCGACGTTGTCTGTGTGACGGAAGGCAGCATTCACACCACCGTTAGTCTGAATCTCCGGTCTTGGAATATAGCAGGGAGTTTTGGGACAGTGTGAGGTGATGTGAGTCCAGCGGGGTCTAAGACCGTAGCATGGTATCAAACGGAGACTATGGGAACTCGGGATGCCCAGTATGCCCTCCTTACAGAGTTAGGAGTATGCGATGTCAAGCATATGAACGGTGAGACCTCGCAAATGGCATATTGGGAGTCGGATCAGCTCGTAGTACCGTTGAAACAGGGTAATGCCTATGGAGGGAAGGGGCTGGTGCAGCGAAGCTATCTGCTGGTCTTGTGGGTGCGAGTCCCACCACTGCAATTCTCAGTTTGGCAGTGTAGTTATATCCGACAGTGGTTGGAGTGATCTAATGGCTGAAAGCTCGGAAGTAAAAGCCTTCTATAGGGAGGCAAGCAACCAGGAGGGCCGTAGCGAGAGCGAACGGAATGGACGCCGAAATTCCCAACGTTGTAGTTGCCAAGTCTCAGTCAGTCCGGGACGATGGCTATTATCCTTGTGGAAGAAGCTGAGAGATACACACAAGGGGGCTACCGGCGGATTGAAGGCGGCAATTCTGGAGAGAACAGCAGAGAAAGCTCGGAAGGTCTGCGAACCAGTCAGGATGACCCTACGAATGACAAAGACCGTTCCTATAACCGAAAAGGGAAATGGAAAGGAGGTTTGCAGACTGGCGGATGAGGTCGGTAAGTGGGGAAGCCAAGATATGATAAACTTGGTGGAGCGAGGACCTCTGGGTTCAGGAAAGGCAATGGGGGCACATCCTCCAGACTCTGTGCTGGGATATGGATGTTAACATAACCAAAGTCTTAAAGCGTGGGTCAAACCGGTGCATTTGAAACAGATAGTCGTGGGTCAGACGAAGTTTGTAGCGGGTGTATAGGGAAGGGCTCACTGCGAGCTAAGAGGCACCTGAACTTGAAGCCGTACTGTGGGAAAACCCGATGTACGGAATTTTAGAGGGGGCGCTGGAAACAGGGATATGGCGGATCTAAACAGGCACGAAGCTGGAAACGGCGGATACAGGCTACGAGAGCCTAAGGCTACTGCGCCAGTGCTCTACTCGACACAGGAGTGCGCTGGTCACCAGGGGCACATCTACCACACCCAGAGGTGGGATGTAGATGACAACAAAACTGATGTCCAAAACTCTAAAAGCTATATCAATTATAGCTTTAAAAGCTAAGGAAGATCCGAAATGCAAGTTTACGTCATTAGCACACTTGCTTACAGAGGATTTCCTAAATGAGTGTTTCAGGGAGTTAAAGAGAGGTAAATCTCCCGGTATTGACGGAGTAACAGTAGGAGAATACGTGAAAGTGTTGGATGAGAATATCACAGATCTGGTGGCAAGGCTCAAAGCAAAGCAGTACAAGCCACAACCGGTCTTGCGCGTCTATATCCCAAAGCAAAACGGCGATAAAAGACCACTTGGAATCCCGGCTGTCGAGGACAAGATTGTCCAGATGGCAATCAAGAAGATTCTCGAAGCGATCTTTGAGCAGGACTTTATAGACACGTCCTACGGGTTTCGACAGAATCGCAGTTGCCACGATGCTCTAACGGAATTAGACCGGATCATCATGAACGCTCCGGTCAACTTTGTGGTGGATATGGACATCTTGAAGTTCTTTGACACAGTGGAGCATAAACGATTGATGGAATGTCTGAAGCAGAGAATCGTGGATCCGACGTTATTGCAACTGATTGGCCGATTCCTGAAGTCTGGCATAATGGAAGAAGGAGTTTACTTTGAGACGGATCAAGGCACGCCGCAGGGTGGGGTGTTGAGCCCCGTACTCGCCACTGTATACCTTCACTATGCGCTCTGACAAGTGGTTCGAGACTGAGGTGCTGCCACAGCTAACCGGTTTCGCTCGGTTTGTTCGATATACGGATGACTGTGTGCCACGATGTGGCACGAGAGATGAGGGTTTGGCCCCTTGAAGCCGACTTGCAGGAGCAGGCATCAAACCGCCTTAAGCTGCTGTGGTCAAAAGCCATGGTGGTGAGCGTTAAGGAAAAGGTCCCACAAGATGGGATCAGGTGTGGATCATGGAAACGAACGTAAGTGAACCGCTGAGGAAGTGTCGAAAGCGTATGGACG
>JAPVWK010000130.1 GCA_028572065.1 Candidatus Methanophagales archaeon
CCTGATGATAGAACTGGACGGCAAATACAAATGTATGGTAATGGCATTTCTTTTAGGTATTTGTTGCGTTATCACGTATTATGTTCATACGGTTTTGTCAATCTGCGTTGTTTTTACTCACTTCTTTTACATTCCGATTATTTTAGCTGCGATGTGGTGGAAACGGAAAGGTTTAGTTGTGGCGATTTTTTTAGCAGCACTGTTGATTCTTAGCCACCGCGCCTTTCCTAATGAGTATGTAGCCCCTGCCGATTTCATTCGTGCTCTTATGTTTGTAATTGTCGCTTTTGTGGTTGCTATGCTAAGCGAGCAGATTGCGAAGGTGGAAGAGACACTGCGGAAGAAGAAGGAGAAATACCGGACAGTAGTGGATAATATAAATGATGTAGTGGTTGCTTTAGATACGGAAGGCAAGTTTACTTATCTCAGCCCAAGATTTGAAGAGGCTACCGGTTACCTTCCAGAGGACGTAATAGGACATCCCTTTACAGAAGTTCTTGCCCCGGAATACCGCGAATCCACGGTTGAGCGTTTCCGAAGAGGGCTTTCTGGCGAAACAACAGCTCTTTATGAGGTTGTGATTTTGCAAAAGACGGGAAAACGACTACCCATAGAATTAAGCGTCACCACCGTATTTAACTCGGACGGGCAGCCCCGTGGTCGGCTTGCTGTTGCACGAGACATCTCCGAGCGTAAGAAGACAGAAGAAAAACTGAGGCTATTTTCGCATTCTGTGGACAGTTCGATTGATGGTATGGCTATGGGCGATCTCGAGGGTAGGATTACCTATGTGAATGAAACGTTTACTAAAATGTTCGGCTATTCAAGAGAAGAGTTAATTGGGGCTGAGATTGCTTCCCTCTATTCTGAGGATCAAATACCAAAGCTGGAAGTGGCAATTAAGACAACATTGGAAGAGGGTTGGACCGGGGAATTAATTGCGAAGCGAAAAAATGGTACTCTATTTCCAATAGTTGTATCCTCGTCAAGAGTAAAGGATGATGAAGGGAACGTTATAGCACATATGGCGAATCATAGGGACATCACCGAGCAGAAGCAGAGGGAGGAGGAACGAGAAAACCTCCTGAAAGAGCTTGAAGTAAAGAACGCTGCGTTGGATAGTTTCGCTTATACCGTCTCGCACGACCTGAAAGCGCCTCTTGTCTCGATTCGCGGTTTTGCGGGTTTACTACGAGACGATTTGAAACAAAAAGAAGCGGATGGTGTAGAACGCGATTTGAAGTACATCGAAACTACGGTTACAAAGATGAACCACCTTGTGAATGACACGTTAGAACTATCGCGTATTGGTCGTGTGGCGAATCCAGCGGAATATGTGCCTTTTTTTGAACTTGTTCAAGATGCACAGGAACAAACACGGGAACAAATAAATTCGAGTGGTGTAGAACTATCAATGGCAGATGACTTTCCGGCGGTTCATGTGGATCGGAGGAGGATAGTCGAGGTGCTTGTGAATCTTATAACAAACAGTATAAATTACAGGGGTGAGCAATCGCAGCCAGAAATAGAGTTAGGGTACCGGGTAGAAGGTGATGCGCCCGTTTTTTTTGTGGCGGATAATGGGATCGGGATAGACAAGAATCAGCACGAAAAGGTGTTCGATTTGTTTTATAAGGTGGATACAGATAGCATGGGTACGGGTGCGGGGCTCGCAATCGTGAAACGGATAATAGATGTGCATGGAGGTCGCATCTGGATAGAGTCGGAGAAGGGTAAAGGGTGCACTGTTTGTTTTACGTTACCGCTTTCACAGGGTTGAATTTGGAAAGATTTATTTTTAAGAACGACAAATAGGGATATATATGAATAACGCATCCATTCTCATCGTTGAAGATGATGCGGAGATGCGTGAGACGCTATGCGATATTCTTGTTGATGAAGGTTACAAGGTAAAGACAGCAGGAACGGGTAAAAGTGCTTTAGCGCTTGCAAAGAAAGAAACGTACCCTATTTGCCTGGTGGACTTGAAACTCCCGGACATTACAGGGTTAGAGGTGGTAAAAGGACTAAAAAGTATCAACGTTGATACCGCACCTATCATAGTCACCGCGTTTGCATCTAAGGAAACGGCGATAGAAGCGTTAAAAGCCGGTGCTTTCTGTTACATCGAGAAACCGATGAACCTGGAAGAGTTGTTATCTACGGTAAAAAGGACTTCTGATGCCTATCAACTGCTAGAAGCGAAAAGAAGAGTAGAAACGGCTTTGCAGAAGAACGAGGAGAGGTACCGCACCCTTGTCGAGTCCACAGAAGATTCTGTATATCTCGTGGACAAGAATTGCCGGTATCTGTTCATGAACGAGAAACATATATCACGGTTGCGATTGTCAAGCGATCATTATTTAGGGCAACCCTACAGCGCTTTTCATTTGGATGATGATGCGAAACGGTTTGCAGAGAAGGTAAAACACGTTTTTAGAACTGGCGCATCGATCCAGCACGAATATGGAAATAACGATGGGCAATACTTCATTAAGACACTAAGCCCTGTTAAAACACACGAAACTGGCAGAGTTGTGGCGGTAACGGTGGTTTCAAAAGACATCACAGGGCGTAAGCGTGCTGAAGAACGCATCGAGCACTTGAACAGTGTCCTCAAAGCCATCATGAATGTTGATCAGTTAATCCTGGTTGAGAAGGACCGGGACCGTCTGCTCCAGAAAGCCTGTAATGCCCTGATAGATGCACGAAACTACGATGCTGCGTGGATTGGACTTTTAAAGGATGGCGATAGATTTACCACGCTCAAGGGTTCCTGTTTAATGGACGATGTCGCACGTTTTTGTAAACATTTGAAGGCCGGGGATTTCCCACCGTGCATAAAAAATGCACTTGCGCAGAAAGATCCGCTTATAGTCCAGGACAAGACAATAGACAACGAAGATTGCATATTCAAAGATTCATGTGCCGGTACAAAAACGGTGCTCATCCGTGCCGAGCACGCAAACCGGCTTTTCGGGTTGCTTGCCATTTCGGTTACAGCCGGAGTCACAATAAGTGAAGAGGAAAAGGAACTCTTGACTGAGGTGGCGGGCAATATAGCGTTTGCGCTGCACAATATGGCGCTGGAAGAAGAGCGTAAGTGTGCAAATGAGCTACTGGCAGAGTCCGAGAAGCAGTTGAGAGAAACAGAAGCGTATCTGAACAATGTAATTGCGAGTTCTGCGGATGCGATTGTTGTTGTGGATATGGACGGAATTGTGCGAGACTGGAATAAAGGTGCAGAAGATTACATGGGTTATACTACGGATGATGCGGTTGGAAGATCAAACAAAAGATTTTACACGGAATCCGAAGAAGCGGACAGGATAATGGAAACAGTGCTGAAAGAAGGCACGCTTAAAAATTACAGAACAACGGTGCTGAATAAAAATAAACAACCTGTGCAGATCAGCATTTCCGTGGCTTTATTGAAGGACCGAAATGGCGTACCTGTTGGCACAGTCCGTGTAAGCAGAGATGTAACAAAAGAGATGGAGCTTATGGAGCGGATAAAAGCAGAGCGGGATAACATGAATCAGATATTTGAAAGTATGGTTGATGGTGTGTACATGGTGTCAAAGGACTATAAAATCGAGTTTATGAACAAGGCGTTGATTAATGAGTTTGGAGATGGGAGCGGTAGGATTTGCTATGACGTGTTTTATAACAGAGACGAACCCTGCACCAATTGCAAAATCGCGGAGGTGCTGAAAAGAAAGGTAGTGGGGTGGGAATGGTACTCACCCAGAATGAACAAGACTTACGACATTATTGAGACGCCAATGAGACATGTTGACGGTACAATATCAAAATTAACAATTTTTCGTGATGTAACCAAGCGCAAACTTGCGGAAGAGCAATTGAAACTTCTGGCTCGGTCGTTGCAAGAACATGTAGAAATGCTTGAAGACTCGAAAGAGCAGATAACGAGGGCTTATAGTTTGAGAGAGCATTTTCTAAAGGAGACGTCACACAGAATTATCACGCCGGTGACGGTAATAGGCGGATATGCCGAGTTAATGCTTGAATCACGCAATCTGGATGATAAGCAAAGAGAGATGCTTATGACCATACGCGAAAGGAACAATGAAGTCCAGAAACTGACGCGGGATGCGCTGGCGGGAAGCTATTTAAAGGAAGAAGAATATTAAGAGAAGAGAGAAAATAGAAATGGACTATATTATCTTGCTTGTGGATGACGAAGAACAGTTTCACACACTACTGCCACATTATCTGATGAAGCACAAGCAGCATGCGTTCTCAGTGCATTCTGCCCGGCATGGCAAGGCGGGAGTTGAGCAGTACAGCAGGTTGGCAAACGGAAGTGAGAAGCCGGACCTCGTGCTTATGGACATCAAGATGCCGGTGATGAACGGTGTGGAAGCAACCAGAAGGATAACGGATAACGACCCGGCAGCAAATATTTACCTGTTCACCGCTTATGCTGGAACCGAGGTAGAGAGGAACGCACTTGATGCGGGTGCAAAAGGGACGATATGTAAATCTGCCGATTGGACCAGGATTGTGGAAGATATAGTGAATGTGCTGGAATTGTAGTTCTCGTGTATCTCTTTGTTTCTAAGGGTAATCTGACACTATAGCGTTTTTAGGGGGCATGCTGTTAAGTTGGTCTTGCGAGCCCACAGGTAGTGTAGTTATTTTGATCTACGACAGTCTAGCGTGTACCGGAAAAAGGGTGTTCGAACTGAAACTCAGTAGAGGTGCCGATAAGGCCATGGGTCAGATTTTACGGTATATAGGTTGGCTAAAGCAGAATTTCGCAGAGGATAAAGGTGTTAAAGGCGTTATCGTGGCTAAGAACGTGGATGAGAAATTGAAGTATGCTGCTTCTATTATTCCTGACTTAAGTCTGTTTGAATATGAGTTAAATTTTAAGATACGAGAGGTGAGCATTTAGTGAGGTTGAGGGGATATTAAAATCTTGAGGCAGCAGTTAGTCTTAGCCACCATTATAGGCCCCGTTAGCTCTGCAGGGATAACGTTATATTGTGAGCAGCAAATATAGATAAGAGGGTGATAGATATGGAAGTGATAAAGCTTAAGGTTCCAGATGTTGCGACGGCGATTGGCGTGTTAGAGACTTCACTTAAAAGAGAGCTGTTTTTGCTTGACAAGAGTATCCTTAACACGAAGAAGAAGCTGCAGGATTTTGAAGAGAAAAACAATGTGCGAAGTGAAGGATTTTTTTGAAAAATTTGATAAAGGGCTTGCAGGGGATGACCAGGCCACTATGCTGTGGGCTGCTGAGTATGAAGCATTAAAACTATTGGAGAACGAGCGTAGCATTATCGGGCGAATTCTGAGCCAATGCAAGTGAAAGACTACTTCTCGGACATTCAGAACCTTCTACGGAGATCTGCGTTAATTGAAAATGTAGAGGTCGAATACGATGTGGAAGCAGGTATTGTAAGCTATGGATGAAGGAGAAAAAGGGAATTAATCAACTATGGAATGGTTTAAGGACGTTATTAATCGGCATAACAGCATATTTTACGGATACTGTAAAGGGCGGTGAGATACTATGGGTAAAGAAATAAAAATATGGTATGATGGCGAAGGTGATTTCCTTGAAGTCATTTTTGAACGTAAAGCGGGATATTTCAG
>JAPVWK010000131.1 GCA_028572065.1 Candidatus Methanophagales archaeon
GGAATTTGGACATCATGCTAAGGACTATTTGGTACATAATCTCTTAGTGCTAATAGTCTAGATAATCTACTTATGGCTCACCAGTGTTACTGCACTTTTCGGATAAAAAATTAGTGCCCCAAATCGTGACTGGTCCCAAATTTTTTCAAGCTCCTCAAGCGTGCCCTGCCATAACATTTGTTTTTTAAGAGCGGTTTCAAGTGAATCCTGATCATTACGGATCTCTTCAGACTCGGAATGATAATGATCTTCCAAGGTTTCGTATTTTTTGGCTCGCTCAACGGCGTCTCTGAGGTCATCGACCGCAAGTGGTGCTCCAATAGACTTCATCGCCTCCTCGATCCCGGTAATTTTAATGGAGAGCCTTGACGCATTCTCCTGTGAACTCTCCAGTTTGGTCAATAGGTGGTCTATCTGGTGCTAAGTTCTCGAATCTCTACGATCTCTGTCTTCTTCAGCCGGAGCTTCTCAGCCTCGTCTAGTGTAAGATCATCGCGGAGTCCAGAAAGGACCTCTTTTGCATCACTCCAGAGAATGCCCCTTTCCGTCTGAAGCTGTATACGGTCTCTTGCCGCCTTCTGATGGCTGCCCAGCTCCCTGTACAATTCATCGATTACATCAGCACTCTCAAGCACGGCTTCAGAGATCTCAATACTTTCCATAGACTTCTTATTTTCTTCAATGGCTTTTATCGCCTGATCTCTCTCATTTTCTGCAATCCGCAGTTTGGTAACGAAATCACCCCGGCGTTCACCAAAGTTCTCCGGGAGAAGAACGGCATCCGCGTAGGATTTATATTCCTCAAGAAGCCCATTGCGCTTGCCAATTAAAGGCAAAGCCTCCTCAATCCTCCCGAGACGGTTGTGTTCCGCTCGCTTCCCTTCAAGCTCAACTGTCACCTCACCTATGCGTTTTTCTGCATTGCGTAGTTCCTGCTCATGCCGCTGCCATTCCTGGGCTGGAAGCTGTGCTTCACGAATCTCTTTTTTCTTCTGTTTTAGCTCTGATAGTGCTTCATTGATTCTCTTCTTTTTTGCAGTTGGGGAAAAAAGCTCTTCCGCCTTACCTCGAAGATCATTCTGGACCTTTCGGAGGTCTGTGATTCCGGATCCTGCTGCAAACAATGCCTGACCAATGTTCCCACCACCTTCGAGGATCTTCTCGCCGCCCTTCACGAGCTTGGAATGGTCAATACCAAACATGGTGGTGAAAGTATCAGCATCCACACCCCCTAAAAACGTCTCAAGCAGGGATTCCTCCAGCACTTTTCCTGTATCTACTGCCAGAATGGTGTTCACCCTCCCTTTACGGCGGATAAACTCAAGCTCACTTCCATCGCTGTGTCTGAGTACTCCACCGATTCGCATCTTGCTGTGATGATGGAGAAAATTATCCGAAGACCGGGTATGAATGCCATAAAGCATCTGCTGAAGCGCTCTGAGAGCAGAACTCTTGCCTGCCTCGTTGGGACCGTATATGATGTGGAACCCTTCCTCGCCTTTATTGAGGTCGATGTGGGTGTCTGTGAAAGGGCCAAATGCAAGTAGATTCAACTGAAGAATTTTCATTTTGAACTCTCCTCCCTCAAGAGACGGTGGATGAGCATGGGTTGCACCTCTTCAAGCATACCTGCCAGCCAACCGACATCATCCAGTCTGACGGCATTCTCACCTTCCATAAGCTCCCCGGGAAGCTTTTTTCTGAGATCATCAATATCCACAGTCAATGTACGTAAGCGCTCAGGATCAGCCCGGAGTTCATCAAGGTATTGGATAAGTTCAGCCATTGGTCCGCTCATAGATTCCATCATCTCTATGGGTGGTTCCGTGTGAAGCTTTACCTTTTCAATCCATATCTTTCCACCACTCATGTCTCCGGCTGCCGAGCGCAATTCACTTGTCCACCGCTCCATATCTGATGCAAGTTCATTATGAGCCCTCGACTCTCCTACAATTTTAAGCCGCACGACCAACGGAGTTTCCTGGTTTTCTTCCAAAAGTCTTTCGAGATGCTCACCAATTATCTCAACCACGTCGTATCCAGTCTCTGCTGCCGAAACGTCTGTTTCTATCTCAAACCAGCGAATAACGTCAAGGGGCTTGAAATTTGCATAGGGTCGCCTTCTTTCATCCACTGTAACGAGCACACATCCTTTAGGTCCGATCTCGCGAATGTGTCGTCCCTGAATGTTTCCAGGAAAAATGGTCAGTGTGGTTTCCAGCAGTACTTCATGTTTGTGAACATGACCCAGTGCCCAGTAATCATAGCCTCTTGATTGCAGACCATCGAGTGTGCATGGAGCGTATGGCTCGTGTCCCTCCATTCCTGTCACGCAGGTGTGTAGCATTCCTATATTGAAGCAACCCTCGATAGCGTAAGGATATCCTGATGAGAGATCTTTTTTTACCGAAGGTGAAGCAAAGCTTTGACCGTGGATTGCCACATCAAGCTCGTCCACCTGCACTGTTTCAGGTGTATCTGCTGAAAATATTTTTACACTTTCCGGAAGCTTGAGTGTTTTTGTAATCTTGCTGGCAGCATCATGGTTACCTGCGATGATGTAAACAGGAATGCCGGCTTCACGTAGTTTGCTCATCTGTGAGGCGAAATATAACCCCGTGTTGTAATCCTTCCAGTCGCCATCGTAGAGGTCACCAGCTAGTAGTACAAATGCAACCTTTTCAGCGATAGCGAGACTGATTAAGTTCTCAAATGCCCTCCGTGTCGCCTGACGTATCTCTTCGATCGGTGCCCCTTCATAATGATCAAGTTTGTGCAGAGGGCTGTCCAGATGAATATCGGCTGCATGGAGAAACTTAAACATAAACTAATATTAATCTTATGATTATATAATACTTTTGAGACTTTTTTGGGACTTTTTATTTTCTTATGGTTGAATCAAATATGCGTCCAAACCAAACAGATTTAACCGAAATATTTCAACTGTCTTCATTAAACGATAGGGAACTCCCAATAAATAGTCTACCCAAAAGCCGGTTTTATAGTAACATCCCACAGTGGCAAAGTCTCAGATCTTTCGATCATATCTTCATAGATTTTCATCGCTTCTTTTGTCAACTTTACCCCCTTTTGGTAGACTGCATCAAGGAGATGAACGACAGGACGCACGCCGTTCCAGGTCATGGTTCCAGCCCATTCGGGAGCTTTCTCAACGAAAGAGCTATTGATGTGTGGTCCATTGTCAAGATTTATAACCAACTCTTTGATAAGGCTGTGACGCCCTTTATTTTCTTCCCACCATTGTCCCAAACATTCTACAATGAAGTCACTGGTCTCGATTGAAGTGCCGAAGAAAATGGACAGAAAACCATTTGCTGGCTCTTTTTGTTGCCACGAGCAGAATAATTTTCTATACATTTTATCTCCGTAGCCAACTCGCGTATCCCATTTTTGACGGTTGTTCTACCCCAACCAAACACCCGCTCTGCTTTGCGGGCATTGCCATCTAATAATTCGTTCGTGATCATGGCAATGTATTCTCTCCTCTTCGCACCACTCAATTTCTTTGCAGTTTCCTCAAGAATTACCTTGACGGCTTCAGGTATCCATCCAATTTTCATTCTGATAATCCTCCTCTTAATCGAACCAGTTAATTACATGTAGCAGTAGTTAAACTTTAATTAAGTCTGCCAAAATCGTAATGTGTGTGATACAGTATTTTTGGACTCTTTACTCAAAAAAACAATCTGTATAAAGGGTGGCTGTTGTGGGTATATTATTATTTGTGAGTTCCCTTAAATCATTTTGATAATCTCTTTGGTATCCTAAATAATCATCAGGGCGAGGAGACTTTGA
Source organism: Candidatus Methanophagales archaeon (assembly GCA_028572065.1). GTDB lineage: Archaea > Halobacteriota > Syntropharchaeia > Alkanophagales > Methanospirareceae > QENJ01. The sequence goes on from JAPVWK010000131.1 coordinate 3,817, forward strand.
AACGAGTTCCAGAGGTCTGCCTATGCCTGCACCAGTAAGAGAGATTTGAAAATCTACTTCGTCCTTGAGCGTAACCTTTATTTGCTGATACGGATGTGCCTGGCCATTTCGAACAAGATCGAAGATTACCCACAATAATTCATCCCCTTTTTCGCTATTTATCTACGGTAGTGTAAAATCTGTAGTTTTCGCACAGATGCCTGGCAAGCAAGTTGAATACTTTGGCTCAATTCGGAATAGGGCTGCTGATAGATCATTGAGAGCAGCTCCTGTTTTGTCTGTAGTGCAAAGCCTCGCAGCAAATTCAAGTAGGATTGTAGCCTGCCGCACAAACATAAAGTTGCCGCGACCTCTTGCTGAAGGATTCCTAGCCAATGAATTCCATGCATCTTCAAAATCATTGACAATGTACTGATAGATGGTTCGTGGATTAAGATTTTTCTCATACTAATTCCTCCTTTATTTAATAGTCAACGACCCCCGACAAATGTCGGGGGCATTTGAAGGGTGCATGTGGATTTCTAACGCATTTTGTTCTTCTGGTATGTAGGCAGACATGGGCACGGAACTGGTAGGATGAAAGTCCTTATTTAGTGCTCTGAGCCATAATATGCCTATAGCCAAAGTTGTATGAAAAACGAAGAGTTTGACTTATGCGTGCATACTTCAGCATACGAAGATGAATTCTTTATGAGGTGAGCATAACGTTTCGCAGATGTCCGAAGTTGGCGACCAATGGTGGCCAAGTTGGGCATCCACTGTTATGTGCGGAGCAGAGCGAACTATTAGAGGGAATTCTCCACCCACTATTCCCCCAGAGTTATGGATGGCGTAGGAGGTTAGGTTAATAGTTTAACATCCTTATACAACTCCTTTAAATTTGCCGATGAAATATCAATTAGTGGTTCATACATAAAAGAATTAAAATGTATATTCTCAGGAGTCATAAGGTTTACTCCATCAATTACATCCAAGTTTGCATCATTTTGTTTCACTTCTTTCAATTTTTTAGTAAGGATTAATGTTTGGCTGCCAGTTATGCAGTTAACGAAACTTGTATCATTAATTTCTTTTATCATATACTTCTCTGTTAAGAGTCGAATTGCAATTGCTAAAATTAGCTTTGTTTCTAAATTAACGCTTTCATCAAGAGGTAAACACTCTTCAGCTTGGGTGAGAATTATATCAATGGCTTTATCATCTTGCATTTTGTAACTTTTGTTGAAGATTGCGTTATATATTTTTAAAACTTCAGATGTACGGATTGATTCGGTATTATCTTTATAATGTAATAGGCTTGTTAATTTTATATAATCAGGGTCGTTGCGCCCTTTAGTATACTCAATAAGATTTCTTACGAAAGGAATCAATGATACAAATATTTTATGATCTGTATGATATTTACTTTTCCACATTTCTATAAATTTAAAAGGTAGTAAATACTCAGCATGTTTAAGTTCAATTTTTGAATTGTTAATTAAAACCATATAAGTTGAATCTCTTGGTATCCACAATCTACTTTGAACCTGTTTAGAATAAATGGCTCATCGCTATTTCATGTGGGTAGATGTGGTTAAGTGGCTGCCAAACAATCCAAAATCAGAAGAAAAAGGTGGATTGATATAGCCTTAAATCTAAAAGGAAGGAGTTAAAATGTTTGTAAGGTAATTGTGAGACCGCTTCTTAGGAGCTTACACTTGACATAAACGAAGAACTTAAATGAGTTCATCTTTGCAAACAGGCCTATAAACTCTATACCAACTGCTATGCGGTTCATAAAGGGTTGAGGGA
>JAPVWK010000132.1 GCA_028572065.1 Candidatus Methanophagales archaeon
GAATGTGGTGTTAAAAGGGTTTCTATCGCTGTACCCGTTTCTGATATTCACCTGAAATATGTTCTCAATAAGGGTAGAGACTGGGTGCTTGAAGAGACTAAAAAGGTTATTGAATATGCCAAAGAGGAGGGGCTTTATGTATGTGTTGGTGCTGTGGATGCCTCAAGAAGCGCAGAAGATTTTCTTATGCGATTTGCCGGATTAGTTCAGGATTGCGGTGCAAACCGGCTGAGATTTGACGATTCTGTTGGTATCCTTGACCCTTTTCAAACATCAGAACTCATAAACAAATTGAGGACGGAAATAGATATTGACATAGAGATACACTGCCACAACGATTTTGGAATGGCAACGGCAAATACCCTGGCAGCGGTCAGAGCAGGCGCAAGATATGCTAGTGTTACGGTCAATGGACTCGGAGAAAGAGCGGGAAACGCAGCACTTGAGGAAGTGGTTATGGCACTCAAACATATCGCGGACACAGACCTCTGCTTTGATACCGCACGGTTCCGTGTACTGTCGGAATACGTAGCGAAAGCAGCCTTGCGTGCTATTCCCGTCTCGAAACCAATTGTGGGTAGCGATATATTTGCGCATGAATCCGGCGTTCATGTAGATGGCATCCTGAAAAATCCTTTGACATACGAACCGTTTGCCCCGCAGGAGGTTGGACTTGAGCGGGCGATTGTAATAGGTAAGCATTCGGGTTCACATGCAATACGGTATGTGTTTGAGAAACGCGGTATTAACCTTACCAAAGAAGAGTCTGATGACATTCTCAGAATGGTTCGCATAGCGGCAGAGAATACAAAGAAGACACTCTCAGATGATGAATTGATGGTAGTATATCGGAAGTACGTGGATGAAAAATCATGAATGTGCCGAGCAAAATTCATAATATCCAGTTGGTGCAAATCCAACCTGAGGAAAGGTTAGCCACCACCTCAGAACTGAACCTTGCATCCTGTCTGGTAACAGGCTGTGGTGAAGCCAAGGGAATGGGATACTGGGCTGCAACGCAAGTGAAGGGATCGAGCTCCGAAATATTCATCGTCTCGGTGGCCGACGTTGTTCATGTGACGGGGTCTGAGACCGTGACACGGTATCAAATGGATATTATGGGAACTCGGGAGAGCCAGAGTGTTCTCCTTACAGGAGTAGGTTCTATCAAGCCTATAAACGGTAAGATAGTACAGACGACACTCTGGGAGTCGGACCAGCTCATAGTACCGCTGAAGCGGGGTAATGCCCGTGAAGGAAAGGGGCTGGCGGTTGAACCGTTGGGAGAGGGACACATCCACCGCACAAAGAGGCGGGTAAAGGGTGGCAACAAAACTGGACTCATAACCTATCCTTTAAAGGGTAGGGTGGTTCTTCTGAAGAGCCGGATGAGGGAAAACCTCAAGTCCTGTTCTGTGAGGGGGCTCATAGCAGCTTCCGGGAGGAGGTGGCTATGAGCTCTACTCGACAATCTTAACAGTCAAGGAAAGCCAATACCAATACCGAGGCATTATCTCGCTTGCTGTGCTTGTTTGTAACGCATAAAGTAGCGAATCCAATTCCTCTGCTTTTTCTCTTATCCAGGATTGCACCCTTGGGCCACCAGCATAAACCTGGAGGGAAAGGCCAGCTTCGCTTATTTTGCCATGACGGATAACCATTAGAATCTGTACTACAACACTCGCAAAATTGGGTAATGTGTGTTGGGCATAATTGATAGATTCATATTATTATATCTATGAAGACCGTATTTAGATTCCGGCTCTAAAAACACTGCAAGAGAATGACCTCCCTCTTGGTTTATCGGAAAAATAATAAAGTTATGAAGCCTCTTTTGTTCCGTTTTAACGAGTATCAAAATTTTTCTTGGCGACCTATTTTCACGGGTTGAAGGCTTCACTGATTGAATAATATAGTATTCTACACGTTCTACCTTTGAGTGGTTCGGAAATTGTGATAAAAATCCGTGTCTCCGCAAAATTTCAATCACTTTCGTTTTATCCAACGGAACAGCGTACGCAGAAGGTAATTCGATATACTTTGTAATTTCTAAGTAAGGAGTATAATTGGGAAAAGCAACAACATCAGTCATTTTTGTTATTGAATTCTTAAGACTCATCCTAAATGGCTGATCAGCACGCCTATACTTGGAACGAATCGCAATTTTATCTTTCTCAGTTGGTACATATTTACGGCTATCTGTGAAAAGGTCTTGATGTTCCTGAACCCATTTCAAGATCGCACATAATGCTTGATATTGTGCTGAAATAATGTGCTCCCTACCAGCCTTTCCTTCTTCACGCGTGGGGTTCCGTCCTTCCAACAGAACTGTAAAAGTATTATACCTTAGAGATAAAGAATTTCTTGCATCTATCACATCCGGTGTGCTATGTCTTACCCTACCCGAAGGTTTTACAATAGTGTATCTCTCACAGATAAAGTCAAGCGATTTAAGATCCGATTGAATAGTTTTCAAAAATTCGTTTTTGGGGGTATCGTCTACAGAGTGACTGATGGCTGGATTGGTTGGAAAGTCAATAAATAGATCGTGATTAATGACTAGATTTTTTGCGAGCAAGTGCCTCCTTCTGGAAGGATAATTATGAACATCGATTATAAGATGGGGTCTCCATGCCCTAACAAAATGATGTATGGTAAGAGTCTCGTCGCTATCAAGTCGCTGATGATCCCTATTTAGATCTATTCCACTTTCATTCGTTCGAGACTTTCTAAAAGATCCGTCTGGATTGGCATCTAATAAAATCGCTACACGTACTGAAGGAAAGTATGAATTAAAACTATTACCGAGAGACGTAATCAAACGAATTACAGCTTTTCGTCCGTACTTTTCATCCCCATGTTGACCTGCAATAATAAAAATCCTCAATGGTGAGTCAGGATGGCCAAGGTACACGACGGTTAATGGTCGTCGCTTTCCTGAAAAACCAATCGTTTCGTGTTCACACGAATTATAATTTCCATTGTACTCTGGAATAGTGTTTGAGTTGTTCATCTTATTTATGCACCGTCTTCGGAATACAAGAAACTGTATAGACCCGGGGAAGAAAGAAGTTCTTCATGAGTTCCATCCTCGACGATTTTTCCATTATCCATCACAATAACTCTATCTGCTTTACTAATCGCTTTCAGATGATGCCCTACCAATAGGATTGTCATACTTTCTTTAAGTAGGTCTATTGTTGCCAGTATAGATGATTTAGATTCAGAATCTAACGCCGAGGTAGGTTCATCTAACAACAGTATCTTTGGTTTCCTGAGTATGGCTCTTGCGATAGCAATTCGTTGGGCCTCTCCCCCCGATAAGTTCACTCCTTCCTGACCAAGACGGGTATCGCACCCTTTTCTGAGATTAACAACAAATTTTAGAGCGTCCGCAGCTTGACATGCTTCTTCTACTTCTTTATCGCTGGCATCTGGGTTTCCTATTCGAATATTTTCTGATACCGTACCGCTAAAAATTATAGGAGTCTGAGGAATAACGGCTATCCTGGATCTAAGCGATTTAAGCGTAACTTTCTTAATATCTTGACCATCAATAAGAATCTGCCCTTCTGATGGATCATATAACCTTGTAATCAATTTCAAAAGCGTGCTTTTCCCCGAACCACTTTTACCAGCTATTGCCGTAATCTCATTCGCTTCTATCGTCAAATTAATGCCGGTTAAGACCTCTTGCTGAGCATAAGAAGATGAAACATTTCGAAACTCGATCTTTCCATTCTTTACCTTTAGAGGTGTGGCATCTGGCGAGTCTTGGACGGTAGAAGGTTTATCCAAAATTTCTTGTATGCGTTCCAAACCCACAATTCCTTTTTGGTAAACCTTTACAACATTAGAAAATTGGCGGAATGGTGTATAAAGAAAGGCTACAAAACCTGTGAAAACTATTAAAGTTCCAATTGTCATATCCCCGTCTAAGACCATCTGTCCACCCAGCCACCAGGTTAAGGCAAATCCTGTATAGGTTAAAGTCCATACAGAAGCCCTAATCAGTGCAGAATACTTATTGCTCTGGAGCTCGGCAAATTCCAACTCTTCGGCCTGTTCGGACATTTTATTGGCGGAACTTATTTCGGCATTCGAAGTTTTAATTGTCTCAATTCCATCGAGATTTTCTTTCACGATGGTTGTTAGTTGAGCTCGAGTTGTTCGTGCTTGTATTGATGCCTGGTGTAATCTCTTTTGCAAGTTTCTCGTAAGTACCCACTGAAAGGGCAAGATTGATGACGCTACGGCGGCAAGAAAAGGGTTTATTATTACTAACATTGACGCGGGATAGATTACTCGGACTATGTTGATAATTGTTCGAATGAAAACGCTCTCAACGAATTGCCTCGTAGATTGTGTGTCGAGTATAACGCGGCTTAGCAGTTCTCCTGACCCGTATTTCCCATGAATGTCTAACGACATCAGCTCTAACTTTTGAATTAAAGCTTTTCGTAGCTCAGATACAAAATGTCTGCTAACCTTTGCGATTGAAGTTGTGCGAAAATATGCAGTGATGCCATAAGCTGCTGCAATGATCATTAGTCCTACACTGGCAAAGATGAGAATCTGTTCTGGGGACAGGTCTAATATGTGTCCATAGATTTTCACCTTATTTCCAGTTATACCATCAATTAAGGCTCCTGTAAGGATTGGAACTTGCATCGGAACAATTACAAAAATAATAGAGCAGAGAATAGCAAAAGCTAGCCTCGCCTTATATTCTTTAAGATATTTGAAAGCAAATTTCACAGGAGATTGGCTTTTCATCGCTCTTTGTCAATAAAACTTTTAACAATATTTACTAATTCTTTTCCTGAACCTTTAGATGAGCCCACTGATATTTCACTATGTTCCCTAAATTCTCTTACGGACAAAGGAGAGGATGTCATTGTGCCCGAGACGGCTATTACATTGTAATTCAACTTTTTGAGCTTTTCGACACCATAGAGTGCTGAGGGTGCACATTCCGCAGTAAGCACAATTCCTTTTATCATTTGTTTAATCGAAGGGTCTTCAAGAAGCATGGCAGTCTCTCTTTGAAGGATACCATCGGCGATTTCCATTATTGTTACGTCCACGTTCATTTTTTCAACGTTAGATAGCATTGTAAAAAACAAATCAATCAACTCTTGTTTCGGGCATAGATACGTAGATGGGAATCCATAATCACTAAAATCAGTTGTAAATGTAGCCGCAGCCGATCTCATTTCATCCTGGTCTCGATGTGAGACACTTCCCGTTAATTTGCATGCGGCAACTCTTACCCACTTCTCCGAGAAACCCTTAATTAGCTTGGTACTGCAGGTTGTTTTACCGCTATCCATTTTTGTCCCAACTATAACTATCAGATTTTTTATCTTGCTTTTGGGAACGGATTCATGAAATTTCGACTCTTTTAGATTGATCTTTTGACCCTCGCCATTACTCATGAATCCGACAAACGACACACGGGTAGGGTTCTTTATGGCCCCATGTTTAGACTTCACGGTTCCAATCATACC
>JAPVWK010000133.1 GCA_028572065.1 Candidatus Methanophagales archaeon
AACTGAAGTACTTGAATGTATGGGGCTGAAATTGGATATGCTCACATTATACAACATTTATCAAGGTCAAGGATGCGATCCTAATGTTAAACGGGAGAGGTTGATGGCGCGATGGGTTACTTAACCGAACACGCATGGAATTATCTATGGGCATATACGACAAGATGAAGGAAGATGTTGGAAAACGACTAAAGAAACACAAAATCAGTGACGAAGCCCTTGCTGAGTTCTCAATTTATATATCGAAGGAGATGAAGGATATTATCTTACAAAAACTATCGAGTAGAATCGAGGTGGTACACCTTTCGTATGAAATGATAGAATCGTATTTTCCAAAGCTTAACGATAGAATGGTTAATAAAATGCTGGACGTAATTTCAAAAACGTGGGATGAACAACTCGGTTTTTGTGAAGTATGTCCAAGCCGGTGCATAAGCGAGAAGGATGCCTATTGTACCATGTTCAATGACAAGGATCTTTTTAAATGAGGCGAACAATTGTAGCAAACAAGCGCAACTTCATATAACAGAGCGTATCGGGCTTCGGTGCTTTGCATCTTCGCCCAAATTCCCCTTCGGGGAACTTCAGATACGCTTGGCACGATATACGCAATTAGTCGCTATGGAGGAGGTAAATCTTTATAAATCTAAAACACCGTACCATAGACATGAGGAACGCAAACAAACCCGGAAGAGGACTTGAAATGAAAGAAGAAGTGAAGAATATATTATCAGAGATTGTTGAGAAGCTGAAGAGTGAATATAAGCCTCTAAAGATTATTCTATTTGGCTCTTATGCTTATGGTAATCCTACAGCGGATAGTGATATAGACCTCTTAATTTTGAAAGATACAAATAAAAGAAGAGTGGATAGATTCGTGCAGGTTAAAAGAATAATCTATAATATCTTGACCTTGGCCGGGAATTAACGGCATTCTAATATGAGGCACGGTATCCACCGGGACCAATTACTTCTTACTCAAAAGAAGAGATAAAAGAGATACTGGAAGAGGCAGAGGAAATTATAGACAAACTGAAAGAAGAGATAAAATGATAAGGTGAGTGCAACAGCGTATAGCAGTGCGTACCTGGCTTCGTTCTGAAAGCACTCAGCGTAAATCCTGCGCGTCACTGCTTCTGATACGCTTGAACCTTCACCCACCCAATACCTCATACCCCGTATTCCGCTGCGCCACGGGCCTACCCACCGATTCCACCGCTTTAATAATCTCCTCCACCCTCGCCGGTTTATACTCCTTTCCCGCGGCAGTCACAACATTCTCCTCCAGTATCGTACCCCCGAAATCATTCGCACCGAAAAACAGAGCCAGCTTATCCACCTCGAAATCCTGCGTGAGCCACGAAGCCTGCACATTCCGTATAGAATGCAAAACAATCCTCGAAATCGCTAACACCTGCAAATATCTTGTTGCCGACACCGGCTTCTTTATAATCTCGTACAGCGCCGTATTCTGCGGCTGAAACGTCCACGGGATAAAAGCCGTGAACCCCCCCGTTCTGTTCTGCAAAGCCCGTATCCTGAATAGATGCTCCACAATGTCTTCGTTGGTTTCAACATGCCCGAACATCATAGTCGCCGTGGTTTTCATGCCTATATCGTGTGCAGCCGCCATTACTTCAATCCAACGGTTTGCACCGATCTTATCTGGACTAATAACCTGCCGAACTCTATTGCTCAGAATCTCCGCACCGCCACCTGGCAAAGAATCCAGCCCGGCTGCTCGCAGCCGTTCCAGCGTTTCTATTACGTTCAGACCCTCGTTCCTTGCAATGAAATCTATCTCCGGTGGCGAGAGGCTGTGCAGTTGCACGTCCGGGAATTCACGTTTTATCGCGGCAAACAAATCCTCAAACCAGTCAATCCGGATTGCCGGGTTCAGTCCGCCTTGAATGAGTATTTGCGTACCGCCAACGTCAACCGTTTCCTTGACCTTGCTTAAAATATCGTCTCTACTCAACACATAACTCTCTTTTTTAGTCCGTGCGTAAAACGCGCAGAATTTGCAACTCGATACGCATCGGTTTGTATAGCTTATGTTACGGTCAATAACGAACGTCACAAGTTCACCGCACTTTTCACGGCGTATCTCATCTGCAATTCTACCCACCACGGGTAATGGCAACTCGAACAGATGCTGCGTTTCTTCAAAATCCAGATCTATCCCCTTCACATTCTTATCTACATAAACAGTCCATTCAGAGCAATCCGTATTCATGGCATTTCTCCCCAAACAGCTCAAGCCCTCTCTTCTCTTTCGCACCCATCTTAAATGTAAGCGATCTGAAATACTCTTCGAGGAATTCTACTGGCATTCCGAACTTCTTCTCGGCTACCGCTACAATTTCAGCAACGTTCTTCTGCCCCCACTCAACCGAGTCCATCACTTTCCGGTTTATTTCACTCATATCCTGCCCTTTATGCGATGCCGAAATCCCGAATACCATCGGATAACCGGTTAAATCTTGCCAAGCCTCACCCAAATCCATAACTACATTATATCGCATCCTTGCCTTGATTGCTTCGTCCCCAATAACAAGTGCATGATCACAGCACTTAAGCAATTCGCTTGTTTTATACCCATCCATAACAACAATCCGATTTTTCTGACCTCGCTCCCGCAGAATGATTTTTAGTAGATTCAGTGATGTCACTGTTTGATTCGTTACGGCAATAGCTAGGTTATCCTCCTCACGCAGTTTACCATTCGAAACGAGAATGACGCTCAAAACGCTTGTCTTAGACGCGACACAAAAATCGTAGGTCCTCAACTTAGCCTTGTTCCTCAGGTAATAGAACGAAGGAACCGGGGCATAATCTATTTTCCCTTCGTCAAACATCGCGGCTAGCTTCTTTGGCAATGCTTCTATTACCCTCACTCCGTTCTGCTCAAGCCGGTAATATGGCAAGAAATTATTCACGAATCCGAATTTACCTATTTTTATGCTCATGGATACCCCCTCAGAATACTGTAAAAAGTGTCTCGTTCCGCTGGTATTTTGTTTATCTCTTTTACAAGACTTAAAATATTGTTTACCGGTAGCATAAGCGGTGTTTCCGCACCGGCCGCGTGTGTTACTCTTTCTTCCATAATCGTACCGTCTAAATCGTTCGCACCGTAGTTCAAAGCTACTTGAGCTAGTTTCTCGCCGAGTGAAATCCAATACGCTCTTATACTCTTAAAATTGCGTAGTACAATTCTTGAAACCGCAATCGTTTTGAGAATATCCACAGGATTAGTCCGCTCTTCAACCAGCGTTTCGAGTTCTGTGTTTTTTGGGTGGAACAGAAGCGGAATGAAAGAAACAAACCCGCCTGTCTTCTCCTGTAACTGCCAGAGCTTGTATAGATGAATAGCTCTGTGTTTTGGCTTTTCTATATGCCCGAATAGCATTGTGGCATTGCTCTTTAGTCCTATGCCATGTGCTAGCTCCATTATCCTGAGCCACTCTTCCGCTTTTAGCTTGTTCGGACAGATTACTTTTCGTATTTCGTCATCGAGAATCTCCGCACCACCGCCGGGCATTGCTTGCAGTCCCGCTTCTTTCAATCTCAATAGCACTTCCTCTACGCTCAGCCCTTCTAACTGCGAAAGGAAGTGTATTTCCGTTGCTGTCAGCGCTTTTATTATGACCTGTGGAAACTTACTTTTTATCCGTCCAAATATCTTCTCGAAGTATTCCAGCCGTATTTCCGGGTTTAGCGCCCCGACAATGTGAAGTTCCGTAGCGCCTATCTTTACCGCGTCCGCAACTCTATCAAGCACCGCGTTTATGCTCATTATATACGCTTCGCTACTGCCCATATCGCGGTAAAAAGCGCACAGAGGACAGCGGGAAACGCATATATTTGTGTAGTTTATATGCCGGTTCACAACAAAAGTTACCATGTTCCCGTTCTCACGATTGATGGAATCTGCAACCTCGCCGAGCTCATGAAAGTCCCGTTCAAAGAGTTCTTCAATCCTTTTCGCTGTCCATTCTTCCATTTTTGTTACTCGTGTACTTCTTACATTTCTTATATAAACGTATAAACATATCCTTTTATGTTCATATCCGCTAAAGTATAAACAGATCATGAAAATGCTAGGTGATGAACACATTGGATCTATTCTCGAATTCCTTGTCAAGAATGGCCCGTCCAGCAAGTATGCCATAGCTAAGGCTACTACCATCTCATATCCCACGGTTCTGAGGAAGATACCGGGTATGGTGGCTGCACATGTAATCCATAAAATAGGTGAGGGCAAACGAGGTGCGGAAATCTATGTCGCTACACCGAAAGGAACGCTCATCACGTACTTCGGTGGGCACGTACGTACTTCGGAACTCTTTATGGCTCTGCCCGGTATTATGAAGCATGTCCAGATCTCTTTAGAGGAGTTACCCGCGGTCAAGAATCCTTTTGGGTTCGTTGTGGATGAGTTACCCTTCAAGTTATCGCAATTAGAGGATTTGAAGGTAGAGGAAGCAGTCAGCATTCTGGGTGTGATTCTTATCTGGCGACATGATGAATGGTATCATGAGATCGGGAAGGAACAAATGAAGAACTTATTATTATGGGAAGAGGACTATCGTATTTTGCGGTTCCTGGTCGCAGGCTCTATCAACACGCTCACAAAATTGAGTGAACAGGCGATGGAATTGAACAAATCATCTGTCAAATTTCTAGCGGAAATAGATGAACTCGCGGGACGATAAGCCCGTCTCAGCCAATAGCGAAGGAAGGTTTTTAGGTTCCTTTTCAAAAGAAAGGCAAGCGTTCTTTCTTATACGTGGAGTAAAGCAAAATTCTTACTCTTCTCTAATGGTTTCACTTCTGCTGGACCTTTTGTTATCGCCTGTTCTAAAGTTTTAGCTCCTTGTCTTGTTTTTGATAGGACAGCAACCTCAGAGAGCAGCCGCATAACCGCTGCTGTAACGTTTTCATCTGCTTCTACGTTTCTCTCAACTGTTAATGTCTTCTCCACCATAGGAAATGATACTTTTACTTTTGTGGTCATAATTTGTTTCATATCCCTCTCTTTGTATTATAAAAGCTAACACATCACCACTTCTGTCTATAAGTCTTCTATGCCTTTCTCACTCATTTTTCTCGTAATTATCAATCTCAATCTTTCCTGTAACGTCTAATAAGAGTTCGTAACGCCATAAGGTAAGGTTAAATGTGTTTATTATTTTATACTCACTGCGGTCCCTCCAAAAATTTGTACACATTTCTAGAGCTATGCGATGTCCCGCCAAAAGCGGAATTTGGATAGTGTTACGAAGTTGTGGAACAGAACATCTACCTGTTAAATGAAGTGAACCACCCGAAGAAAAGATTTAAGATGTTCTACGAATTAATACAAATACATCTTATTCTACCTACTTTTTTCTTTCGTAGATATACTTTGCTTAAATTGTTCGAACTTAAAATCAAAATACTCTTTAGATATTTTGTCTAATAATAAAATCTTATCTTTAGTAAC
>JAPVWK010000134.1 GCA_028572065.1 Candidatus Methanophagales archaeon
ACCATGGAATTCAAATCTTATAGAGCGGTTAATGGGAGAAATAGCGAAAAGGACGAAACACAAATGGATGAGATGGACCACTAAAGGTCTGGAGACAATTCTCAACCTCATCCTAATGAGGTACGTATCTGAAGAATCTTATGATGTGTTTAAGTCCAGAATGATGAAAAGTAATAACTTAAGATTTATAAAGGGTGAGGTTGAAATTATATCTGCAGGAGGTGAATTTTAACTGATGTTGATACACCACCAATTTTTTGATGAGCAGGGAAGAGAAGCAGATGTTAAGAAGACAGAAGAGTTGCTAACGTCCCTGTGATAATTCGTAGATTGGCACTACTTCTTACCCAGCTTCTCCACCATAATACTCTTATCGCAGTTGCTACATCTTACTCTGTAAGGTCGCTTTTTGAAGACCACGCTTGATTCCTGCTCCTCACCACAGTACGGGCACTTAAGCTTATAGTTAAATACTTACTCGCCTTTTCTACGCCACATAAACACTTCGCCACTCTTCTCACCTTGCTCGTTCAGCAGTTTCCGGCTCGTAATGTACGCAAAATCCTTTATATCCTTTATATCAACCGGCAGTTTCATATTTCTTCTCACCTCACCTTTCCTATTCTTTTCGAACACGCCATCGCAACAATACACCCTCGTCCAGCTTCTCGATATTAATAAGCTCCAGCTTCGTCATCGCATCTTCACTGATAAACCCGGAACCATCTACCGGTGTCGGTGCATCCTCGCCACCTATTATTATGTTGCCAACGTATATATAAACTTCGTCCACGAGTTCTTGCGAGAGTAAAGACCAGTTAAGCGTTGCACCGCCTTCGACCATCAACCGGTTTACGCCACGCTGCCATAACAAATATAAAAGTTTTTTTAAGTCCACTGCATCCATGCCACAGACATTAATCTCTGCTTTATCGCCCAACTTTCCCACGTCCTCTACTATCGCCTGTTCCGAAACCGCGATTACACGACTTCCTTCGCCCTTGTTCAGTATCTCCGCATCAACCGGCGTCCGCGCTTTACTGTCTACCACGACTCGCAGTGGATTCTCAGCTTTTCCCACTTTCGTCCTAGCCCGCCGTCTATTCTCGGACTTCACGGTTAAAGACGGGTCATCCGCTAACACGGTGCCTATGCCTACCATTATCGCATCGCATTCCGCTCTGAGCGCATCCACCCGATCAAAGTCTTCATTACCGCTTATCCGTGTCTGTCGCCGGTGCACAGTTGAAATCTTACCGTCCGCGCTCATTGCGAGATTTATGAATACAAAAGGTCTGTTTTTTTCCGTCGTCATGTTCAGAAAATATCCACCTCGGCAACGCACCCCGGGCACACTATCTTCCTCTTCACTGCCTCGCCTGTTATCCCCGGTGTCGTTATGCCTTTAATACGATGTGCAGGATGTGTGTCCTCTATCGTTATTTCAATCGCACACGTTTCACACAACGGAATCGCGCAAATCCCGCACTTCGTTGTCGCTTCTCTTTCTTTGCATATGCCACAGGTCTCTACCATGTTATCCATATTTCTATTAGACTTATTTATTTCTTCACTTCTTTCCTCTATTCGCAACATAACCCTATTACGGGCAGCCGCTAAGACTTTCTTAGAAATAAGAACGTTACTGGAAGAGCCTAATAGCGGGAATCATATCATAATAAACCCGTCCATTTGCATCCGTAAACTTAAGGCACGTAAATTCTCCATCCGGTAGTGTTAAAATCTTATTGTGATGAATCTGAGGATATGAGCCTGTGCGTATGGTGTAGTTATAGGTTTCATTTGCTAATAGAACAACGGTTTTGTCGAATACAATGTTATTCCAATCGCTGCCGTATCCTTCCCATGTTGCGGTTGCGTCCCATGTTGCGTTCCATATTTTTGCATATTCCGTATGACCGCCCGTGTCTTCACAATGATAAGTGTAGAGTTTGGTTGCGATAATCGTGTGATTTGTTTTGATTGTACCTGTATGGCATCCCATGATGCTGGGGTATGGATTCGCAGGCTGGCCTGTATCGAGCACATTTTTTGGTGCTGCAAAATAGTTCTCCCCGGGCATCACCAACGGCTGGTAGTCCCTATCTGAATCTATGATGTACGGATTATCCCATATACCATTGCTGTCTGAGTCAATGTCGGTGTAATCGATCCAGTAGTTGCCCATGTGGTTTGTGTAAGTGAAACCGCTGTAGGTATAGGGTATTTCTTCGGTGGTGTTCCAGATGTTGGTTGAATTCTCAGAATGGACCGTATCATTGTTGTTTATGAAATTGTTAAGATAAATTTTGTTGCTGTTTGATTCCTCAACGCGGATGCCACTATAGTTGTTGTTGCGGACGGTGTTGCTCGTGAGCAGGTTATAGTTGCTTGAATCCCACAACCAGATACCGTCACAGTCGTTGCCCAATACGTTGTTATTCATGAGCGTATTGTTGCTCGAAGACATCAGACGGATGCCATCCCAATTGTTCAATGCGGTAACGTTCTCGATCTTCGAATTTAGTGTGTATGCAAATAAGACTCCCTGTCTGTTATTCGTTAGTGTCAGATCCCGGACCGTGATATTCATGGAATTCACAACTACTACAACGCCTGCATCGTCTGGAATCTGTTCATCCTGCCGATCAATCCAGTAGTAAATTGTTTTTCCATCCACGGTGTTGCTGGTGTCAATGTCGTTCTCAAAATCGGAATAACTATCAACTCCAAAGTTGTAGCGGTTGCCATACATCAGATTATTCCTTAACGTGTTGCATTTAGAAAAGTATAGGTAGATACCGTTCTCGTTGTTGCTAGCGGTGTTGCGTATAATAGCGTTGTTATTGCTTGATTCAAATAGAGCTATGCCACACTGAAAATTGTTAGAGGCATTGTTGTCTATTATACCATTGTTATTTGATGCGATTAGTGCAATTCCATGATACTGTTCATTCAAGTTTGCTGTGTTGCCCGTGAGCGTGTTGTTAGTGGAAGACTTGAGAATAATACCACCTTCGTTGTTAGAGCAGGTGCTGTTTAGGATGCTATTGCTGCCCGAAGAATCGAGCACAATTCCACATCGGTCGTTGTTCAAGCAGGTGCTGTGAGAGAGGCTGTTGTTGCGAGAATCATAGAGTAAAATGCCACATTGTTCGTTGTTCGAGCAGTTGTTGTGAGAGAGGCTGTTGTTCTCCGAAGAAACGAGAAATATTCCGTGATCTTCGTTGTTCGAGCAGTTGTTGTGAGAGAGGCTGTTGTTCTCCGAAGAAACGAGAAATATTCCGTGATCTTCGTTGTTTGAGCAGGAGCAGTTAGAGATGCAGCCGTTATTGGATTTCATGAGCCATATTCCATAAGAACCTTTTTGACATGATAGTCCAGAAATAGAAGTGTTATCTACTGTAATAAGCATACAAGGTAGAGAAGTATCGGCTGCTTGTATTACAGAATCCTGATGCGGGGCATTGACGGCCAGAGGTTTATTTATTATTACGTTTTCGTTATAAAAACCAGTAGAAACTTCTATTACGTCACCGGGCATTGCTGCTTCCACTGCTTCCTGTATAGTGCGATAATCGTCAGGAACCTTGATCTCTTTGGGGACAGATTTCTTTAACGTAATAAGATAGACATTCTTCGCAGTATCCTCTTCGGGCCATAATAGCGGCTGCTGCGGTTCTTCTTCTTGATTCAGAACGATTTCCTGGAACTCAACCGTTTTTGTGTAAGAGTAATCATATAATTCACGAACCGAAATTCTTGCATCATCGTTCTCGTCCGCGGCACCCCACAGCCCTTGTACGATATAATAAGTAAATATGCCATTATTCAATCCATCCACGTCACTAGAACTTTCATTCGCCTGACAAGATGCTAATACATGGCAATTTGCCTTTTCGAGATCGCTTGCAAAACCACCAAGATCAAACGTATCTGATGCTTCGTCTTCTATTTGATGTGGTGTGAGAACTCCGCCACTATAGCAAGCATCTAAAATCGCAACTTTTTTCTGCGCTTTCACCTCACCGAGCCATTTTTCAAGCTCGTCATCTAATATTACTTCATTGTAAAAAGTAGATATTAACTCGTCAAGACCATCATTCTCATCACCATTTAAATCTCTACAATTCTTTCCGTGACCAGTGAAATAGAATATACAAGTATCTTCTGCACTCGCTTCATTTGCCATCCACTGTATAGCATCCCTGATGTTTGCCTTTGTTGCATTTTCGTTAACTAAAAATCGGATATGGCCCGCATCCCAATTCTCTGATGCCCTATTGAGCGCATTGTACATATCTGCGGCATCATGATGTGCATATACAGAATTACCTCCTACTATAACAGCCCAATATTCCGCGGTTGAAGTTGATGGGCTTATAGCAGCACCAAAAGCAGTACCACTCGTGAC
This sequence comes from Candidatus Methanophagales archaeon, assembly GCA_028572065.1. Classification (GTDB taxonomy): domain Archaea; phylum Halobacteriota; class Syntropharchaeia; order Alkanophagales; family Methanospirareceae; genus QENJ01. The sequence continues at coordinate 4,415 of JAPVWK010000134.1, forward strand.
CAGCACGAAAGCAATTAAAAAAGCTACTTTTTTAACGACATTTTCAGTTTTCATTTCAGTCGCTCCTATTCCCTTCTTAAAACACCGCCCTTATCTTGCAGTACCCATTTCTAATAGGTAGCATTATTTGATAATTATTTATACATAACAAACGAATACTATGATTATTATGCAAGTACCCATCCGTCCGGCATTAAAGGAACTAGAAGAATACAAACCCGGTAAGTTGGTAAAAGGCTCGATAAAGCTGAGTTCAAACGAGAATCCGCTGGGTCCTAGCCCAAAAGTGCTAACAGAAATATTAGATAGCATAAAAGAAGGTGAATTGCCCTTGAGCGTGTATCCCTGGGAAAGAACGGAGAAACTGCTTAGAGAAAGACTCGCTGTATATACCGGTATAGGAAAAGAGAACATTGTCATAGGTGCCGGCGTAGATGGTGTCCTTGACACACTAGTCAAGATCTTTATTGTAGACGGAGATGAAGCGATAATACCGGTACCAACTTTCTCGCTGTACGAGTCGCTAGTAAAAATAGCAGGCGGTAAACCGAAGTATTTAACGCGAGAAAGCGACTTTAGCATTTCGGTCAAGGATTTAATTTCGGCTGCGGGAGAGAAAACGCGATTAATCTTTATTGCATCACCTAATAACCCCACAGGGAATTGCATCTCCGCGGATGCAGTACGAGAAATAGCACAATCTGTTCCTGAGGCAATGGTCATCCTGGACGAGGCGTATGCTGAATTTGCGGACTCTTCGTTGCTGAAACTGGTAGAAGATCAAGATAATGTGCTTGTATTGAGAACATTCTCGAAGGCGTTTGGGCTCGCAGGGCTTCGGGTTGGTTATGCTGTAGTTCCGAAATGGCTTGCAAGCATTTATAAAAAAGTTTCGATGCCATTTACCGTTAATAGCATCGCGTTAATAGCAGCAATGGCGGCATTGGACGACAAAGAACATTTGCGTAGAAGCGTAGAGCTGGTGAAGCACGGCAGGAAGTACCTAACGGAAAACCTGCAGCTCAATGTATATCCATCGCAAGC
>JAPVWK010000135.1 GCA_028572065.1 Candidatus Methanophagales archaeon
ACAGGAATGCCACAGAAACAAACTGCTGCCCGATACAGAAAGGGTTATGAAATGCTTGAGCGGTATGAAGGGAAACTTTCACGTACCGTTCTGAGATGAGAAGGGGCGAGTAATCGCCCCATTCTTAATCTGCTAGCTAAACAAATAAATCTGTTTAAATATCGCCTTTGCACGCAGCAATTGCGTTTTTGGTTCTATGTTCGCCTCTATAACGTTTATATCCAAGACAAAGTTGCAGGATGTTAACACCGCTAAAATCAGCGATACCGTCATTTGATTCGCTATTCTGCTTCAGTCCAATATCTCAGTGCCTCGTCATAATTTTCCCATTGCATAAAATCATCCCATTCCGCAAATATTTCTTCCTCTTTTCTGCCCTCAATAATCTTTTTGCATCCCTTAAAGTATAGCCCATACTTATTTTTCAGTCCGTTTATTTTCCGCTCGTAGTAATGATTCTTAGTTTTTGTCTGCTCTCGTATTAGGGAACTCACAAATAATAATTTACCAGGACTGTATCATTTTTCAATAATTTTTATCAAACTGGGTAAACTATTTACTGGGAGTTCCCTAATGACGTCTAATACGCGCAGTAAGTGTCACAAGCACACCGAAATCCACATGATGTTGTGCCATAGCAACAACTCTCCGCCGTCCCCCACATAATTTTCCGCGTCATCACATTTTTTTATAACATATCACTAAAAAAAATTGCACATATTCGCTAAAAAACTAGATACATACGAAACCTTTTTTAGTGCCTTTTCAACTATATAGCTTTACCAAACGATTGCAAAAAAAAGGAGACAAAAAATGGAATATGAAAATGTGATAAACATGAAAATAGAGGTAGAAGATGTAACGGGAATTATTGGTCCTGTCAGAGACGGGACTTATGGCAGCACTATTAACTCAGAGCGATTTATGCTGGACATACTACTATCAATAGACGAGTTAGTGCGGGAATCCGCGGGAATTAAGACAGAAGAGGTAACGCAGCAAGCGGTAAACGGCAATATCGTGGTGGATCTCGCGATAGCAGCAGAAAAAAATGGTGATAGACCTGTACCGACCGGGTCTTCGGAAAGCTTACAAGCTGCGGAACGCTTAGTGCTAGACATACTACTATCAATAGACGACTTAGTGCACGAATCTGATGGACTCCTGATACAGGACAGAATGCAGAAGACTATAAGAGGTAAAATCGTGGCTGGCGTACAAATAGTAGCAGAAGAGATAGAACCCGTAGATGCAGTCTTCGAGGATGAGTTTATGGCGACAGACATGATGCCTGATCCTTTACTTGCGGGGTATGTATATTAGCACCAAAATTGATGTGCATATGCCCGCCACAACTTTTTATCTTCTTGGGCCGAGAGGAGTTGTTTCGGGAAAAACGAACTGCTGCCTTCTGTGAGTTCTCTAAATGGTGCCACAGGTAGATATAGCGCGTGTATTTGGGTGATGCAGGATTAATTGCAGATATGAAATTAGCCCTGCACACTCATATCCGCATCGTTCGGTACTACAAACGACCAACCGAAAAGCTTTTATGTGAAGACAACCCTCTCGTGTAAATAGGCCAGTACATGACGCCCAATAAGAATAATGATGCAACTTATCGTTGGCATGAATCAGAAAGCACATAAAACCGATATGGCAAGCACATGAGAGAACACACACAGTCATCCTGTTAAATTTTTTGTCACTGTTATTACCATCGCCCTTATTATTATTAGCCTCTCCGTCTTTATTCCGGTAGCGAATTCACAGGAGGAGCAGACGAAGCGAGTGCTTGTGCTGAATTCGTATAACAAAGGTTTTGCTCAGACTGACGCTATTGTAAATGGGGTAGAATCAGTCTTAAAACCCGAAGAAAACGACATTGAGCTCAGGATAGAATATATGGATTCTAAAGCCACAAAATATGATAGTCCATACAAAGAGAAATTATATGAGTTGTATAAGTATAAATACGGCAACCAAACATTTGATCTGATTATATCTTCTGATGATAACGCATTCAATTTTCTCCGTGAGTATCACCAGGATATATTTCCAGGTACGCCAGTAGTGTTCTGCGGCGTAAATAATCTTGAAGCTCCTGCTCTTATAGATCCAGAAGAATTTACAGGGCTTATTGAGCTTCAGTCGATAAAAGAAACAATAGACCTTGGTTTAAAATTGCATCCGGAGACCAAGCAGATAGTCTTTATTGTTGACAACACACCTACGGGGGAATATCTCTGGGGCCAGATACAAGAGAATTTTAAATATTATGAAGATGTCAGGACGACCCGTATTGATGAAAGTTTATCCCTGGAGCAGATAGAGAATGAGGTAAACAAATTATCCGATGATACCATAGTGCTTTTTGGTACATACAATCACGATAAGTCGGGAAGGTATTACTCTTTCGGAGAAGCTGCCGCGCGCGTATCCAGAGCAAGTGCACGGCCAATGTATGGCTATTCTGTCCAGGTTTTGCCTTATGGTATCGTTGGTGGTAAACTGTTTGGCGGTTTTTATCATGGCCAGGTCGCAGCAGAGATGGCACAACGCATCCTTGCAGGGGAAGCGGTGCAGGACATTCCTGTTTTAACAGAACCGCAAACCCAATATATGTTTGATTACGGGCAGATGAAACGGTGGAGTATCAAGGTTTCCGACTTGCCCGAAGACGGTATTGTTATCAACAAGCCTTACTCGTTCTATGAAGAGAACAAAGTGCTGATTTGGGCTCTAATTGCGTTTTTTATCTTTCAAACGTTGATCATCATTGGCCTTCTTGTGAATATGTCGAGGCGTAAGCGAGCGGATGAGGCGCTGCGTGCGAGTGAGGATAGATTTCGGATAATTTTCGATTCGATCAATGATGCTCTTTTTATTCAGGACATAGAGACCGGAGCAATACTTAACGTCAACAACATGGCGTGTGAGATGCATGGGTATAGCCGTGAGGAACTCCGCAGACTCAACATGCAAAGCATAAGCATGGACGAAGCGCCGTACACCCAGAAAGACGCTATAGGGAGGATAAAGAAGGCAGCAGCAGGGGAGCCACAGGTTTTCGAATGATGGCTAAGCACAAAACCGGTCGTCCTTTCTGGGTGGAAGTAAGCATGAGAAGTGCGGTCATTGGGGGGGCGTGAACGTCTGCTGGTGGTTGCGCGTGACGTCACAGAACGCAAGCATCTGGAGGTGCGGATGGCACATCTCAACCTTGTGCTACGTTCTATACGAAATGTTAATCAACTTATCACAAAGGAAAAAGACCGTGGCAGGCTGCTTCAAGGTGCATGCAATAATCTTATTGAAACACGTGGCTATCATAGCGCCTGGATAGCTCTGTTAGATGACTCCGGTAAACTTGTAACCACGGCAGAAGCAGGGTTGGGCGAGGCTTTTGAGTTTATGGTCGAACGACTGAAGCATGGAGAGTTGATCGAATGCGGACAAAAAGCGTTGGTGCAATCTGATGTTGTAGTAATAGATGATCCGGTCTCCACCTGCACGGATTGTCCTCTGGTGGAACAGTATGACGGCAGAAGAGCAATGACCATCCGGTTAGAACACGAAGGAACGATTTATGGGTTGCTTTCTGTTGCAGTCCCTGCAGAGCTTGCTGCAGATAAAGAAGAGCATGCCTTACTTAAAGAGGTTACAGGGGATATTGCTTTTGGTCTGCATTCCCTCGAACTGGAGAAGGAGCGTGAACGTGCCGAAGAAGCGCTGCGAGAAAGTGAGAACCGTCTCAGGATAAAACTCGATTATATCTTATCGCCGGATAAAGAGGTTAAGAATGTTTCTATAACGGATTTAATTGATTTAGAAGACCTTCAGCAAATTCAAGATGCTTTTGCCGCTGCAAATGATGTAGCATCTATCATTTCAGATATTGATGGCAGGCCAATTACAAAAGCAAGCAATTTCTGTCGTGTATGCGAGATAACCAGAAGCACAGAAAAAGGAAATATAAACTGTATAAAGTCTGATAAGATCCTTGGAGAAAAAGCAAAGGCACTTATGAAACCAACCTATGGCAAATGCCTTAGCTGTGGTTTTGTGGATGCCCGCGCTCCAATAATTGTTGGTGGTAAACACATTACAAACTGGCTGATCGGTCAAAGTAATGTAATGGGTGCCAGCAAAAAAGAAATGGAAATTTATGCAAAAAAAAAATGATGCTGATGCAAATGAAATGCTTGATGCTTTTGAAAAGATGCCGGAAATGTCGCTGGCAAAGTTCGAGGAAGTGCTTGATTTGTTATGGCTTATGGCAAAAAAGATTTCAGTTCTTGGACATAACAATTTACTATTAGTTAAGGATATTACCGAGCGCAAGAATGTTGAAAAGGCACTGCACAAGAGCTTGACAGACCTGAAGCGTTCTAATGCCGAACTGGAGCAGTTTGCCTATATCGCGTCCCATGACCTGCAGGAGCCGCTGCGTATGGTGTCAAGCTATATGCAATTGTTGAAACAGCGTTATGGGAGGAAACTCGATTCTGATGCGGACGAGTTCATTGGTTATGCTGTGGATGGTGCGAACCGAATGCAAACGCTGATAAATGACCTGTTAGCGTATTCGCGTGTGGGTACACGTGGCAAACCATTAGAGCAGGCGAACTGCGAAGATGTGCTTGTGCAGGTGCTCACGAATCTGAAAGTGACGATCGAAGAGAGCGGCGCAGTGGTGACCCATGATGCCCTGCCGACTGTGATGGCAGATGACTCGCAACTGGTTCAGTTATTTCAGAACCTGGTAAGTAACGCCATTAAATTCCGCAGCGAAGAGCCTTTGCATATTCACATCTCGGCAGAGCAAAAAGAAGCGGAATGGCTCTTCTCGGTCACGGACAACGGCATCGGGATCGAGCCGGAATTCTTTGAGCGTATCTTTGTGATATTCCAGCGGCTGCATGGCAGGGGCGAGTATTCGGGTACAGGCATCGGACTTGCGGTATGCAAGAAGATCGTGGAACGGCACGGCGGACGGATCTGGGTGGAGTCAGAACTCGGGAAAGGCACAACGTTCTTCTTCACAATACCAAGTCGGGGATCAAAAGGGACCATGCAACATGAATATCAAAAGCGTTAAGGATTTAGATCTTTGGAATAAAGTCCGGGACATAGTGGATTGGGCTTATGGGACACCAGCGTGATTTTATAAGGAAAAGCAATATGGCTTAGCAACCCATACCTTTTTAGTATATGATGACCATTTGAGTTATGAAAAGCGAATGCACCCGGATCATACAAAAAGCATATTTATATGCGAATCTCAAAATCAGAATTACGAAAATGGAGTGAAAAATGATAGGAAACTCGATAGAGATTTTGTTGGTAGAAGACAACCCCGGCGATGTGCGTCTGACACGAGAAGTACTCAGAGACGGTAAACTGCACAAC